>JBDSWG010000067.1:0-23751 GCA_039926825.1 Ferruginibacter sp.
TTTTTTTACATTGACAAAACCAAACTTCCTTCTCTTCTTCAAAACTCACTTTTAAGCTTTGATAAGGCAGGGCATCAATGGCTTTGTGCTTTCCATCACAGAAGGGTTGTTTTTCACTGAGGCCGCAAGTGCACCAGGCATATATTTTTCCCGGAATAACGGTTACGGCTAAGGGCCCTTCACCCGCCTGCCGCGGAAAATTTTCATTCGGAATAATGTCCATACTAATAATTTTTTATAAAATCGTAAATGTTCAAAGGTTTTTGTGCCCGGGAGAGCGCTGTGTAAAGATCAGCTTTTTCTACGTTCCTCATGCGTTTTTTTGAGATTAACTGCCAGGCTTTTTCTGTGAGCAGCCACAAAGCATGATCATTATTATAATTTCCTGCCAGGTGCGTATCAATGGCTTCCGCTAAAGCGTCTATGCCTTCCCCGGTAGTGGCTACCGTTTTTAAAACCGGCAATTCTTTTTCCGTCCGGTTAAATGCGGGGGCCAGCATAAGCCGTAAATTTTTCACAAACATATCTGCCCCAGGCCGGTCCGCTTTATTTACCACGAAGATATCAGCGATTTCCATAAGCCCCGCCTTCATGGTTTGCACTTCATCGCCAGCCTCAGGTACCATGGCCACCATGGTAACATCTGCAATACCGGCTATGTCTACTTCGCTCTGCCCTACACCCACCGTTTCAATGATAATGTAATCGTAACCCGCAGCTTTTACCAGGCTGCATATTTCTATCATGCGGGCATTCACGCCACCCAGGGAGCCGCGTGTGGCCAGGGAACGTATGTACACGCCACTATGGTTATACCAGGAACTCATCCTGATGCGGTCTCCGAGCAAGGCACCCATATTAAAAGGAGATGAGGGATCAACACATAGGATAGCTACTTTCTTTCCGCGGGCCACCAGCACAGCAGTAAGTGCATCAGTAAGGGTACTTTTGCCAGCGCCGGGCGGCCCGGTAATGCCGATGACGGGCACATCATTTATGGTTAAGCCGGCGAAAAAATCTTCTACCCCGGGGGCATCATTTTCTAATAAAGTAATGCCACGGGCCAGGGCTTTTACCTTGCCCGCTACAATATCTACTTTCAACTGCTGCCACATACCTGCAAAATAACTTAGATAGGCCAGAATTAAATGCAAGGGCAAAATTTGTTCCCTATGTGCCGGTAGCATATTAGTGTTTACTTTTACCCGAAAATTTTTTATGCCCGTAAGCGGATTCAGGCGTTACAGCAAACTCTGGGAAAATATCTACAACCCCGGGGAATATATGCTGAACAAAAGCGAGAGAAAAAACCGCTCCCTGCATTTTACCACCAGGCCGCATCGCTTATCATTTGATGTGCCGGAGAGCCTTTACCAGGTTTTCAAAGAAATTTTTATGGAAGATGTCTATAATATTTCTTCCATGACGAGCCGCCTGCCTACTTATCCCGTTGTTATTGATATTGGTGCCAATGCCGGTTTTTTTGATTTGCTGCTGTTGTCTAAAGTGCCGGGTGCCCGCATTTATGCCTATGAACCCATCGAAGCGAACACCACATTTTTTGAAGCCGTAATAAAAAGTAATCCCGGGCTGGAGGAAAATATTGACTTGCACCGCATGGCCGTGACCGGTACGGAAAAAGATCAGATAGATTTATTTGCAGCCGATACAGAAGACAGCCAGGTGGTAGCCTCAGTATTCGAAGGATTTAATAAAGAAAATTTATCCCGCACGACTGTGCCTGCCATCACGCTGGAAAAAATAATACACAAACACAACCTGGAGCGTATAGACATTCTCAAAATGGATTGCGAAGGCAGTGAATATGATATAATATATAACTCCCCGCCGGAAGTAATAAAAATGGCGCGGCACCTGGCTATAGAAATACATGATATAGATGAGCGCAACCAGAATTTCCGTTCGCTTAAAAAATACATAGAAGGCCTGGGATACACCGTTACTTCGGCACCCATTAATAATTTCTGCCACGCCGTAGATGCCCTTAAAACCGGTCCATGATGCCTGCAACCTATGTGCTGGATTGTGAAAGAATGAAATTTCCCAATACGGGCCTCTACCATTACTGTCTTCAACTGGGCCTGGCGTTGAAACGAAACCTTCAGGAGCCCGCAGAGCGTTTATCCCTGTACGTAAGGCCGCCCGTAACGCCAGAGTTTTCCCAGGGCTACGATATTATTGAAAGACACCCCTTACATAAATTTTATATGCCAGTACCTGCGGGGAAGTCGGTCTGGCATTGTACTTACCAGGGGAGTAATTATTTTCCTTTCCGAAAAAAGTTGCCGGTCGTTCTCACTATACACGATTTAAATTTTCTTTATGAAAATAAAACGCCGGAGAAACAACAAAAATACCTGGGGAAACTGGAAAAGAAAATCCGGCATGCCGATCACGTTGTTGCCATTTCTAATTTTGTATTGGAAGATGTGAAAAAGCATTTCGATATGAACAGCAAAGCCTGCAGTGTAATTTATAATGGTTGTAATATTTCCACTGGCATTTTACCACGCCTGGCAGAAAACAAACAACCGGCGCAGCCATTTTTATTTACAATCGGCACAGTAACAGACAAGAAAAATTTTCATGTACTTCCCCCATTGCTGCAAGGTAATGACCGGCGCCTGATCATTGCCGGAATAATACAAAGCGAAGCGTACAAAGAAAAAATACTGCAGGCTGCAAAACTTTATAATGTAGAAGACCGGGTAGTATTTACTGGCGCCATTGCCGAGGAAGAAAAATACTGGTACCTGCAACATTGCGAAGCATTTCTTTTTCCGTCTATTGCCGAAGGCTTTGGCCTGCCCGTTATAGAAGCTATGTATTTTGGCAAGCCGGTGATTTTATCCACGCATACTTCCTTGCCGGAGATAGGGGGAAAAGAAGCGTTTTATTTCCCGGATTTTGAACCAGGAAATATGCGCCGCGTATTGGAGGAAAGTTTGAAGGCTTACCAGGCGATGCCGGATCATGAAAGCATTAAAAAACGGGCAAAAAGTTTTACCTGGGATGAAGCGGCGCGGGCTTACCTGGACATTTACCGTAGCCTGGCTTAATAGTATTTATATTTTTTTGTAATTCCGGAAGGTGAACGGGCGGATGCCGGTAAGTTTTTCGAAAGCCAATAATAGCCTGTCTTTCAGGCCAATATTTTTTTTAGACAAGTCAAAAGTTTTATCTAATCCATGGCTTTTAATGCGTGGCTGCATGACCTGCGGGTGTGTGCCAGTAAATATCTTCAGCGAATCAAACTCATCGTAATTAAAAAAATCTTCGGAATTAATCTGCCGCTCCAGTTCAGGTGAATCTTCGTGCCAGAATTTAGTTACCTGCTTTATTTTTTTATGCATTTGCTGGGGCGTTTTCACCCAACCATAATGGTAAATGGCTGCCGCAATTTTCTTTACCTGTATGCGCTTTCCATCTAAGCGAAAGCCCTGGGCATCTTTGAAAGATGTAATGCCAATGCCAGCACGTATTATCCTAACTTCCCGCAGGTACCACACGCGGCTATCGCCGGTATAATTATAATTTCCGTAAAAATGGAGGTAATCAAAGAGTAAACCCTGCACTTCTTTTTCATGCTCATATTTTTTGCAGGCCTGGCGAATGACATCGTAGTATTTCTCATGCACCACTTCATCTGCCTGTATGTAAAATGCCCAGGTGCTGGCAGGGTCAATTAGTTCCAGCGCTTTATTGGTTTCCACGGCCAGAACGGATCCGCCCTGGCGCAGATTTGCATCCCAGGTACTGTCGTAAATTTTAATTTTCTCATCACCAATTCCCGCAATCAACGCCCGGGTACTATCGCTACAATCGCCCACCAGCACAATCATTTCATCTACCAGCGGAAGTATAGAACGAATGGCTTCAGTAACGGGGTAGTCATTCAGGAGCGCATTTTTAATAATGGTGAATCCGGAAACTTTCAAAAAATGAAGATTTTTGTGTTGATAATATTCAGCCGCTAAAGGTAAATAAAAGAAGGTTCAGCAAAGTTGCGGGTAATGATTTGGAGAATAATTTGCTGGTAAAAACCTGGAGACTTTCTATCCTGGTAAGTGATTGTTTATTTAGTAGCATTAAAAATTTTAGCCCATGACCAACTTCATTCCCATTTTCCCCCTGGGCATTGTAGTATATCCCGGCGAGCTGGTGAACCTCCATATTTTTGAGCCCCGCTACCGCCAGCTCATTGAAGAATGTACAGAGCAAAAAAAGCCTTTTGGTATTATTCCCGTTATTAAAGAGAAGTTGAGTGAAATGGGAACACTGGTGGAAATAACGGAGATAAATAAACGCTATGAGGATGGCAAGATGGATATTAAAACAATCGGGCAGCAGGTATTTAAAGTGCTGGAGCTGGTAAAAGAAGTGCCGGGTAAATTATACTATGGTGCTATTGTTACTTACCCGGATAACGGGGAACGTGGCAGTGCTTCGCTCATGAAGAAAATACTCGCCGGTATAAGAGAAGTGTACCAGAATATGGAAATTGAAAAAGATTTTTTAAGGCCTGACGAAGAACTCAGCACATATGATATTGCCCATCATACCGGTATGAACATTGAAGACGAATATTTTCTCCTGGAACTAATGCAGGAGGTACACCGGCAGGAATTCCTTAACCGGCACCTGGCAAAAGTATTACCGGTGCTTAAGGAGATGGAAGTGCTGAAGAAAAAAATTAAGCTTAACGGTCATTTTAAAAACCTGGAAGGTTTCCGGTTTTCCTGAAGCGCTTGCTGTAAGTTTGAAGCCCGGAAACGTTTTTATGGGCACGGGACTAAAATAATTTTATGACAACTATCTGCCTGGATTTTGGAAACACCCGCCTGAAAGGCGCTGTTTTCAATGAAGATGTCCTGGTTTCTGAATATATTTTGGAGGGAGATGGATTAAATGACTTGCTGAATCTTATTGAAAAGGAAAAACCGGGCTACAGCATTTTATCATCCGTCATTCATCATAACCCGGCCATAGAAAATCTTTTGGCCGCGCAGACAAAATTCCATCTCCTTTCCTACGAAACTAAAATCAACTTCACCTCACCTGTTGCAAAGCCTGAGACCATAGGCGCAGATCGGCTGGCTCTAATGGCTGCCGCTGCCCGCTTTTACCCAAAGCAAAACAACCTCATCATTGGCCTGGGCAGTTGCATCACCTATAACTTTATAAACCAGTACCACGAGTTTTTAGGCGGCAGTATTTCCCCCGGCTTGCACATGCGATATGAGGCTATGCATAACCATACGGCCCTGCTTCCCCTGGTAACGGATGTGCCGGAAAAACATGGATTTAGTGTTCCCCTGATTGGTTATGACACCCGCACAAACCTGGTAAGCGGCGTCTTGCTGGGCATGCAATATGAGCTGGAAGGGTTTATTGATGCATATTCCAAGCGTTATGGCAACTTTAACGTGGTTTTAACCGGGGGTAATTCGGCCTATTTTGCGGGGCAGCTTAAAAACAAGATATTTGCCGACTCTAATTTTTTATTCAAAGGACTGTATGCACTCAGCGAACTTAACAACTGCTCACATTAAAACCCTTCTTTTTTCTTTTATTTTCATCTATAGTTTTCAGAGTGGAAAGGCCCAGGAAAATTCACCTTATTCCCGCTATGCTATGGGCGACCAGGTACCGGCACAGAATATCACCAGCCGTGGCATGGGTGGCATTGCAGCAGCGTTGGCAGAATCCCGCAGCCTGAACCTGACGAACCCCGCAGCACTCGGACATATATATTATACTGTATTTGATTTTGGAGGAGAGATAGATATCCGAAACCTGCGCAGCAATATTTCGCCGGATAAGTATACGTCTGTAAATACGTTAGTCTCATACCTGCAAATTGGTTTTCCTATTGCCTCTCAAAAAATGAAACTTAAAGGAAATAATATCGGACTCAGTTTTGGCCTGAAACCTTTAACCCGCATTAGTTATAAAATTAATGAAGACAAGAGGGTTACAAATATTGACAGTGTAAATACTTTGTACGAAGGTTCCGGCGGCATTAACCAGGCAAATATTTCCCTGGGGGTAAAACTAAAAAAATTGAGTTTAGGGTTTACCACAGGTTATAGTTTCGGAAATAAAGACTACAGTACAAAGCTGAATTTTGTAAATGATTCTGTGATTTATTACCGTAGTAATTCAGAAACACAGACTCGCTTTGGAAGCGTTTTTTTAAACCTTGGAATGCAGTATGCAGATACAACATCTAAAAAGGGAATAATTTCTTTTGGCGTGTATGGCAACCTGGCGCAGAATATGAGAGCCAGGAGAGAAAAACTGGATGCGACTTTTATTTATGATGGAAATGGGAGCCTGGTATATATTGATACTGTAAATTATAAACTTGACCAGGCAGGGCGGATTAAAATTCCGGCAACCATTGGTGCCGGTTTTACTTACGCTGACAGTAATTATCATTGGCTTGTGGGTGCTGATATAGAGTATAGCAACTGGGGGAAATATTCTTACTACGGCCAGCCGGATAATACACAAAACAGCTGGCGCATAAAACTGGGTGCCCAATATTACCCTGCGAGCAGTAACACCCCCTCAAAAAAATACTGGAGTTTCGTTACTTACCGCGGTGGGCTATACTATGGCAGTGACTATGTAACGTTGAATGATAAAAAACGCCCGGAGTATGGTTTAACGGCCGGCGCTTCTTTCCCGCTTACATCCTTCCAGCAGTTGCGTTACGGCAATTATGTTTTACTGCATACCGGGCTGGAAGTTGGCCGGAGAGGGAATAAAGAATCTGCTTCTGTGCGTGAAAATATTGCCCGCTTCAGCATCGGGTTATCTATGAATGCGGCCTGGTTCCAGAACAGGAAGTATGATTAAAACCTGGCCTGCCGGAATTATTTTATTCCGAAGGTAAATACAAAATGAAAATTACTACCAGACATATTATTTATCTAACAGCCTGCATCACAGGCTGCTTTTTTTTATATGGCTGTAAAAATGATCGCCGCGTCATTGACCAGTTATATTCCCGGAAAGTGGGAGTAGAAGAGGCCCGTAAAGTAAAAATTGATTTTAGTTCATCCGGTCGCCCAAAAGCCGTACTCACTTCGCCACTGATGCTGCGGGTGCAGGATACAGTGCCTTACCTGGAATTTCCTAATACACTGAAGGTGATGTTTTACAATGAAGCTGGTGTCCACGAAAGCACACTCACGGCTATGTATGCACGCTATAAAGAAAACGAAGACGTGGTTTTTCTCCGGGATAGTGTTCGCATCTGGAATATAAAAGGCGATACGCTTTACTGTAAAGAAATGTACTGGGACCGCCGCCGCACCGGTAAAGAATTTTACACTGACAAACCCGTGCGCATACGCACAAAAACACATATCATAGATGGCGTGGGAATGGAAGCCCGCCAGGATTTTAAGAATTATACCATCATTCATCCCACCGGAATATTAAAAGTACCAGGCGGCCAGGCCGGCATGTAGATAATCCCTGCTACCTACGGATAGCCAGGACATTTTAATAATGTTATGGTAACTTCGGGAATAAAAATTATTATATGGAATATAGGAGATTAGGTCGTTCAGGCTTGCAGGTTAGTGCCCTTTCTTTCGGTAGCTGGGTAAGTTTTAGTAAGCAAATAGATGATACGCTGGCAGGCTCGCTCATGACGATGGCCTATGATAACGGCATCAATTTTTTTGATAATGCTGAAGCCTATGCCCTGGGTGAAAGTGAGAAAATGATGGGTCGTATTCTTAAGAAAAAGAAATGGGATCGCACCTCTTACATCATTTCTTCCAAAGCTTATTTTGGCTGGCGGGGAGAAAAAAATAAACCTAACCAAACGGGCAACAGCCGCAAGCATCTTATGGAAGCTTGTGATGAAGCATTGAAGCGTATGCAACTGGATTATCTCGATTTATTTTATAGCCATCGGCCGGATCCCAATACGCCTGTGGAGGAAACTGTGTGGGCCATGAACCACCTGATGCAACAAGGCAAAATTTTATACTGGGGAACCAGTGAATGGAGTGGTGTGGAAATTATGGAAGCACACCGCGTGGCCGAGCGCTACAACCTGGTGGGGCCTACAATGGAGCAACCGCAGTATAATTTATTTGAGCGTTATAAAGTGGAACTTGAGTTTAAAGAAATCTTTAAGAATATAGGCCTCGGAACAACCATCTGGAGCCCATTGGCAGCTGGCCTGCTAAGTGGAAAATATAATGATGGTATTCCCCGCAACAGCCGCTTTTCTTTGGAAGGTTTTGATTGGCTAAAGGAGCGCTGGGTGACAGAAGATAAATTAAAGAAAGTAAAAAAACTTTCAGCACTGGCGCAAAAGTTGGGTATAAAAACTGCGCAATTAAGTATTGCCTGGTGCCTGAAAAATCCTGATGTAAGTACCGTAATATTAGGCGCAACAAAGAAGCAGCAGCTTACAGAGAACCTTAAATCTTTGGAAATGCAAACTTTACTAACGCCGGAAGTGATGGCAGACATTGAAAAAATAATGGGAAATAAACCGGCGCCGGGATTAAATTAAAAGATAGCGAAAAGCGATTGCCTTGAAACTGATTAAAAGAAATTTCATCATTACAACGAACCGCCTGGAGGCCTTCAGCGACGGTGTATTTGCAATTGTAATAACGCTATTAGCTTTCCAGTTTAAGGTGCCACGTTTTTCAGAAGATGCCAGCATCGCAAGAAACTTTACTGTACTTACGAGTGTGTTTCCGAATATCATGGCTTTTATATTCAGCTTTGCTTTTATCGCCGTCTTCTGGATCAATCATCACCAGTTGTATCATACGCTGAAGGAGATAAACAATAAAATGCTTTGGCTGAATATGCACGTGCTCTTCTGGATAACGCTGATACCTTTTCCTATTTTGATGGTGGGTGATCACCCGCGGGTTCCGTTGGCATCTATGTGCCTCGGTTTTGTTTTACTCATGTGTTCCCTGGCTGCGTATATGGTTCGACGTTATTCTTATTTTAAGGCCCGCCTGGTAGATGAAAGCCTCTCGGAAACTTCTATACAAGATGGCCTGGTTCAAAACATAATTGCTATTTGCCTGGCCCTGGCAGGAATTATAACGGCCCTGTTTTCTGTATATATTTCCTACTGGATTTATGTACTGGTACTGGCCATGTTTGTAATACCACAGAAGCTGGAAAAAAAAACACATCATCCATAAATTTTTAATAACTATAAAAGAATAAATATGAAAAGAAATGCAACAGCCGTCTGGAACGGTTCCGGGAAAGAAGGTAAAGGAAACCTGACAACACAAAGTAATACGCTGGATAAAACGCAGTATAGCTATACCAGCCGTTTTGAAAATGGTACGGGCACAAACCCGGAAGAACTGGTGGCGGCAGCACATGCCGGGTGCTTCACCATGAAACTGACTTTTGTTTTAGGCGAAGCAGGATTTACCCCGGATGAAATAGAAACTAAATGCGAGATTACGCTGGGTGATGGCAGCATTACAGAATCGCACCTTACCGTTCAGGCGAAAGTGCCGGGAATCAGCCAGGAAGACTTTGATAAAGCAGTTACGAATGCCGCAGAAAATTGCCCCATCAGCAAACTGCTGAATACGAACATTACACACGAAGCCACACTGGCATAAACAAATAAGACTATCCCTTGTTATACGTTATACCTGCAATGAAAGTTGCAGGTATATTTGAAATAAAACCACCCCACCATGTCATTTAAAAATAAAACTGTTTTTATTACCGGCGCTTCCCGCGGCATTGGTAAAGCCATAGCCCTGAAGCTTGCGGCTGAAGGAGCCAATATTATTATTGCTGCCAAGTCAGTAGTGGAAAATGAAAAACTCGGCGGCACCATTTATTCTGCGGCAGAAGAAATTATTGCTGCTGGCGGACAAGCCTTACCGTTACAGTGCGACATCCGCGATGAAGAGCGGGTAAAAGCCGTGGTGGAAGAAGGCGCTGCTCACTTTGGGGGTATAGATATACTTGTAAACAATGCCTCGGCCATAAACCTGACGCCGGCAGCGCAAATGGAAGCCAAACGTTTTGATCTCATGTTTTCGATCAACGTGCGGGGAACATTTTTTGTGAGCCAGGCCTGCATCCCTCACCTGGCAAAAGGAAACAACCCCCATATTTTAACCCTCTCCCCGCCGCTGAATTTAGATATGAAATGGTTTCGCAGTCACCTGGCTTATACCCTTACAAAATATGATATGACGATGATTGCGCTGGGCTTATCGGCAGAATTAAAAAAGCAGGGTATTGCCAGTAATGCCTTGTGGCCCCGCACTACTATTGCGACGGCAGCAGTGCAAAATCTTTTAGGGGGCGAAGCTTTGATAAAAATGAGCCGCAAGCCAGCAATTATGGCGGATGCGGCCCGCATCATCTTCTCCCGGAATGCGGCAGATTGTACCGGCAATTGTTTTATTGATGAACAGGTATTGGCTGAAGAAGGCATTACAGACCTGGAACCTTACGCCATTACACCGGGTGGTAAGTTATACAACGATCTTTTTATATAAATGCTGAAAAGCTTGCTGCTGACCGGTATCCAGCCCTGATTGCAGCGGAAAGCACGGTGAAGGCTTGAGCACGGGCGTGTGCCGGACTTGCAGCGTAAAGCAGGACCAATGCCGGGATATGTACAACCGCCGGGCTGCCACATTATTTTTTTTGAAATATCATCACCAACAGGCGAGGTAACAATCCTTTTCCACGGCCTTCGGGCTCCTCATCAAAATATTCTTTTATAGCGTGAAGGCTTAGGCCGGCGGATGATGCGGCGGAGAGGTAATCGCTTACATGATGGGTATAGCAGGTGAGTTCGTGAAGTGTATCGCCTACCATGAAGCGGGCTTTGGAGCCGCTGTATTGTTTATAAGGATGTAATTCTGCTATGTAGATGAGGCCCTTATGCTGCAGCACGGCAGCGGCTTTTTTCATCAATACCGGCAAGTCTTCAATATGCTCCAGCACCAGGCTGAAGATGATGGCATCAAAAAAATAACCTGCTTTAAAGGGCCAGGGGGCACAGAGATCCATGGTTATAAATTCTACATTTTCAGAAACGTTTTTTTCTTTGGCCACCTGCAACATCCCTTCAGAAAAATCAGCGGCTGTAAGGATTTCAGCTTTTTGTGCCAGCCAGCCCGTATTTTTGCCGGTGCCGCAGCCCGCTTCCAGCCAGTGCCCGGGCGGAATTTCGTGCAGGCATTCCCGTAAGGCCCGGGCTTCCAGGTCCCGTGTGCGGTTGAGGTTATTGTCATATTGCCCGGCCCACTCGTTATAAGATTCTTTTATGGTCATGCTGGTATAATGCTTGTGTCTTGCCTGTTTTTATAAAGCTTCATGCGTCAGAAGATTTCATAAAATAACAAATTATCTCCGTAGCGGTTGATTAACTTTGTAGATATACTTTTTTATTATGGAGACAGAACAAGCCACGAGGCCGGCGCTTACGCCAAAAGATTTTGCCACCGACCAGGAAGTGCGCTGGTGCCCGGGTTGCGGAGATTACAGCATACTGGCACAGGTGCAGAAAGTGATGCCGACGCTGGGCATTCCTAAAGAAAATATCGTTATCGTTTCCGGCATCGGCTGCAGCAGCCGATTTCCGTATTATATGAATACGTACGGCATGCACAGCATTCACGGCCGGGCCACCGCCGTGGCGAGTGGCCTGAAAGCTGCCCGCCCGGAACTGAGTGTCTGGATTGTAACCGGCGATGGCGATGGCCTCAGCATTGGTGGTAACCATACCATTCACCTGCTGCGCCGCAACTTTGATGTAAATATTTTATTATTTAATAACCAGATCTATGGCCTTACCAAAGGGCAGTATTCACCAACCTCGGAAGAGCGGAAAGTAACCAAGAGTACACCGATGGGGAGCATTGATCACCCTTTTAACCCGCTGGCTTTAGCTATGGGTGCAGATGCGAGTTTTATTGCCCGCAGTATGGATCGTGATCCCAAACACCTGCAGGCCATGCTGCTGAGGGCGCAGGCACATAAAGGCACATCGTTTTTAGAAATCTACCAGAACTGCAACATTTTTAATGATGGTGCCTTTGAAGTGTTTACAGAAAAAAGCAGCAAGCCGGAAGAAGCACTTTTCCTGGAACAAGGGAAGCCATTAGTATTTGGTGCCGGTCAGAATAAAGGCATTAAGCTGGAGGGCTTTCACCCGGTGATAATAAACCTGGAAGAAGGCAGCAGCACCGATGATTTATGGGTGCATGATGAAAAAGATTTTTACAAAGCGCAGATACTTACCCGCATGTTTGATGATCCCACGCTGGCTGGCCACCTGCCGCGGCCCTTTGGCGTATTCTACGAAAATGACCGCGCCTGCTATGAAGATGTTATGGCTATGCAGATAGAAGAGGTGATTGCGCAGAAAGGGGAAGGTGATTTAGATAATCTGATTCGGGGAAGTGAGACGTGGACGATTAGTTGATTGGTTGATTAGTTGATTAGTATATTAGGAATTGGGAATTGGGAATTGGGAATTTAATCCGGGCAGTAAAAGGGTAGTTGAATAATAATAAATAATCAATAATTACTAATCAATAGTTTACAACCTGCTTAGGCAATCCGATCATTGTTAGGCTAACCATTATTCAATTTACAATCGACAATATTCAATAGTCCAAATTACTTTCTTCCCTCCATCGTATAATTAAACGTAAACTGGTAAATAGGAAACCCGTAATCTATCTCCGGCGCTTTTACATACTTGTAATAAATGGCTTTAATGTTTACTACTTTATCTATCTCTATGCCGAAGCCCACGGAATACCCGTGATACACGCCGTTGGTTTCTACCTCTGAAAGAAATTCTTTTATTTGTTTGGGATTGGTATAGCATGCATGGTAGCGCATGGCCAGCCAGAACACGCCAATATTTTTGCTATTGGTTTTTTCCCAGGCACCGGTTTGCCACAAAAAACCAGCAAAGCCAAAGCTGTTTAAAAAGCTGGTTGCTTTGCCGGTGCGGGGGTCTGCTATAGGGCCTACCCTTACGCCGTTAAGCACCCTTTCGCCTACGCGGTAAATAAAGCCGGATTTTGTTACGCTTTCAGTTTGATTAAAATAATTGGTATCATCTATACTGATGTTGATTAAGCCGCTCAGGGGGTTGATGTACTGGTTTACGAGGTGGTCATTGCTTTTAGAAAAGGTAGGCGTTTGCTGCTGAAAATTATTATTGCTTACCCCGCCGTAAAATGAAATGGGAATAGAAAATTTACCTGGTTCGCCAATGTACAATTTTATTAAACGGGCAGATGCATTCACCTGCCCGTTGTTCATTACATCTATAAAGCCGGAGGAAAAGAGTTCGGGTTTATTTTCATTTAGTTTGAGGCTATCTGATTTTTCTTTGATTGCAGGCTGAGCGATTGTTATACCCGAAAGTATTGTCAAACTGAGACAACAGATAAAGTATCGTGCATGATGAAACATATAACAACTAATTGCCGAATTCCTAAAATGTAAATTTATCCCTGTGAAATGATGCAGCAGATAACGTTACCTGATGAATTATAATGAATGATTAAGGAGATGCGTTTATTTATTAGTATCAATAGTGGCTTCTATTAATTAAACACATAGTAACGTAAGCCCCTTATTCTTTCCCATAATACTTTTCTTCCTTTATTTTTACCACTAACGGGATGATTGAGATTTTGTGGTTTGTATATCTTCTCAACATCATCGCAACACCTCCCCCGAAAAACAACTTTAAAATTTACAGTCCACTTTTGTTCACCAACAAAACTCCAAACCGCAAATGCTTTAAGAGTCAATGCAATTAAGTTTATTTAGTACATCCCCCAGTATCAGAATATTGTGATTAGGCTGTTTTCAATCTTCAGAATTAATTCATTTTTATCTAGTCCAGCATCTGTTATTAGCAATTTTTCATTTTTAAAAATTAAAGCACTGCCAACCCAGGCATCTAAACAGGAGTTTTGTGCGAATTGAAATTCCAGGCGAAGCTCTTTATTAAATGATTTAAAGGCCTTCTGTGGAAGTTTAGTTTGTATTATCTTATTTGATACTGGATAATATTTGGAACTCATGAGTGTAATAAGAGATGAATCGTATTTGTTTTTCGCTAAAATCTGAGGAATTCTTTTATAGCTGGAGAGTTCAAACACAACTTGAAAATTGACATCTTGTCTTCTGGAAAAAACTTTTATAATGGTATCCAGTTTCTGCATACAGGGATGACACCAAGTTGCACATAAATAGATAACCGTTGGTTTAGCTTTCAATCTAACACTGCTCTCATGTATGTCGAAATATCTTAAGTTTTGACTAAAACATGTGCTACTCAAAAACAATATCATTACGAAAAAACCTTGTAAAAACTTCATCATTAATTTTTGAAAGAGAGCAACCTGGCGGCTGCCCCCAGTATGACTTTAATTAGCTAAACTTTCCCAGTCAATTTGATCTTCAAAAATAATTTTAACTGAACCATCATCTTGTTTCTGTAAAGTCGCCCGCGCATCTCTGTTGACAGCATTTACAATTCTACCCCCTTTTGGCGGACAATCAAAAATATGGCATCTGAAACCAATACCTCTGCTACAGTTTGAGTCCCGGTTCGCAATGGTAATACAAATACCAACCGGCGCAACAGAAGACAGATTATCTGATGTATAAGCAGTGTTTGTTGCAATAGAATCCCATGTACTAGAATTAAACATAATAGTTTCTTTACCAGATGTAGTTTTCGACACAATTAGTGTTCCCTCATCTGTTGCAATTGTCATTTGGTCTTGGCTTTGAGCCATTGAATTGCAGGAAAAGACAAATAGAAAGAAACAAACTTGCATGAATATTTTCATAATCTTAAATTGAAAATGTTAATTAATTACCTACTCTTTTTACCGATTTTCGGCTTACCCGTATCAGTGGCCATTGATGATGTAAAATTCACCAGCTTCAAAACGAAATCAAAATATTTTCACTAATCTTTCTTTAGTTCTACTGCATATTTCTTTAGTGTGACTAAAGTTTTGTTATGCTTTCGTTAATTAAACAGGGGGGGGGGAAGAGGAATAAATATTTTTCAATATTTTCATAGCCCAAACAAACCTACCAAATGAAAACAAATACTTCTAAACATTGCTATGGCACGAACATTCGTAAATGGCGCCTTGTAAAAGGTATAAAGCAATGCCAGCTTGCCGCACATCTACATATTACCGAAGGCGCACTGAGTAATATTGAAAACGATAAATCAGATATTAGCCTTCACCGCTTTGTGGATATAGCTGAATATCTGCATATTCCTTTTGAAAATTTGTTGGTAGAGCCGGGGTAATGAATAAAAAGGAAATCATTTAGACAGGGCGGCAAATATGTTGTATAGTTTCATAAGCAATTAGCGGCAGTTTCATGAGTTGAATGCTAAATGGGAAAACAAACAAAGGACGAATGACCTCCGTTATCAATAGTTTTGACCCACTGACTCGTGTAGCAGCAACAGAAAATGTTGCCGCCGTGGTTTGGGTGGAAATTTATTTTAAATGTTGAATGTTGATAAGTCAATTAAAATGTCCTTATTAATTTTGAATTCAAGCAGAGTTAGGATTTATTCATAGTGTAATTACAAATAGTCAATAATATTTCAGGCAATGATCTGCCAACCATTATTCAATTTACAATTTACAATATTCAATAACCTACTCCATTTCCCACTTGCGGCTGTTTCTTCCTTCGTGCCTTACAATGGTATAGTTTTTATCTTCTGCCAGTTTCAACATTTGTCGGCGAAAGAGCTGGGGGTAGAAATTGGAAGTCCATTTAGCCGTACGGTTTTTTTTATCCAGGATACCGATTTGCTCCAAAATATCTGAAGTAGCTGCGGCGCATCGCATGCCCAGGAAAGCATAATCATATGGAGATTCATCTAAATAATTATTCAAGGTATTTTTCAAAAGAGCATATTGTTCATCGGATACGGGGATGAGGATGGAGGTATATTTATTTCCTACTGTATCGGCCAGCCATTTATTTTTATCATCTGCCCGGAAGTAACCGTTTTTTAAATTATTCATCGCTACCAGGTGACAGTTCCCTTTGGGTTGAAAACCAATAATGCTATCACCCGCTTCGAGGCTGACGTGGCCGCCTTTCTTACCGCCAAATCTATTCTTCTCTGTTTTTTCATAGCCATTCGCGGGTGTGCTTCCATATAAAAAATGGACCACAATATTTTTTTGCTGCGCATGCGCTAGCAAAGCAGAAGCGGTAAATAAAAAAAGAAAAAATAATTTCATTAAATCATTGATTTTTCCACCAGCCATTCTGCAATCTGAACAGCATTGGTAGCGGCGCCTTTGCGCAGGTTATCACTTACAATCCAGCAATTGATTGTGTTTTGCTGGCTTTCATCTACCCGTATGCGGCCCACAAATGTGTCATCTTTATCATGTGCGGTGAGGGGCATGGGGTAAACGAAATTATCGATATCATCCTGCACCACCAATCCGGGAGCGCTTTTTAATATAGCCTTAACGTCCCCGGCTGTTACGTTTTTTTCAAATTCTATATTTACAGATTCGCTATGGCCACCCATTGTCGGTATACGTACGCAGGTAGCCGTTAGGCGGATGCTGTTGTCACCCATTATTTTCCTTGTTTCATTCACCATTTTCATTTCCTCTTTGGTGTAAGCGTTTGGCAGGAAGACATCTATCTGCGGAATGGCATTTAAATCTATGGGATAGCGGTAAGCCATTTCCCCTTTTACATTTTTACGTTCATTCATCATCTGGTCCACGGCTTTTACACCCGTACCCGTTACGCTCTGGTAAGTACTCACCACTACTCTTTTTATGTGAAAGGCTTTATGTAAAGGTTGCAATACAAGCACCATTTGTATGGTACTGCAATTTGGATTGGCGATGATTACATCATCCTTCGTCAGCACGTCTCCGTTCACTTCCGGCACCACCAGTTTCTTTGTTTCATCCATGCGCCAGGCGCTGCTGTTGTCTATCACCTTTATGCCTGCGGCTGCAAAACGCGGGGCCCATTCTTTAGATGTATCTCCGCCGGCAGAAAATAACGCCAGGTCCGGTTTTGCATTAATGGCATCCTGCAGGGTTACCACAGTATATTCTTTGCCGCGAAATACAATTTTTTTTCCGGCAGATTTTTCCGAGGCTACAGGTATTAGTTCCGTTACATGGAAGTTTCTTTCTGCCAATACCTGGAGCATTTTGCTACCTACAAGCCCGGTGGCTCCGACAACTGCAATTTTCATATTAAGTTTTTTTACCTGCCTGCATTAAACTCAGGCTGAAGCTTTTTGGCGATTATATAAAATTTACTGACGTAAAATTACAACCATTTCATATATAGGTTTCGTTAAGCGGTGCAAAACGAATTCTCCCATTAGCCCCATTTAGACGCTAAGCCTTATCTTTAAAGCATAGCTTTTTGCATATGAGAAAATTTATTACACTTTTGTTTTTATTTTCTATTGTTCGCCTGGCGGCAATAGCACAGTTTACAGATAATTTCATTGATGGCAACTTTACCGCAAACCCTGCATGGGTAGGTAATACAGCCGATTGGATAGTAAACCCTGCCTTGCAGCTGCAAAGCAATAATACGGTGGCCAGCAGTGTATTTTACCTGAGTACGGTGAATACTAAAGCAACATCAGCAGAATGGAATTTTTATTGCCAGGTAACCTTTAATCCTTCCGGGGCAAATTATATTGATGTTTTTCTTACGGCCTCTGCCAGCGACCTTACGCTGAACAGTACGTCCGGGTATTTTGTGCGCATAGGAAATACGGATGATGAAATCAGCCTGTACCGTAAAGATGCCACCGGCGCTGTTACTAAAATTATTGATGGCATAAACGGCATTCTGAATACAAGCAATAACGTGATGACTATAAAGGTGACCCGTACGGCTGCTAATCTCTGGAACCTGCAGCGTGACCTGGCCGCCGGAACAAATTATACCAGTGAAGGCACTGTAACGGATGCAACCTTCACTACGTCTTCCTTCTTTGGAATACTGGTTAAACAAAGTACCAGTAGTTTTTTTCAACGTCATTTCTTTGACGATATAGAAGTGAAAGATTATGTACCGGATGTAACCCCACCTGCGGTTGTTTCAGCCACAGCCGTTTCTGCTACCATGGTAGATGTATTATTTAACGAAGCCGTAGATATTACCAGCAGCCAGCTTTCTGCCAATTACGTAGTCAATAATAGTATAGGTTCGCCCCTGTCTGCGGTTCGGGATGCCGTAAATACTTCCCTGGTTCACCTCACATTTGCCACGCCTTTCCCTGCTCGTACAAACCTTACCGTTACCATTAATGGGGTGAAAGATTTGGCTGGCAATGCACAGGCTAATGGCTCAGCAGTTTTTAATTTCTTTACACCATCATCTTATGACGTTGTGATTGACGAAATAATGGCCGATCCCACACCGATTGTTGGGCTGCCTGATGCGGAATGGATAGAATTAAAAAATACCAGTGGCGCCAACATCAACCTTCTAAACTGGCGCCTGGCAAAGCCTTCCGGGCAAAGTGGCCCCATGCCTTCCTACCTGTTAAAAGCCGATAGTTTCGTGGTGGTCTGTACCAGCAGCGCTGTAGCAGCATTGAGTGCTTTCGGGCCGGTTATATCGGTTACCAGTTTTCCCAGCCTGGGCAATACCGGTGATTTAATCTTCTTGAAATCACCTCAAGGTAATATTATACATGCCGTGAACTATACCGATGCCTGGTACCAGAATGAGTTGAAAAAAGACGGTGGCTGGACGCTCGAAATGATAGATACCAAAAACCCTTGTGCGGGCATGAACAACTGGAAGGCCAGCGTAGATCCGAAAGGTGGCACACCGGCAAAAAAGAATTCTGTGGATGCCATTAATGCCGATGCCCAGGCACCGCGGTTATTACGTGCATACGCTACCGATAGTGTAACCGTTACATTGGTTTTCAGCGAACCGCTGGACAGTGCCCGTGCTGCGGTCCCGGCAAATTATACAATAAGCGATGGTATTGGCGCACCTGTATCCGCCACACCACAAGGCCCATTATTTGATCACGTTACGCTGAAACTTGCCAGGCCTTTATTGCGGCAAAAAATATATACGGTTACAGCAATGTCGTCAGTTGACTGTGCCGGTAACCCAATTGCCACTAACAATACGGCGCGGGTAGGTTTGTATGAACATACGGATAGCCTGGATGTCGTCATTAATGAAATATTATTTAATCCTAAATCCGGTGGAACAGATTGGGTAGAAATTTATAACCGGAGTACAGATATACTTACCCTGCGGAATATTTATATTGCTAACCGCAACACCGCAGGCGCCATAAGCAGCATACAACAACTGAGCAGCGAAGATTACCTTTTGTTCCCCGGCGAATTCCTGGTAATAACAGCCAGCAAGGCTTTATTATTAAGAGATTTTATTGCAAACGATCCGGATCGTATTTTACAAATCAGCAGCATGCCTTCTTTCAATGATGACAAAGGCGATGTTATTATTCTTAACGAACAAGGCAGCATAGTGGATGAAGTAGCCTATACGGAAAAATGGCATTTCAAACTTATCAGTGACCGCGAAGGCGTCTCACTGGAACGCATAGACTATAATGGGCCTTCCCAGGACGAAAAAAACTGGCATAGTGCAGCAAGCAGTGTGGGCTATGGTACACCCACTTACAAAAATTCTCAATACCGCATGGATGCTGCCGTGCAGGGCACCATATCTGTTACGCCGGAAATCATTAGCCCGGACAATGATGGGCAGGATGATTTTGCAACCATTACTTATGAATTTCCTGAGGGCGGTTATGTAGCTAACATTACCATTTTTGATGCTACGGGCCGGCCGGTAAGATACCTCCAGAGAAATGCATTGAGCGGGGTAAAAGGATTTTACCGCTGGGATGGGCTGGGAGAGAAAAACGAACGGCTTAACTCCGGGATATATATTATTTATACCGAAGTCTTTAACCTGGCGGGAAAAACGAAAAAATATAAAAATGTAATTGTGCTGGCGCGGAAACAATTTTAAGGTTATAGGTCTTCGCCTATTTTATCAATGTCATCTGTTTTAGATGGCATTTTTTCTACCACGTAGCGGATGAATAAATAACCGCCAAAAGCACAGACCAGGATGATGAGGTATCCATTAAAGGAAAGAATATTATTTCTGCCCAACAACATGAGGCCTAGTAAGATGCCAATCATTTCCGCCACTACCCAGGCCATAACCGTATAAAAAACCCACCACCGCCGTGGTAGCCCTTTTACTGCAGCCTTATCGCCGATGCTGCGGGCCAGGAAAAATAATATAATTATATCCAGCATATTTTATGAGAGAAAGTGAAAATTAGTCTACCAGGTCTATGTCAAAATTGACCAGTTGTACGAATTCTTCTATTCGTGCATCTATATCTTTCTTAGTAATTTCTTTCAAACGTTCAGGACCAAATTTTTCTACACAGAAGCTCGCCATAGCACTACCAACAATGATGGCTCGTTTCATATTTTCGAAACTGATATCTTTTGTTTTAGCCAGGTAGCCAATGAAGCCGCCGGCAAACGTATCGCCGGCACCGGTAGGGTCGAAGACCTCTTCCAATGGCAGGGCAGGTGCAAAGAAGACATGGTTTTCATGAAACAGTAAAGCCCCGTGTTCCCCTTTCTTAATGATAAGGTAAGATGGCCCCATCTCTAATATTTTTCTGGCAGCCTTTACGAGAGAAACTTCACCGCTGAGCTGGCGGGCCTCCCCGTCATTGACCATTAAGACATCCACTTTTTTCAACACTTCTTTAAGTTCGTCCATCGCAATGTCCATCCAGAAATTCATTGTATCCATCACGATGAGCTTCGGCCTTTCTTTCATTTGATCGATGACGCTCATTTGCAGTTTCGGCATCAGGTTGCCCAGCATCAGGAAGTCTGCGCCCTGGTAACTGTCCGGCACTTTAGGATCAAAATCTTCCAGCACATTCAGGTCTGTTACCAAAGTATCGCGGCTGTTCATATCAATGTGATATTTTCCGCTCCAGAAAAAAGATTTTTTATCTTTTACTATCTCAACACCGTCCAGTTGCACACCGATTTTTCTCAGGGATTCCATTTCTTCTTCCGGAAAATCGTAACCAACAATAGAAATCTGCTGCACGGGCCGGGCAAACTGGCTGGCTGCATACGCCACATAGGTTGCAGACCCGCCGACAATTTTATCCACTTTTCCAAAAGGCGTTTCAATTGCATCGAAGGCCATAGTGCCCACAGTAATAACAGACATAGTATTAATTTAATATTAAAAAAGCGCTGCGAAAGTAAACCTTAATTTTTGTTTTCATTTGCAGTAAGTGAATTTTGTAATTTTGCTTCATGCTGCTGCACATTCATCCCGAAAACCCACAACCCCGGCTGCTGAAGCAGGTAACAGATTGCCTGTTGGATGGTGGGGTTATTATTTACCCCACGGATACGATTTATGGTATTGGCTGCGATATTTATAATAATAAAGCGGTGGAAAAAATCTGCCGCATAAAAAATATAGATCCACACAAGGCCCAGCTTTCCTTTATCTGCAAAGATCTGAGCCACCTCAGTGATTTTACAAAAAGCATTGGTACCCCTTTATATCGTTTACTAAAGCACTACTTGCCCGGCCCATATACCTTTATTTTACCAGCCAGTAAAGAAGTGCCGAAAATGCTGCAAAGTAAAAAGTCTACGATTGGACTGCGTATACCCGATAACGAAATATGCCGTCATATTTTAGATAGCCTTGGCCATCCTTTATTAAGCGCTTCCCTGCCCGGTGAAATGGTGGAAGAATATACGGACCCTGAAATTATACAGGAGACCTTTGGCCACCTGGTAGATTTTGTGATTGACGGTGGCAGTGGTGGCATTGTACCTTCCACGGTTGTAGATTGTACGTCGGAGGAAATCAGTATCATACGCCAGGGGTTAGGCGCTTTCGAAGAAGTGTAAGCTTTACCAGGAAATATTACCCGGCATCTTCTGCAAATATTTCCAGTTGCGGGGAAAGTATATTAAAACTTTTGCGATGGTATTTGCACAAGCCTTTTTCATCAATGGCTTTGCGATGTTCCCGCGTGCCATAGCCTTTATTCGTATGCCACCCGTAATAATTATATTCTTCGTGAAGCTGCTGCATGTAAGCATCGCGGTGGGTTTTGGCTAATACGCTGGCTGCCGCAATGGAGGCATAAATGCCGTCACCTTTTATTACACAGGTGTGGCGGATGTTGCTGTAGGGCTTAAACCGGTTTCCATCTATGAGTAAATGATTGGGCATTTTTGATAGACGATCCAGGGCCAGGTGCATGGCTTTGAAGGAGGCCTGCAAAATATTTATCTGGTCTATTTCATTATTGCACACAGAAGCTACGGCCCAGGCAATACTTTCTTTTTCTATCAGAGGCCTCAGTTCGGCTCTTTCCTCCGGTGAAAGTTGTTTGCTATCATTGAGGAGCGGGTGGAAAAAGTTTTTTGGGAGAATAACGGCTGCTGCAAATACCGGCCCGGCATAGCAACCGCGACCGGCTTCATCCAGCCCGGCTTCTGTTTTAGTTTTGTAATAGTAGGCCCTTAACACGTTGCAAATGTCCTATGTTTAGATAAATTATCCGCAGCAATTTTATTCACAAATAATGCAACCTAACTTTGCCTTAATATGCTGCAGACAGAACGGCAAAAAAACAACCGGCAGGTTGCCACGTGGTTACTCATCGGTGTCGGTATGATCATCGTGCAGGTAATGATTGGTGGCATTACCCGGCTTACGGAATCTGGCTTATCCATCACGGAATGGAAACCTATTACCGGAGCATTGCCCCCGCTTAACGAGGCTGCCTGGCAGGAAGAGTTTGCCCGGTACAGGAACACCGACCAGTTTAAATATGTGCATCAGCATTTTTCCCTTCATGATTTTAAATTCATTTTTTTCTGGGAATGGCTGCACCGTTTATGGGCCAGGCTCATGGGTATCGTATTCATTATTGGCTTTGTATATTTTATTATCCGTAAAAAATTTTCGCGGGCAATGATTGCGCCTTTGTTGTTATTGTTCCTGCTGGGAGCCTTACAGGGTGCCATCGGCTGGCTGATGGTGAAAAGCGGCCTGGTGCCGGAGAAATATTTTGTGGGCCATGTAGAACTTACCACACATTTTATAGCTGCCCTGGTTTTGCTGGCTTATACATGCTGGTTTGCTTTTAGCCTGCTGCCGGGTATGCAAAATTTCCTGGTAAACCCAAAGGTCAAAAATGCTTTAACGGGCATAACAATTTTATTTTTTATCCAGTTGATTTTTGGTGGCTTTATGGCCGGCCTGCACGCCGCGGCTACGGCGCCTACATGGCCGGATATAAATGGAAACATGGTACCAACGTGGTCCGAACATTCCTTACCAATTGTAAATGATCCCTTGTGGGTACAGTTTACACATCGCATAATTGCTTATGTACTTTTTTTTGTGGTATTAACTTTTTTCATCACTACCTCAAAAATTCGTGGGTCGAAAGTTTTTGAATCTTTACGGTTAGGGCTATTCGTATTAATTTGTCTCCAGGTATTGCTGGGTATCCTTACGGTGTTAAACGCTACTCAAAAAAATGCATTTGTAGTTTTTGGTGTGGCCCACCAGTTTATGGCTATG
>JBDSWG010000068.1:0-10566 GCA_039926825.1 Ferruginibacter sp.
GACCAGCATTAGCATTAATATTCACAACTTCTACATAAACTGTATCATAGGAAGGTTTTGGACAACCCAGGGTATCTTTTACTTCCAGCAGGTACTGTACACTGCGCTGGGGTTGAATAACTTTAGGCGAAGCAACATCTGCACTGCTTAGGTAACGGGCAGGGGTCCACGAATAAATGCTGCCGCCGCTACCATAGAGCTGTGCATCTTTACCAAGGCAAACACTGGTGTCTTTTCCCGCAAATGCCTGGGGGTATGGAACCGGTTTTATAGTTATGTCTGTTTCTTTAAAACACTTGCCAATAGATGCGTAAAGGTGATACCTGGTTGTAGTTACCGGTGAGGCTTTAGGACTTTTAATATTAGCCTTACTCAGCCCCGCTGCAGGCGTCCAGGTATAATACAAAGCATTTGAGTTTACCTGTATGGTTATGCTATCAGTTGCACAAATGCTGGTATCTGCCAGGGCCTGCAGGCTCACCTCGGTCACCACGTTTACCCGAACAGAATCACGGGCGCTGCAGCCAAAATTATCTGCATAAGAGGCATAATAAGTTGTGGAAACATCTGGGCTAACGAAAGGATCAAAACTGGTGGTACTGCTGATATTATAATTCGGAGTCCAGACTACATTACCAACTGTAGTAGCGCGTGCATGCAACTGCAAAGTATCAATATTGCAAATGAGTGTATCCCTTGGCGTTATGGTGAAGGGTGCCTTGTCTACGATGGAAATTGTTTTAACAACGGTATCTATACAACCTTTATTACTGGCTACAATAAACGTAACTATATAGTCTCCCGATACAGGGTAGGTAAACATTGGATTTTGCAGTCGGCTGGTATCATTAAAAACAGAATTTAAACCAAAATCCCAGTGCCAGTAATTTACATTGCCGTAAGTTGCTCTCGTACCATCATTGAACTGCACCGGAACACCTTTACAGGTTGGCGAATTATCCCTGAAGTCCGGGAAATAGCCGGGAAAAACTTTTACGATAGCCGTAGCAGAATCAGAACAAGCCTGGTCTTTATTAACTACAAGTTTCAGAATATATCTGCCGGTATCTGCATAGGTATGTATAGGTATTTCATCTGTTGAAGTGGTGCCATCTCCGAAATCCCAAAAATAAGACTGGATATTTACTGATGAGGCATTATTGGAAAAGTTGATGGTAAAACCATCACAACTTATATATTCCGGGTTAAGAGAAGCTTGTGTAAGGGTACAAAGGGCAACTTCAATATGAAGTGATTTTCTCACTTCGCCTACTTTAATATTGGTGCCGCGGCGATATTCGCTTACCGTTACCGTGAGTACATAAATACCAGAAGATGGCCCTATACCACTTACCAGGCCGGTATTCCGGTTGATAGTAACGCGGCTTCCCATGGGCTCTGAACCACTAAATCCTCCACTATAAGGTACTGAAGAATAGGGTGGAGGCGAAGCCGGATCAGGGGTTGCGTTTCCTGTGGCACCACCGCCATAGGCCGGTGTAAAATCGTATACCAGTGAATCGCCGTTTACATCTGTTGCGCCAAAATTAAAAGTGAAAAATGCGTCCTGGCAAATAATAGCCGTATCATTTTGCTGAAACTTTGCGCTGGAATTAATTTCGGCACCGGCCACCTGTGTACCTGGAATATTTACCGTCCAGGTTTCCCCGATATTGTTAGAAGGCGACTGTACATTTACAATACCTGATATGCGGCAACAGCGCTGGTAAGCGACGATGAACCCGGCAGGTGTGGAAGGTAAATCCTGCACCGTAGAGTAAGTCGTTATTTTATAACAGATAGATGGAATAAAACTGATGCAGGGATGGCAATTCCGGGTTGTGCAATTCTGAATATCTTCTATGTCGCTATAAGTGACGGGAACACTTCTATATAATGATCCATTTGCTCCATCAAAAATTGAAAAATTTATGGTCGCATTAAACTGTCCTTCATTTAGGCTACAGGCCGTGTAAAGTTTTAATGTAATTCTATACTTTAGGGTATTGGCGGTACTTCCCGGGCCTACATATTCATAGTATATCCAACCGCCTTTAGTATGATTTGCCAGGGCATCATGTTGAAATGCCAGCACCATCATTAATATGAAAAAATATTTTAACTTACCCATGTATACACTTATACTGACTTACAAATTTATCTTATATCCTTAAGAAATTGCTTTAGAAATTGCAACGCCTTAGTGCTTTCTTCTATCATCCCCATATGCCCGCTGTGTTTTAATACTATCATATACGTTACAGGCGCCCTGTACGTTTGTTGCAGGCTCGCTTGCAGCGGGATAGCAGTATCATGGGCACCCGCGATAATCATAAAAGGTATGGCAAGTTTGTCCAGGAGATTGCTCCTATCCTTCCTTTTTATCATAGACCTGTAATAACCACATAATGCGGCCACCGAAAATTTCTCCGCCTCTTTTACCATAACGTCAATTTCGTGGCGATGTTTTTCCTTATCATAAAATAAAGCAGGAATAGATGTCCGCAATAATGCCATAGGCCCATGTGTTTCCATTAACTTGATAGCCTTATTGCGGATTGAAATTTTTTCTTCATCATCTGCAAAAGCACTCGAATGAAAAAGTCCCAGGCCCGCCAGCATTTGCGGATATTTATCAGCAAAGGCCAGGCTGATGTAGCCGCCCATACTATGCCCGATTAATATTACGCGGTCTAGGTTTTCTGCCTGCAGGATTTTTAAAATGATACCGGCGAAATCTTCCATGGATGGTTCTGTTTTTCCTAAAGGAGATAATCCGCTGCCCGGTAAATCAGGAATGATTAGCGTGTAATTTTTTTCAAGTTCCAGCAGGGGTTCCCAAACACTTCCATCTTCGGCAAAACCATGCACCATGCATACTGCCGGGCCCCTCCCGGTTTTGTGATAAAAAACCAGGCCATCACCAGCTTCCAAAGATTTCAACGTGTCAGTTTTCATATGTAAAAAGCCGCGTAGCCATGCGGTAAAGCAAGAGTAAATTAAAGGGTATCAAAGCCGGGTTTAATTGCTGGGGCAGGAAGAACCAGGCCAGTAAAACCAGTGTGAGAAATACCGACGCTATAGTAAAATAAATTTTAAGAGCGCGGTTATTTTTTATTATCAAAAAAGCTGCTATGATGTGCGTAGGCCAGGCCCAGAGGAGGTTGTAGTTGTCTTTCGTCATACTGTGATCCGTACCTGTCCACATAAATATGAGGAGGATCCCCAATAGTCCTGTAAAGAAAAACAACATGCCATCCATCCCTTGCATCAACCGGGATGAAGGGCTGGATGTAAATAATTGTAAAACAATAAACAACAGCAACAAGCCGGTACAAAACAAAAAAGGTGTAATAATATTTACTTCATGAAAAGGCGTGAAAGGATAAAGATTTTTTTTACTCTCTACCATTTTTTTATTGCTGCTTTTGTCCAGTGCAGCCATCAGGTTATCCGGCAAAAACTGTTGCTGCGCAGGTGTCATAATTGCATCAGTAGGCGCACCCAATAGAATGTCAATACCGAGTTTGCTCCAGGGTTGTTTACCGGCATCCAGGTATTGGTGAATAGCCTCGCGGAAGGTCGTACTTACAGGCATAACTGCCGGGAGTTGTGGCGCCGGCTGGCTGATTTGAATTATAGCATCCCGCAGGCGGGTGGTGCAGTTGTCGAGAAAAAAATCATACTGGTAGTATTTATTTTCTTCTTTTAAATTTTCATTCAGCCGGTGCTGGAATATTGTTTTTTCTGCCGGGGATAAATTTAAAATCTGCTCTGACATTCCCCGGTTTGTCGCCTGGTAATCCCATTGAAAATCCGGGAAATCTACAATGCTGAGATAATAAGGAAGTTTACCGCGGATAAATTTTATATAGAAGCCTTCATCATCAAAATTGAAGGTGCCATAATTGTAGACTATATCCGTAACGCTGCTACTGTCCGTAATGCGGATGGCGCTATGGCCAAAAATAGAATAGAGTTCATCCCCGGGCGTGCAGGTGAGTAATGAAATCCGAAGATGGGAACTGTCCTGTGCCCGGGTGCCCTGGCCAGCCAGGCAAATAAAGATAAACAGTAAGCAGTAAAATCTGGCCATGGAAAATTTGCGTGGTTGGGTAGGGCAATTTACAATAAGCAGGGAAATGATGCATGTTATGCGCCACTAAAGTTTCTTTCTTGTATAATTTTTAACGGCTGTAATTCGGTGCTTCCTTCGTTATTGCCACATCATGTGCATGACTTTCACTGATACCGGCATTAGAAATTTTCACAAAACGTGCCTGTTGCAGTTCTTTGATATTGGCGGCGCCGCAATAACCCATCCCGGCTTTCAGGCCACCGGTGTATTGATGCGTTATTTCCCGTAGGCTTCCCTTAAATGCTACACGGCCTTCAATGCCTTCGGGCACGAATTTTTTTACATCTTCTTCCACATCCTGGAAATACCTATCACTGCTGCCTTGGGCCATAGCGCCCAGGGATCCCATGCCGCGGTATTGTTTAAATTTTCGGCCTTCATAAATGATGGTTTCCCCGGGGCTTTCTTCCGTACCCGCAAAAACATTTCCCATCATCACGCAGGTAGCGCCGGCGGCAAGGGCTTTTACTAGGTCACCGGTATAGCGTATACCGCCATCACTGATGATGCCAACATTTCTTTTTTGCAACGCTGCTGCGGCTTCCATTACGGCAGTAATCTGCGGAACACCTGTACCTGCCACAATGCGTGTGGTACAGATAGAACCCGGTCCAATACCCACTTTCACTGCATCTGCACCGGCATCTGCCAGTGCCAAAGCACCTTCCCCGGTTGCAATATTCCCGGCGATAACGGGTAAATCTTTGAAGGTTTTTTTAACCTGCTTCAGCATACTGATTACACCTTTCGTATGGCCATGGGCACTATCCAGGCAAATGGCGTCCACGCCTGCCAGTTGTAAGGCTTCTACCCGTTGCAGGGTATCTCCAGTAATACCTACGCCGGCCCCAACAATGAGCCGGCCATTGCTGTCTTTTACCGCGTTAGGATGACTTTTTAATTTTAAAATATCTCCAAAAGTTATGAGGCCTTTGAGCCGGCCTTTTTTATCAACGACCGGTAACTTCTCAATTTTATTCTTCTTAAAAATAAGTTCCGCTTTTTTCATGTCTGTGCCTTCCGGAACCGTCACCAGGTTTTCGCTTGTCATAACCGTACTAATCTTCTGACGCATGTTTGTTTCCAGGCGCAGGTCACGGTTGGTGAGAATGCCCACGAGATTATTGTGTGCATCTATGATAGGTATACCGCCGATTTTATGTTCTTTCATTAACCGCAGGGCATCGCCGATGCTGGCGTCCGGGGTTAGGGTGAGCGGATCTTGTATGAGGCCGTTTTCACTACGCTTCACTTTTCTTACTTCTGCTGCCTGCTGTTCTATGCTCATATTTTTATGAAGAATACCGAGGCCACCTTCCCGTGCCAGGGCAATAGCCAGCGTAGCTTCCGTTACCGTATCCATGGCAGCACTCAGCATAGGGATATTCAGGGTAAGCGTAGGCGTTAGAAAGCTGCTGATGTCTACATCCCGGGGAAGTACTTCAGAATAGGCGGGTACGAGCAGTACATCATCGAATGTGAGGCCCTCCATGTAAATTTTGTCTGTGCGGGAGAAATTTTTTGTAGCCATGGGCAAAGATAAGCGGATGCCTGCGAAAGGAAAAATAGCTGTATGAAACCTATATTAATTTATACATTTTTCCGGGCATGACCCCAACAATTCCCTGCATTTCCAGGCTGAGCAAGGCACCAGCAACTTTACTGCTGCTAAGCTGGCTACGTTCATATAAATCATCAATGTTCATTGCGGCCACGGGTGCCAGGATGTCTGTAAGCAATAGTTCATCCGGGCTAAGGTCCAGGAATAACCGGCGCTGAGCCTGGGCGGGGCCAGTTTTTTTATTTTCCCAATTCATAGATTCAATGAGGTCCCTGGCGCAGGAAATCAGTTGTGCTTTATTTTGCCGGATAAGATAATTGCAACCTTCACTTTTAGCATCAATGGCCCGCCCGGGTAGGGCAAAGACATCTTTGTTATAACCATTTGCCAGTTCTGCTGTAATAAGGGAACCTCCTTTGCGGCCACTTTCTATCACCACAAGCGCATCGCACATGCCGGCAACTATACGGTTTCTCCTTGGAAAGTTTTGTTTATCCGGTTGTCGGCCACTGGGAAATTCTGTAAGCAAACCACCATTGCTGGCGGCTTGTTTTGCCAACGCAGTATTTTGTGCGGGGTAAACAACATCCAGCCCATGAGCAAGGACGGCAATGGTTTCCAGATCATTTTTAAGAGCGGCTTTATGCGCAATAGTATCAATGCCGAAGGCCAGCCCACTCACAATTAATGCCTGTTGATCTTTAAGGCCTGCCACGAGATCCTCACAGATTTTTTTCCCATAATCACTATGCGTTCTTGTGCCTACGACGGCCACAACTTTCTGTTGGTTTAAGTCGGCTGTGCCCCTGTAATACAATAATATTGGATTATCATAACAATTTAAAAGCCTGCGGGGATAGCCGGGATCGTTAATAAATAAAGGGGTAATATGATATTTTTCAATAAAGGCAATTTCATTTTCACAGAGATCAAATTCTGAAAATGTTTTGATGGAGGAAGCCCCGGCCAGGCCAATATTCGGAACTGCAGACAACTCTTTTTTTGAAGCCCTGAAGATGGCTTCAGCCGTTTCAAAATGTTGTAACAAAGCTTTGGCTCTTACGTCGCCAATGTTTGGCACGCAGGTGAGGGCAATCTGGTATAGTAAATCGTTTGTCATGAGCCGGCATGACAATATTAACCAAAATATTAATTGCTTGTAATGCTGAGTTCGGTGCGGCGGTTTTGGGCCTTACCGGCTTCGGAGGTATTACCAGCCACTGGTTTGTTTTCACCGAAGCCTTTTGCCTTTAAACGGGAAGCGGAAATGCCCTTTGCTACCAGGTATTTTACAACAGCTTTGGCCCGGTTCACACTCAGCAGCAGATTGTCTGCGGGTTTGCCCACGTTATCTGTATGACCGGAAATTTCAATAACCAGGTTTGGGTTCTCTGTTAGTAACGCTACCACGCGGTCAAGTTCTTCCTGCGAAACGTCTTTAATGTTAAACTGGTTATTATCAAAGAAAATATTATGCAGTACAATATTGGCACCGGCTGTTAAAGGCTGCAACGGAATATCTACCACGTAAGCTGAATCCGGCAGGGTGGCAGACAGGGAGAAGTTATCAGAATAAAACAAATAACCCTTACGGTTAACGTTAAACGCATAATCATGGCCCTGAGGCAAGGTTACCAGGTAGTTTCCATCTTCGTCAGTTTGCAGGCGGCTTATCATACGGCGTGTATTAATATCCGTTAGTTCTACCGTACTCGGCAATCCCTGCCGGGTATTTTTGTCGAAAACCTGGCCCCGCACCCAACTCGTCTGGAGCGCCTGTACATTAGCGGGTAATTCGAAACTAAACAAATCCAGCCCGCCGTAACTTGGCGAAGCTTCACTGGCATAAATAGCTTTTTTACCGTCGGCTGTTACAATCAGGGAGCCCTCATCATCAATGGTGTTGATGGGGTAACCCAGGTTTACCGGCAGGGCAAATTTTCCGCTGCTGTCTTTGCGGGTAAAAAAAAGATCTGTGAGGCCATAACCGGGGTGGCCATTGCTATTAAAATATAAAGTCTGGTTATCCGCGTGCATAAATGGGCATCCTTCATCCCCGGAAGTATTTACGGTGGGGCCCAGGTTCTTCGGCCGCGTCCATTTTCCTTTATCTGTGCGGTGTGTTACCCATATATCTTTTCCACCAAAACCCCCGGACATACTACTGGAAAAATAAAGGTCTTTTTTATCTGGAGAAAGGGAAGGAGAAGATTCCCAAAAATCTGTATTTACAATCGGGCCGATATTTTCAGGTTCTGTCCAGCCGCCGCTTTTTGTTTTATGTGCCATATATAAATCGCAACTGCCAACACCTTCGGGGTAATTGCAGCCGGTAAAAATAAGCCACATGCCATCCTGGGAAATATTCTGGGCACCCTCATTAAAATTGGTATTAATTTTTCCCTGAAGGGGTGTGGCTTTTGTCCAGGTACCATTTTCAAAGTGGCTCTCATAGAAATCTTCATCATTATTAACACGGCGGGTAAAAATCATACGGCTCCCATCAATGGTGAGCGACGGAAAATATTCCAGGGCATTGGAATTAATGCCGTTGCCCAGGTTATGCGGGCTAAAAGTATAACTACCGGGTGGCCGGGTTCTTTCATAATCCAAAGCAAATTCATAGGCGGCTTTCCGGTAAGCGCCCGCCCGTTTGCTTTGTTCATTTAATTTTGGGGATGAAAGGAAGTTGTTCACTTTATCCAGCGCAAATTTAAATTCGCCCCTGCCTGCCAGTGAGATTGAATAAGGTAAATCGTATGTAGATGAATATATAGAATCAAGTTTATAGGCATCCCGGTAATCATTCACCGAGGCCAGGTAATTTTTCATTTCTGCGTATATGCCTGCCCGTGAGAGGTAAACATCTACAAAGCGGGGATCCATTTTGAGTGCCTGGCTTAGCAGGCCCAAGGCTTTTTCATATTGTTGCGTCCGGGCAGCTTCATAGGCATTGCCATAAACTTCACCGGCTTTTTTACCCACTTTATCAGGGTTATACCATTGCGCATGGAGGTTGGCGGTAATAAAAAATATAAAGGTTAAAAGCAAAAATATAATCCGGGACAAAGGTATTTTCATATTGTAATTTGGACAATGAAGATAAAATGAAATAGAATTTTATGCTGCCGTTATATTGTTAAATTCTATGGTACTTCTATATATTTATGAATCTGCAGGGAAAGCTGCCATTTGGGATTGTCCTTGATATAGTCTACAATGGCCGGGGTTACTTTTTCAGCTTTGCTCCATTCCGGCTGCAGGTAAAGTTTACAACCGGGTTTTACCTGGCTGGCAAACTTTTCTCCCCACGCAAAATCAGAGAGATTATAAACAATGATTTTGAGTTCATCTGCTGCACTGGTTACTTCTGGCAAGGGTTGCTTAAATTTTTTGGGTGAAAGACAAATCCAGTTCCAATAACCTGTAACCGGGCGTGTACCGGAAGTCTCCAGGTTTGTAATAAAACCCTGTTTCTGCAATTGGCTGGTGAGTGTATGCAAGTCATGCAGCAAAGGTTCGCCGCCGGTTATTACTACCAGTTTATTTTCTCCCGGGGGCACCTTCATGGCTGCTTCACATACAATATGATCAACAGATAAAACAGGATGCTGGCTGGCATCCCAGCTTTCTTTAACATCGCACCAGGAGCAACCCACATCGCACCCGCCCAGCCGAATAAAGTATGCCGCAGCGCCCTGGTAAAAACCTTCCCCCTGAAGGGTATAGAAGCTTTCCATTACCGGTAATTCATGTATAATTTCTCTTACATCTTTCATGGTTTAATATGATCTTTCCAGGCTTGCACGGTATTGGTTAGCAATGCCGCAATCGTCATCAGGCCTACACCGCCTGGCACGGGCGTAATGAAACTGCATTTGGGGGAAACGTTATCAAAATCCACATCTCCTTTTAATTTATACCCGGATTTTTTTGTATCGTCTTGTATCCTCGTAATGCCCACATCAAGAACTACGGCACCTTCCTTAACCATATCCGCTTTTAAAAACCCGGGTTTACCCAGGGCCGCTACAATAATATCCGCTTGCAGGCATATCTCCTTTAAACCTGTTGTTTTACTGTGGCACAGGGTAACGGTGCAATTGCCGGGGGTTACATTGCGGCTAAGCAAAATACTCATCGGTTTCCCCACTATATTACTGCGGCCAATAATAACCGCATGTTTACCTGAGGTAGGAATTTCATAATGCTCCAGCATGAGTAACATTCCATATGGAGTGGCAGGGATAAAGCTTTTTTGCCCCAGGACAAGTTTCCCAATATTTTGCGGGTGAAACCCATCCACATCTTTTTCTGGATCTATAGCCGTAATTATTTTTTGTTCATTTACATGACCGGGGAGGGGTAACTGCACGAGTATACCATCTATTTTTTCATCTTCGTTTAAATTTTTTATGGCATCTAATATTTCTTTTTCGGAGGTATTAGCATCCAGGCGTATTAAAGTACTTTCAATACCCGTCTGGAGGCAACTCCGGATTTTACTGGCCACATAAGTTTCACTGGCACCATCGTTCCCAATTAAAATTGCTGCCAGGTGAGGTGCCCGGTTGCTTGCCGAATGCTCACGGACTTCTTTTTCCAGGCCTGATTTAATTTTTTCTGAAACCAATTTGCCGTCTAACAATTTCATGCTGCAAAAGTATTGAAATGAATACGGTTTATAAATGGCCGTGCCATTAGAAGATTTTATTTATCTTGTTGGGCTAAATTAAAAACACTGCTTTGCGATTTTACCTTTACACCTTGTTTATTGCCGGTTCAATAATTGCCGGAATTCAGGCACAGGCTCAATCTCTGCGATACCAGGTCGCCTTGCCCTATATCAGCCTTGGGGCATATTCCA
>JBDSWG010000069.1:0-12645 GCA_039926825.1 Ferruginibacter sp.
AAATGAGTGTAATTAATGCAATAAGATTTAAACTGTTAGCAAGAGTGGTAGCCGTTGTTAATAATGATAGGGAATATGTGAAAAAAGTAGCCTAAATAGATTTTGTTTTGTCATAGAAATCCACGGCAGTAGCATAAAAGAATTCAGCAGGGGATAAATGGAAGCAGGGGTGGGCATAAACGGATACTTTATTACGAAAGCGGGAGGAACACAAGGGGCTGTATTTAATTCCTGCCTTGTGGTTCGTGGAGACTCGAACCACGGCAGTAGCATAAAAGAATTCAGCAGGGGATAGATGGAAGCAGGGGTGGGCATAAACGGATACTTTATTACGAAAAGGGGAGAAACACACAGTGGCTGAAGAGAATCATTTTTATCCTTTACTTCGAGTTGCGATACGCTAACACCTCGAAAAACGGGAATTATTACAAAAGATGAGGAACGCCCACGGGGGCTAAAGGATTCTACACATAATTACCTGTATAGTGTTATTAAAAACTTAGAAAAAATCTTGCCTAAGTAACGAACAGGCACAGGTCTGGAGACCTGCGCCAGAGTGGGGCTTCTTGCCCATTCTATTTGGAGCTAGCAAAGCAGCGCCGCGTTTATCTATTTCCAGGTTTAAAAAAAAGCTTAATCGCAATTTGTAGAAATACCCTCCACAGGGTATTTAAGGGCGGCTATTAGGTCGTATCTTTAAAAAGCCTATGATTCAAATTTTTTTTGTTTATCATAAAATTATTCTTGGCAGTGCTGGTGACAGACGTAAATCTACAAGGGTATTAAACCTTTATGTATTAACAAACCAATTAAGAAAGGTAACCCAATTGAAAAATGGATGTTGGCCGTACATATAAACAAACTATTTCTTTTTATAAAAAATCTTTATGAAAATTGAATTAAAATTAATTGTTGGTATTTTATTTAGCTGCTTTTTAATTAGTTCCCACGCAAATGCGCAACAAGGTTATTGGGAAAAAGCAGAGGCAAAATACCAATCTGATTACAGGCAAAGGATTGCAGATAACATGAATATGAAACCAGGAAAAGTGGCTGTGCCGGCATCAAATGGCATTTCTCCTGAATATTTTAAAACCAAAACACAAAAAGCCGCCGATGCGGCATACATGGTTGAGGTAAGAAAGGCCAACGCTGCGGCTTACCAAAGGGAAGCGGATAGAGAAAGGGATCATGAAAATTATTTGCAGAGCATTGCCAGGGAAAAAGCAGAGCAGAAAAGAGTTTTTATTGAAAATGGGTTAAAGCAACTCAGTGGAAGTACTATGTTTTCAAAAGTTGAAACGGTTGTTTTTATGCAGGATTTATTTTACCTGGATTATGCCGGCACAAAATCGGCTAATCAACCGGATTACTTAACCGCATCGAAGTATGTGATGAAGTTTATCCGCGCCGCTCCGGAAACATCGCTGGATACTTTGATTAACTATGTTTGGAAGTCCCAGCTCTTTCCGGATTTTGCAGCAAAAAAAGTGCAGGAGATGCAACTGAAATTTTCGCAAAACAGAGAGGCTTTGGAGCGATTGGAATTGTATATAATGCCTTATTATTTTGGAGCCAGTACTAAATACGCAACAGCTGCGGTGGGCTATACCTATCCTTTATGTGCTTTTGAACTAATGAATGATGAGCAAAAAATAAAACTGCTGGACAGGTTTGAAGATTTGGAATATCTACACCCCGAAGTGGCAAAGAAAATGGCGGCAGATTGCAGGATCGGCTTTAATGTTTTTTATAAATATGCCACCTCAAACCTTGCCCTAAAAAATAAGACGAGCGCAAAAAGACTGGAATATTTATATAATACACTGGCAACCGAACAGGCAAACCTGATATTGCCAAAAGGAGGATTAGATGATGCTGCCTGGAAACTCCTGGCTGACCAGCTACTGCGGGGTGCAGGAAATGAATTAAAATTAATTTACCCCGGTTTTGTAGAAGACCTGTCAAGCGACCGGTGGTTAGAGATTGCTAAAGCAAGTAAGCTAAGTGTAAAGTACATCGCCTGGGCATTTAGAGATGAAAAAGATGAACTGAATTATTTGAAAAAACTTCCAAATTTATCCAGTGCACTAAAAGACGAATATAAGGCACCCGAAGATGGAGTAGCCTCTATAACCTTAAAAAACAGGGACCGCTATGTAGGCGCCCTGAAAAATGGAAAGCCTAATGGCATTGGTAAATACACCAGCACCTTTGGCGATACTTACGAGGGGTTTTTTAAAGATGGGTATTTGCACGGCAAGGGAAAATCGTATGCAGCAAAAGATATAAAGGATGATGGGGACATTTTTATTTGTGAAGGGGATGAATACACTGGCGATTTTGATAAAGGTGCAAGGCACGGTAACGGTACGCTGATTAATTTAATACGGTCTAATTATAAATATGTAGGTGGCTTTGTTAACGGAAAAAAAGAGGGAGAAGGGGAAGAAAGTTCTAAAAGTGATAATTATAAGGGGCATTTTAAAAATGGTCGCTATAATGGCTTTGGCATTTACACAGATGACAAAGGCATGTACACTGGAAATTTTAAAGATGGAAGTTATGACGGCAAGGGTGTGTTGAAATATACAGATGGCAGTACCTTGGAAGGTAAATGGGTTTCAGGTATCATTGAGGGTAAAGCCACTCTAACAAGTGCCAATGGTTATGTACTGAAGTATGTAAATGACATAGAAAAAAAATTAATTAACGGCAAAGGATCAGGGTACAGCCGTACTATCACAACGAAAAATTTAAAATATTACAGCCCTTATGGCAAAGAAATTTCAGAGGCTGAGTACAATAGTAAAAAATAGGCTTTCTTCATTGTGAATCATTACCAGTAAGTGCCAGGAAAAAAGTTCTGTCCAAAAATGTTATTGGCTCCATTCTACTAATTATAAAGCCCTATAGGGCTGCACAATCTATGTGGAACGTACGGGGCTCGAACCTGTGACCTCCGCTCTGTCAAAGCGGCGCTCTAAACCAACTGAGCTAACATTCCAAACAGTAAAAATAAACTTTTTTATAGAAAGGATAATTACAAGGACAATTTGACCTGTCTGTAATTTTAATTTAGTTTTTATTTCTTTCCCATTCCCATCCCCGGCATCATCCTGCCCATTGGCATTTTATTCATGGTTTTCATCATCGCCTTCATTTGCTCAAATTGTTTTAAAAATTGGTTCAGCTCTGCGAGGTCTTTACCACTGCCGGTAGCAATTCTTTGCTTGCGGCTGCCATTAATAACATCAGGGTTGCGGCGCTCTTGCAGCGTCATAGAATTTATCATGGCTTCAATGCCTTTAAATGCGTCATCATTAATATCCAAATCTTTTATTTGTTTGCCCACGCCAGGAATCATAGCCATCAGGTCTTTCAGGTTACCCATCTTTTTTATTTGTTGCAACTGGGTTTTAAAATCTTCAAAGTCGAACTGGTTCTTGCGGATTTTCCTTTCCAGCTTCGCTGCTTCTTTTTCATCAAACTGTTCCTGCGCTTTCTCCACCAGGCTCACAATATCTCCCATGCCTAAAATACGCTGCGCCATCCGCTCCGGGTAAAACACATCCAGTGTATCCATTTTTTCTCCACTGCTGCTAAATTTAATGGGCTTATTTACTGTGTGACGAATAGATAAAGCTGCTCCACCACGGGTATCACCATCCAGTTTAGTTAAAACGACGCCACTAAAATCCAACCTTTCATTAAAAGCTGCTGCTGTATTCACTGCATCCTGCCCCGTCATACTATCTACAACGAAAAGGATTTCCTGAGGTTTCACAGCATCTTTTATAGCAGCCACTTCATACATCATTACTTCGTCTACGGCTAAGCGTCCGGCAGTATCAATGATAATAACATTTTTATTTTTCGCTCGGGCTTCTTTAACCGCATTCTGCGCAATAGAAACAGCATCTTTATTGTCTCTTTCAGAAAAGACATCTATACCAATTTGTTTACCCAAAATCTCCAGTTGGTCTATGGCCGCCGGGCGATAAATATCTGCGGCTACGAGTAAGGGAGATTTGCCTTTTTTTGTTTTAAGGTAGTTAGCGAGCTTTCCGGAAAAAGTTGTTTTACCACTTCCCTGAAGCCCGGCTATGAGAATAATAGCCGGGTTGCCCGTGATATTAAATTCACTTTCTTCACCACCCATTAATTCAGTGAGCTCGTCTTTTACAATCTTCACCATTAGTTGCCCGGGGCTGATGGCTGTAAGCACTTTTTCGCCCAGCGCTGTTTCCTTAATTTTATCTGTAAATTCTTTGGCAATTTTATAATTTACATCCGCATCTACGAGGGCCCGGCGAATGTCTTTTATGGTGTTGGCAATATTAAGTTCCGAAACACGTCCTTCCCCTTTAATATTTTTAAATGCGTATTCTAATTTTTCACTTAAGCTTTGAAACATTGTTGATATTCTTTAAAGAATGATAAGATGTTTGTACTGGAAAAAATAATTACATACTAAAAGCGGCATCTATCAACTCCTGCTGTTGCTGAGCATGGATTTTCGCATAGCCGCTGGCGGTAGCAGAGCTGGCTTTGCGGCTGATGATGTGAAATACTATTGATTTTAAATTCATGCGCAGGTAAGTGGCGGCTCCCATGTTCAGCGGTTCTTCCTGCACCCAGTACCAAATAGCATTATTATATTTTTCGTATAGTGCATCCAGTTTTTTATGAGGTAGAGGATAAATTTGTTCTAACCGTATGATAGCCGTTTTGTCATGCTGCATTTTTTTGCGGCGCTCTGCCAGGTCGTAAAACACTTTACCCGTACAGAAAATAACCTTTGTTATAGCAGCAGCATCTTGTATGGTTTCATCCTCGATTATTTCCTGGAATCCCCCTTTTGTAAAGCTATCTGTTAAGCTGTAAGTGCCTGGGTGACGCAAGGTGGCTTTAGGTGAATAATTTACCAGGGCTTTTCGGAATGGCCAGGCAAGTTGCCGCCGCAATGCATGGAAAAAATTTGCAGCAGTGGTAATGTTGGTGATCACCATATTCAGCTCAGCACATTGCTGCAGGAAACGTTCCATACGGGCGCTGCTATGTTCCGGCCCCTGGCCCTCGTAACCATGTGGCAGCAATAATACTACCCCATTCATGCGTTGCCATTTCGTTTCAGCGGCTGCTATATATTGGTCAACAATTGTCTGGGCTCCATTTATAAAATCTCCGAATTGTGCTTCCCAGAGTACGAGCGCATTTGGATTTGCCATACTATAACCATATTCAAAACCCAATACGGCAAATTCACTCAACAGGGAGTTGTAAATGCGGAAAGGTTGTTGCTTGTCTGCGACCTTACTCAGGCGGTTGTATTCTTCATTTGTATTCTCATCGTATAAAACAGCATGTCGGGAACTAAAAGTTCCTCGTTTAATATCCTGCCCGCTCATCCGTACATCTTTCCCTTCTGCCAGCAAGCTGGCATAAGCCAGAAGTTCTGCTGTGGCCCAGTCAATTTTATTTTCATCCTGCAGCAACTTTTTCTTGTCCTGTAATAATTTCTCAACCTTTTTTAACGGATTGAAGTTTTCAGGCCAGGTCATTATTTTATCAAACAGGTTCTGTAATTCTTTTTTGCTTATTGCCGTTACAGGTGATTGTTCAAAATCTTCCGGCACAGCCTTGCGCAGGCTTTGCCACCAGAGTTCCGGTGCCTGGTATTTATAGGGCAGGGGTTTTTGTTTCACTTCGTCTAAGCGTTCCTGTAACTGGGAGAGAAATTCTTTTTCCATTTCTTTGGCCAGCGATTTCGCTTCAGGCTCCCCATTCTCCATCAGGTATTGTGTATAGACTTCCCGCGGATTAAGGTGCTTTTCAATCAGGCTGTATAACTGGGGCTGCGTAAACTTTGGCTCATCACCTTCATTATGGCCATGACGGCGGTAACAGACCATATCTATAAAAATATCGCTGTTAAACTCCTGGCGATACAGCATAGCAATTTCCGCCACTTTTACCACCGCTTCTGCATCATCTCCATTTACATGAAACACGGGCGCTTGCACCATGGCAGCTATGGACGTACAATAATCCGAACTGCGGGCATCATCAAAATCAGTAGTAAACCCAATCTGGTTATTAATAACATAGTGCACAGTTCCCCCGGTATAGTACCCGCGGAGCTTACTCATCTGTAACACTTCATAAACCACTCCCTGCCCGGCAATGGAGGCATCTCCGTGTATAAGGATAGGAAGTATTTTATCGTAATCACTGTTATAAAGAACATCTGCTTTGCTACGTGCAAAACCTATAACAAGGGGATCCACGGCTTCCAGGTGAGAAGGGTTTGGGCACAGTTTCAGGTGAACGTTTTTTCCATTTTCGGCAGTAATTTCACTGCTGAAGCCCAGGTGATATTTTACATCTCCACTTCCCATCGTTGTATCGGGTAGGGAATTGCCTTCAAATTCATTGAAAATCTGCTCGTAAGTTTTCCCCATTATATTCGCCAATACATTCAGGCGCCCGCGGTGCGCCATGCCAATGATTACCTCATGTACATCATTATCTGCCGCCGTATTAATGATGGCATCCAGGGCTGCAATGGTAGTTTCTCCACCTTCCAGGCTGAACCTTTTCTGGCCAATATATTTTGTGTGTAAAAATTTTTCAAACATAACGCCCTCATTCAACTTGCGTAAAATCCGCTTGCGTTGCTGCAGGGAAAGTGGGTTATGGAAATTTTTCTCCATAGCATTTTGAAGCCAGAGAGTTATTTTAGGATCATTTACATAAGCGTATTCTAAACCCACGTGGCCGGTATAGGTCTTTTTCAGGTGTGCAATTATTTTACCCAGGTCTTCCTCACCCAATCCCGCAAACTGACCGGCAGAGAATCTGGTGTTTAAATCATCTTCTGACAAACCAAATGCAGAAAGTTCCAGGTTGGCATGCCGGTTTTTTCTTTCACGGATGGGATTCGTTTTGGCCACCAGGTGGCCTTTATTCCGGTATGCTTCTATGAGCCGGTATACAGCAAATTCTTTGTCTAGATTTTTGGATGAAGAGGGTTTTATAACAGAAGTGCCATTATTGAGTGCTGAACTCACGGCGAAATCATAGCCTTCAAAAAACTTCTTCAGATCTACATCCACAGTGGATGGGTCATTTTGATAATCCTTATATAGACCTTCAATATAAGAAGGGTGCGCATTTGTTATAAATTGAAAATCTTTCATGTGGTAGACTTTGGCCCGGGGTGGGGCAGTATTGGCTGCAAATATCGGTAATTTAACGGTTAGAACAGGTTAGGTAAAGCGATAAATAAGTATGAAAATTCTGATTTTCATAAAAAAGACGATTACAGATAAAATATCTAATTTAATACCCTTATCTTTGCAGCCCAAAAAAGGAATTAATGGCAAATCATTCAGCTACCAAAAAAGATGTGCGTCAGAGCACGAAACGTAACGAACGCAATCGTTATTACGGTAAAACTACCCGTAATGCAATCCGTGATATTCGTGCCCTGGAAGACAATAAGTCTGCTTCCGATAAGCAAGCTTCCGTAGCATCAATGATAGATAAACTGGCTAAAAGAGGAACGATTCATAAAAATAAAGCTGCAAATTTGAAAAGCAAACTTGCAAAAAAGATTAATGCTTTAGCAAAATAAGATCACCCTTTCTAATATATTTTCCAAACCCATCAACTACAAAATGATGGGTTTGTTCTTTTTTATCACATATTGTCTATTAATTATTTATATAAGATCCAATGAATAAACACCTCTCCATTATTACTCTCTTTTTAGTGTTCAATGTAACTGCGTTTAGCCAGGTCATCATCACCACTTCCGGAAGTACCTATACACAGGATTTTAATTCCCTGGCAAATACAGGAACATCAAGTGTTGTACCCACCGGCTGGGCTTTTGTAGAAGCAGGATCCGGTGCTAACACTACTTATGGGGCCGATGATGGTACTTCAGCATCTGGGAATACTATGAGTTATGGAGCTTCTTCCGCAAGTGAAAGGGCCTTCGGTTCACTCGTATCCGGTAGTGTAAAACCAACCATTGGTGTTCTGTTTTCAAATAACACGGGTGGTGCTATAAATTCTATCACGGTTACTTATGCAGGTGAACAATGGCGGGTAGGCGTGTTGAACAGGGAGGACAGGCTTGACTTTCAATATAGTTTAGATGCCACGAGTTTAAGCTCCGGAACATGGACAGATGAAAATAACCTGGATTTTGCTCGTACGGTGACGTCTGGGGCCATTGGCGCAGTTGATGGTAATCTGGCTGGGAACAGGGTACAAATATCTTATACCATTACTGGCTTGAATATTTCTTCTGGGTCATCTTTTTGGTTTCGTTGGCAGGATTTTGATGTATCAGGAATAGATGATGGCCTGGCTGTGGATGATTTTTCTGCAGGCTTCAATCTTAATCCCCAGGCACCCTGTGCCCAACCTTTAGCCCAACCTTCCGGTTTAAATCTGACAGCATCTCCGACAACTATTTCCGGTTCCTTTACAGCTGCATCACCGGTGCCGAATGAATATCTCGTAGTGCGCTCTTTAAACAGCACTTTATCTTCCAGCCCGGTAGATGGAATTGTTTATGGCCCAAATGATTTATTGGGTGGTGGAACTGTAGTGTCCCGGACTTCTACTACCATTTTTACGGATGTAAACCTGAGCGCTTCCACTGTATATTATTATTTTATTTTCTCTCTTAATAATGAAGATTGTGCTGGCGGGCCAAATTACCTGGAAGCTTCCCCGCTTACAGCCAATGTTAGTACATCCGCATTGCCGGCTTGTGTAACGCCGCCTAGTTCACCATCTGCCATCATGCTGACTCCCGCAAATACTTTAATTTCCGCAAGTTTTACCGGTGTTACAGGAAATAATAATTATTTATCTGTTATCAGTACGGCTTCATCGCTATCTGCCAGCCCGGTTAACGGTACCACCTACACGCAGGGACAGTCTTTTGGCGGGGGTACTGTTATTGCTTTTAATTCCAATCTCAATTTTACAGCTTCGGGTTTGGTGGCGAATACTACTTATTATGTATTTGTTTTTGCAGCAAATGTAGAATGTACTGGTGCTCCGTTTTATAATAATACTGCTGGAACAGCTTCTGCAACAACTACCAATATTACAAACGGTATTCCTCCCGGTTATTATAACAGCGCAAACGGGCTTACCTGCCAGCCGTTGAAAACTGCTTTACGTGATATTGCCGCAAATGGTGCTGTTCAACTTACTTATACCCCGGGAGTATGGAATGCCTTTCAGTATACGGACCTTAAAAGAAATGATGCGAATACTGCCTTTGTAATCTGGGATATTTATAGTGATAATCCTGCCGGCCCAGATCCTTATACATATACTTTTGGTACAGATCAATGTGGGTCTTATAGTGGTGAAGGATCTTGTTATAACCGCGAACATAGTACGCCATCTTCCTGGTTTGGTGCTGCCTACCCGATGTATAGCGACGTGAATCATTTATACCCTACAGATGGTGTTGTAAATAATATCCGCGGTAATTATCCCTATGGTGAAGTAACTACGGCTACTAAAACCACTCTTAACGGCAGTAAACTCGGTTCGGGTACCAACTTTGGATATACGGCTACTTTTTTTGAACCTATTAATGAGTATAAAGGAGACCTGGCAAGAACAAGCCTGTACATGGCCACCCGCTATGAAAATGAAATTATTGCAAATAACTGGGCCGGGAATGGGAATGCGAATGAAGTATTTCTTTCCACTACTAATGATTCAATTGCTGCTAACAGGAAACTGCAAATTTATGATGCCTGGTACCTGAAAGAAATGTTTAAATGGCATAACCAGGACCCCGTTAGTCAAAAGGAAATTGACCGGAATAATGCTGTTTATTATCAGTCTGGTCAAAATAACCGTAATCCCTATATTGATCACCCGGAATATGCTTATCTCGTTTTCCAATGTACGGGTGCTATTCCCGTTACGATATTTGATTTCAAAGTTGCGAAAACCAGTAATGGTGCAGTCCTCAGCTGGTATGCAACATATGAAACCACTTTTTCCCGTTACGACATAGAACGTAGTACAGATGCTGTACATTTTAGTATTGTGGGCCAGGTGCCAGGAAGAAATTTAGCCAACTATATATTTGATGATAATAATTTACCCCAGGCCGCTACACTTTATTATCGTTTGAAAATGGTAGACCAGGATGGTAGCTTTACATATAGCCCGGTTGTAACCCTTCGGTTAAGAAATATAGTTGAAAACATAATTTATCCGAATCCTGCCCGTAACAATTTTACGCTTCAACTGGATAAGGCACTAACAGCAGCCGCAGTTCTTGTAATTAGAGATATAACTGGTAGGGAAGTGAAAAAAATCTTAGTGCCTGGTGGCAAGCAGTACATAACAGGGGATATTAAAGAACTTCCTTCAGGAAAATATTTCCTAACACTCAGTACAGGTTTCATTCTATCTCAGCAAACGCTGGTAATTATCCGGTAGAAATATAAAATAACTGTTTTCAAAGCTCCTTCGGGAGCTTTTTTTATACCTTATATTTGGACTGTTCCAAAATAATTGAAGAATGAAAAAAATCCTGTTTGCTTTATGCCTGTTGGGTTGGAGTGTATTATTTGCCCAGCAAACACCGTTTGAATTATCCGGTGGAAAAAATACTGCTACTTACCAGGAAATCATTAAATTTTATTCAACACTTGCGGGTAAAACTGACCTGGTGAGTTTAAAGACTATGGGTCTTACAGATGCTTACTACCCGCTTCATCTAGTACTGGTAAGTGGTGATGGCGATACCAATCCCGCTTCCTGGCAGAAGAAAGGAAAGACAATCATTCTCATCAATAACGGAATTCACCCGGGAGAGCCGGACGGTATAGATGCCAGTATGATGCTGGTAAGAGATATCATTGGTAAAAAAATAATCTTACCGGTTAATATAGCCCTGGCCATCATCCCGGTTTACAATATAGGTGGATGCCTAAACCGTAACGCCTACACGCGGGCAAATCAAAATGGCCCCAAGGAATACGGTTTCCGCGGTAACAGCCAGAACCTGGACCTGAATCGCGACTTTACAAAATGTGATAGCAGGAATGCAAAAAGCTTCGCGGAAATATTTCATTTTATAAAACCCCAGCTTTTTATAGACAACCATGTAAGCGATGGGGCAGATTACCAACACACGATGACGCTTATTTCCACGCAATATGAAAAACTCGGTGGTAACCTCGGCAAATTTCTAAAAGAAACGTTTGAACCGGCCATTTATCTAAGTATGAAAAACAAACAATGGGACCTTATTCCTTACGTGGATTTTTCGTCTTCTGATTTTGATAAAGGGATAAATATGTTTTTTGAATCTCCCCGGTACTCTTCCGGATATGCGGCCCTTTTCCAGGCCATTTCTTTTATTCCGGAAACGCATATGCTAAAACCTTATGCACAGCGGGTTCAGTCCACTTATGACCTGATGGTGGCTATTGCGGGCCAGGCGGGTAAATTTGGAAAGGAAATAAATTCCTGGCAAAAGCAGGATCAAAAAGCAGTTGCGGAGCGAAAGGAATTTGTGCTGTCCTGGGCCATCGACACTTCCCATTATTCTCCCATAATTTTCAAAGGATATCAAACAAGCACAGCATTAAGTGCCGCAACAGGCCTGGATAAAATGTATTTTGATCATACCAAACCTTATACCCGGAACGTAAAATTTTACAATACCTATGTGCCGGTCAAAACTATAAAGGCTCCACGGGCTTATATAATTCCACATGGCTGGTACAATGTTGCTGACTTATTAAAACTCAACGGCGTTTATCTGACACAATTTGCCAGGGATACCTTGATAGCCGCAGGGGTTTACCATATTGATGATTATAAATCTTTTCCCCGGCCGTATGAAAAACACCATAAAAACTATGCGGTAAAAACCAGTATATCGCAGGAACAGGTGCAAGTGAGAAAAGGGGATTATATTGTTTATATTAACCAGCCCACTAACAAATATATAGTTGAAATGCTGGAGCCGGAAGGCGACGACAGTTTTTTTGCCTGGAATTTTTTCGACGGTATTTTACAGCAGAAAGAAGGGTATAGTGATTACCGTTGGGAAGATATTGCGGCCGGGGTTATTCAAAAAGATACTGCCCTATACCGTCGACTGCAGGTAAAAAAGCTGGCCGATACAGCATTTGCAGGTAACAGTTCAGCAATCCTTGATTATATTTACAGGAACTCACCCTGGTTTGAAAAAGCGTATTTGAGGTACCCTGTTTATCGGTTAGATTAAAAAAAGCAAAGTGTCCAGATTTGACAACATTTTTGCTTCAATTCCCTTATTAAATACTTACCTTTGCGACCCGTTTTAAAATAAGCGGGAATGTATCAATTATTTAATAACAAAAACAGGTAAAATGAGCAACTACGAATTGATGGTGATTTTTACCCCGGTGCTTTCTGAGGAAGAATTTAAAAATGCCCAGAAAAAATACGAAGCCCTCGTTAAAGAAAATGGCGGCGAAGTAGAACACACCAAACCATGGGGACTAAAATCACTGGCGTATCCCGTAGCCAAAAAGACCACTGGTCTTTATTGGATTATGGAATATAGTGCGCCAACCAGCTTCAATGAAAAGT
>JBDSWG010000070.1:0-4630 GCA_039926825.1 Ferruginibacter sp.
GAATCATCCGTGAATAACCCGATTTTTGAGCAGACGTCTTACCACTCCCGCCTTAAGATATTTAATAAAAAAGGATTTGATGTTGCCAATATAAAAATATGGTACCCGAACAATAATTTAGTCTCTATAAAAAATTTTTCTGCTCAAACCTATAACCTGGATGCTGCCGGTAACATAATAGTAACTAAAGTAGATAAGGCTGCCATATTTGATAAGAAAATAAACAATCGGTGGTCTGAAAGGGTTTTTGTTTTCCCTGATATAAAAGAGGGTAGTGTAATAGAATATAAATACCGGATGGAAGGCGTAACGGAAGTAACCTGGCGTTTCCAGCGGGATATACCGGTAAGGCTTAGCCGCTTTGTGATGGATTTCCCCCGGGAGTTAATTATGCGGGTTACGCCGTTCTATAGTTTGCCGGTGTTGCGTTATAATGATGAGAAGGCATTGAGGAATTATACGACGTATACCATGGAAAATATTCCGGCCCTTGAGGAAGAAAGTTATATGACTAATCGCCAGGATTATATTCAGCGCCTGGAAACCCGCCTTGTCGCTTTGGAATTTCCCAATAGGCCCCGCCGCGATTTATCTTTTACATGGCCTTCTGTAGTAAAAAAATTGCTAGACGATGAAGATTTTGGTAAACAATTAAAAAAGAACCTGCCGCGAACCATTGACCTGGATAAAGCCCTGGCTAATGTGAACGATCCGTATCTCAAAATGCAGATCATACACCGGTATGTGAAAGACAATATGGTCTGGGATAAGTATGACAATATCTGGGCAGCCGAAGGTGTCCGTGCAGCCTGGAAGTCGAAGAAAGGAACAAGTGGTGAAATAAACCTTATTCTCATCAACCTGCTCCGCGATGCTGACCTGAAAACAGTGCCCCTCCTGGTGAGTACGCGGGAGCATGGCCGTATTAATACCATGATGCCGGGTTATGAGCAGTTCAATAAGGTGCTGGCTTATGTTACAATAGGCGATAAAAATTATGTATTGGATGCGGTGGATAAAGCTACGCCCCCGGAGCTGGTACCCCTGGACTTTATGGTGTCAGAAGGGCTGCTGATTAAGCGCCCGGATAATTATGACTGGGGTTGGATTACCATCTGGAATGATGGCGCACGTTTTCAGCAGGATGTATTTTTGAATGCGGAAATATTACCATCAGGAAAAATGCAGGGTGTTGCTACAGTCACCTCCGCAGGGTATAAAAAACTCGAAATTCAGGATGAAGCAAAAGAAGGAAATGAAAACCTGCAAAAACTGCTGATAGGCAATACCCCGGTGTTAGTTGATAGTTTTTCTATAAAAAATGTTGGAAATGATTCACTGCCGGTGGTGCAGACGTTTAAATTTACAGCCCTGGTTTCTTCCTCGGGTGATTACAATTATTTTTCCCTGAACTATTTTACAGGGTTCGAAAAAAATCCTTTTATAAAAGAAGAACGTAAGACGGATATTTTCTTTGGAGCGAAACAGGAATACAAATTCAACAGCATTGTTTTTTTACCGGAAGGCTATACCATGAGAGAATTGCCAAAAAATATAAAACTCATTATGCCGGATACAAGCATCGTTTTTAAAAGAATCTCAGCATTTGATAATGATATGCTTTCTGTCACAACTTCCATTTCATTTACAAAACCATTTTATCCACAGGAAGATTATGAGGCCCTGCGGGATTATTACAAAAAAATGGCCGCCATGCTGGATCAAAAATTCGTGTACATTAAAAAGAAAAATTAGAACCTGTCCAGGCGAAAAGCTTTCATGTTAATAGCCGTAGTATGATGTCCGATAAGCTGGCTTACCAGTTTGCCTGTACCCGTAGCCTGGGAGACACCCAGCATAGCATGGCCACCGGCCACCACTACGTTAGTAAACTTTTTCATGCGCCCTATATAAGGCAGCCCATCCGGGGTTACGGGGCGCAGGCCACTCCAGATACCATCTGCAGGCGGTTGTGAAATTTGCAAGCCGGGGTAGAAATTTTTTACTGACCGGTAAATACCTTCCATACGTGCACCAAGTATTTTATTATTGATACCACTTAATTCCATAGTGCCACCAATACGGAGCTGATTTTTCCAGGGTGTAATTGCACATCTCCCATCTACGAGAATGGCGGGATAAGATATATTGTTTTGTACAAAATCGTAAGTATAGCTGTACCCTTTTCCAGGTTGTAACAAAAGTTTTTGATGGAGCATGGCGGTCAGGGCAGGAATCCAGCTACCTGTAGCAATAACCAGTTCTTTTATTTCAATTTTTCCTTTATCTGTTAGCAGCGCCGTTACTTCCTCATTGCGTGTCTCCATACCCGTTATCGTGGTGTGGGTAAGGAATTTTACATTTTTTCCGATGAGTAATTCTTTTAGGGCCACCATAAGTTTGCCGGGATTAAAGTGGCAATCATCTTTAAACAGGACAGCCCCGGCAACATCTGTTTCTACATTTTTTTCCAGGTCCTGAACTTCATTCCGCTGCAGGCATACTACGCGGAGGCCAAATTTTTCCGCCTGGGCGGCCAATTCAAATTCGTGCTGTAAAGTATCTTCAGATTTACACATCATGAGGCAACCTTTTTCTTCAAGATCAAAGACATCTCCCAGGTCAAATTTCAAATCATCCATGAGTTCCCGGCTCAGCCGCAGGATATTATTAAGATTAGGAGCATTCTCGGTTACATTTTTCTGGTTGCTGTTCCGCATAAAATGATACGCCCAGCGGATGAGGTCAGCATCCAGGCGGGGCTTTATATAAAACGGGCTTCGGCTGCTGAGCATGTGTCGCAGGCCTTCAGAAATGATACCCGGTGACGCCAGGGGAACAAAATGGCTGGGAGAAATATATCCCATATTTCCAAAGGAGCACCCATCAGTAATATCGCCTCTTTCTACAATCGTTACTTCATATCCTTGTTGTCTTAAATAATAAGCCGTACTTAAGCCTATTATACCGCCACCGGCAATGGTAACTTCTCCCATATTAAAATTTCTTTTTCATTTTTAAATAACCTGGAAACCATAAGCAAAGGGATCATCTGCAGGGTCTATGGTAATCTTATTTTTTCCGTAAACCTTTGCCCATCCTTCTATTCCCGGCCGGATGGCTTTATACTCGCCAACCGTACAAATAGCCTCAATAGTTCCTGTAAATTTACTCCCAATATAACTTTCGTGTATAAAAGTTTCGCCTGGCTTCAACTTTTCCTGTGCAAACCACTGCGCCATCCGGGCGCTTGTGCCGGTGCCACAGGGGCTGCGATCAATCGCTTTATCTCCATAAAAAACTGCGTTTCTTGCGGTTGATTTTTTGTCTAATACACCTCCTGTCCAAAGTATATGGCTGCACCCGCTGATGTTGGAATCTTCCGGGTGTACAAAACTATATTTTTCGTTTATGCTTTTCCGTAATGCCCCGCTGAAAGAAATTAACTGTGCTGCAGTAAAATCCTGTATCCCACTATAATTTTCCTGTTCATCTACGATGGCATAAAAGTTTCCACCGTAGGCAACATCAAATAATATTTCTCCCAAATGCGATGAAGTAACAGAAAGCTTTTCTGCTGCCAGGAAGCAGGGAACATTAACCAGTTTTACAAATTTCACTTTTCCATTCTCCATTTGGTAACTCACTTCTACGAGTCCGGCAGGCGTTTCCATTCTTACCTTGCCCGGAATTTTTGGTTTAATGAGGTTATTTTCTATCGCGATGGTTATCGTCCCGATGCTGCCATGGCCACACATGGGCAGGCAACCGCTGGTTTCCAGGAATAATACGCCAATATCATTAAGTGGATCGGCAGGCGGGTATAGGATGCTGCCACTCATCATGTCATGCCCACGGGGCTCAAACATAAGCCCGGTACGTATCCAGTCAAACTCACGGAGAAAATTCAGGCGCTTTTCACGCATACTATTACCTTCCAGGTCTGGCCCGCCGCTGGCTACGAGGCGTACAGGATTGCCGCAGGTATGAGCATCTATGCAATTAAATTCGTAAGCCGATCCGTTTTTTATGAGCATATATTATTTGCCGTAGCATTCCAGCGCTCAAAATTAAAGAACAATTTAGAGAAATTCCCTGAAAACGACGCCTGTAAAAATCATTGGGTAAAAAGAAACGTGACTCTGAGAGTGGAATGTATCATTTTTTCTTTTTACCTAACTTGCAGCCATGCAGCAATACCTGGATTTGGTTCAACATATTATAACCACCGGTACAGATAAAAGTGATCGCACTGGCACCGGCACCCGGAGTGTTTTTGGCTACCAGCTTCGGTTCGATTTGGCCAGGGGATTCCCCCTTGTCACAACAAAAAAAGTTCACTTAAAAAGTATTATTTATGAGCTGCTTTGGTTCCTGAAGGGAGATACGAATATTGCTTACCTGAAGGAACACAACGTAAAAATATGGGATGAATGGGCTGATGAAAATGGAAACCTGGGACCGGTTTATGGTAAACAATGGCGGAGTTGGGAAGGTGACGGTGGGGTGGAAGTGGACCAGGTAACAGAACTTATCCGGCAGCTAAAATCCAACCCCGATAGCCGCAGGCTCATCATCAGTGCCTGGAACGTGGCAGATTTACCTAAGATGCATTTGATGCCCTGCCATT
>JBDSWG010000071.1:0-2953 GCA_039926825.1 Ferruginibacter sp.
CTCCTCCTAAACACCTTCTTCACCATATTCGTGAACCCGAATAAATTTTTGAACCCCGGGTGATCCCCATCAGCCGCATAGTAGCTGTAGGCTTCACTGCCATAACCGTAGCCGTAACCATAGCCGTATCCGTACCCATAGCCGTAACCGTTACCATATCCGCCGAAGCCATAATTGAAAAGGGAAACGCCCCGGGGTTTGATGCCATTAAAGACGATACTCATGCCTTTAAATTTCTTTTCATGATGAAGGCCTTCAATCATTTGAAGAAAGGAGGCTGGTGTTTTATCATGGCGCACCACGAATATGGTGGTGTTGGCATAAGGTGTTAATAGCTGCGCATCTGTAACCGGGCCTATGGGGGCGGTATCAATAATAATATAATCGAACCGGGCCCTGAGTTCTTTCATCATTTCCCCGAACTCCGGCTTTAAAATTAATTCTGTCGGGTTGGGCGGTATTACGCCTGCCGGTACCAGGAAGAGGTTAGGGTAAATAGTAGGTTTAATAATTTCATCAATGGTCGCCTTTTTCACTAAGTAGTTACTGATACCCGGGTTGCGCTCTACGTTCAATTGTTTGCTCACTTTTGGTTTACGCAAATCCATTTCCATCAGGGCAACTTTCTTACCGTTCAACGTAATGCTTAAAGCCAGGTTTATGGCGATAAAACTCTTGCCTTCTCCCGAAATACTGGACGTTACCAGCAATGTTTTTTCATCTTCATTAAAACCCATAAAGGCCAGGTTCGTTCGCAGGCTTCGGAACTGCTCTGCAATAACGGTGCGTTTCCCTTCGGATATGGCTACGTTGTTTTCCGTTTTGGCTTGTACAATTTCTGCGATAACGGGCACGGTTGTTTTCTTTTCCACTTCTGACCGGAATAAAATCTTGTTATTGAATTGCTCCTGCACCTGTACATATAGCAGGAAGGCCAGGAGGCCAATCATTAAACCTGTGAGGTAATAATTTTTTGCTACAGGCCTTATAGGGCCCCACCAGGAGCCGCTTTCTAATACCCTTAAATCTGCTGACGTAGCTGCCGATGATATTGCTGTTTCCTCTCTTTTTTGTAACAGGAAGGTGTAAATATTATTTTTTATAGATTGCTGCCGGCTGATTTCCAGCAGCACCCTTTCTTTAGCGGGCACCTGGGCGAGTAAATTGTTATTTATTGAAATGTTATTATTGATATTGCGCAACTCTGACTGGTAATTGTTTTTCATCAGGCCCATGTTCTCCCGCATATCTTTTTTTAGGCGGTTAATTTTTTCCCTCGAATTGATTACGGCTTCGCTCTGCTCTCCCCCAACTTTCCTGGCCTCAGCTAAAATGTATTCTTCTGAATATAATTGTTGCAAAAGAGTAGAAAGTGTTCCGTCAGAAACAAGCATCAGGGATGGCACTGTACCCGGTGAACTGCCTTTACTGTTAATATAAGATTGTAAGTCGTTAAAAACCCCCAATTGAAATTGAAGTTCGGATTTCCGTTTATCCATTTCCCTTACATTACTGAAATACAAATCCGCCTGGCTGCTTAAATCGGTAATGGATTGGCTGCTTTTATAGGCTTGTATGTTTCGGTTTACACTATCGAGTTGGTTGGTAACGGCATCCAACCTGTCTTCAATGAAGCTCAGCGTCTTGGTGGTAATCTGGTTCTTATCTTTTATACCCTCTATATTATATACTTCGAAAAGGTGGTTCAGTACATCAACAGCCTTTTCCGGGACGGGTGTCTCAATAGCTAAATCTATTACAGTGGAAGAAAAGGATATTGGGTATGCTCTTAAGCTTCCGGCTATTGCACCTGCAGCGCCACCCACAGAATTAAAAATCGCAAAATAATTTTTCCCTTTAACGTTTCGGTTATACTCAGGGTTTGCTCTTAGCGTATATACGGTACCGTTAATATTGATCTTTCCGTTGAGTGGTTCTTTTTGTCCGGCAATGGTAATTGTATTTAAATTCCAGTTAATATCAAAATTATATTTACCTCCACCACGAACATCTTCTTTGTCCTGAGCCACAAAAGTAAGAGGAGAATTAGCTTTATACAATTCTTCCGTCTGCACATTTCCTTCATTAAATATGCTCACATATAAATCCAGGTCTTTCACCACCTGCTGCATCAGGTCAGCACTCTTGAGTACAATGATTTCATTTTCTACAATTTTTTTCTCACTGAATATATTCAAGGCATCTAACACTTTACTATCTCCACCGCCCTTTTGGGGATCTTTCAATAAAACTTTGGCCGCAGCAGTATAAATTTTTGTTTGGGAACGCAGGTAGATGTATGATAAGGAAAGGGAAATTGAAGTAAACAGAACAAACACCGGCCAGAAAGGCAGGTACCGCTGTACAATCTGTGCCAGTATATTGGCCTGGGGTTTCTCGCTGAAAAATTGTTCTTCGTTCATATTATTTATCCGCAGTTTATTTGCGGGTAATCCTGTCTACCACCAAAAAAATAAAGGAAAGCCCGGAAGCTACCAACGTAACAGTTGTTTGGACAGTTTTTTTCTTTTCTTGTTTTGCCAGGTCGTTTTTATCAGCTAAAACATATATAATATCATTGGGTTGGGAGTAATACCAGGGAGATGAAAAAATGCTATAATCTTCCAGGTTTACAATCTTGACTTTTTTCTCATTCCCGTTATCACGAATGACCATCACCTTATCTTTCTTAGCCGTGGGTTTAATATCCCCGCTGGCCATCAATACTTCTAATAAGGGCATTTGCTCCCCCGGCATTTGTACTACGCCCGGGTTGCCTACTTCCCCAATAACGGTAACTTTGTGATTCAGGAAAACAACGTTCACAATAGGTTCTTTCATATACGGCATCAAATCCTTTTGAAGTTTTTCCGCCAGTTGCCTCCTGGTTAAACCTTCTACCCGTGTTTCTCCCAGGCGGTGCAATAAAATGCTGCCATCGGGTTTTACAAGG
>JBDSWG010000072.1:0-10200 GCA_039926825.1 Ferruginibacter sp.
AAAACTGTCTGGGTAAGTGGCAGCAATGGTACGGTTGCACGGTCCCTGGATAGCGGAAAAACCTGGAAATGGCTACAGGTAAAGGGTTTTGAAAAAACGGATTTCCGGGATATTGAAGCCTTCAGTGAAACATCTGCGGTTATCATGGGAATCGAATCCCCCGGTTACATCCTCAGAACTTTTGATGGCGGTGATTCCTGGAACGTGATTTTTAAAGACACCACTAAAGGCGTATTTATGGATGCCATGGAATTCTGGAATGAACAAAGTGGTATTGTGGTGGGAGACCCGCTGGATGGGAAATTCTATGTCAGGCGCACATTCGATGGTGGCATAACGTGGCAATCTTTGCCCCCATCTTTCTACCCGGTAGCGGCGGAAGGAGAAGCTTGCTTTGCATCTAGTGGTACCAATGTGAGAAAAAGAAAAAATAGTGAAGCCATATTTGTGAGCGGTGGAAAACAATCCAACCTGTTTATCCGCGATAAAAAAATAAACATTCCAATAATACAGGGAGGAGAAACAACCGGGGCAAATTCTGTGGCAGTAAAAAATAAAAATTTCTTTATTGTTGTTGGTGGCGATTTCAATACTAAAGATAGCGCCGGGCAAAACTGCGCCATTACCAAAGATGCCGGTAAAAGCTGGTCTACGCCGGAAACGTCTCCCCATGGCTACCGCAGTTGTATTGAATATTTACGTAAACACAACTGGATTACCTGCGGGCTTAACGGTGTGGACTACACGACAGATGATGGCAAAAATTTCACCCTCATCAGCACGGAAGGATTTCATGTAGTACGGAAAGCAAAAGAAGGCAAAGCGGTGTTTTTTGCGGGAAGTAATGGGAGGATTGGGAAGTTAGTTGATTAGTTGATCAGTTGATTAGTTGATCCGTTGAATAGTGGAGTAGAGATTAGTAAGTAAATTAGGTATTAGAAAACTTGTAATATGGTATTAGGTGTTGCAGAAAATGTATTTCATAACCTAGCTTTACAACAGAGAAGCATAAGATGACCATCAGGTAAAAATTTTCTCGCCAGGATGCAAGAAAAAGGCGCTGGTGTTATAGTTTTCAATTTCATTATTATCCGGCCAAGACGCAGCACATGAGTAGTATTAAATTTCAATTTATTGTCACGCAAAGGTGCAAAGTAAGGTTAAAGCGCCAAAGAGATCGTTCAAATTTACTTGAGGCAAAAAGAAAACCTATGGCGACTGGGTGCAATATAAATTTTACCTTGCCCAAACCCTTTTAGCTTTTTTGATTCATCACCATAATACCAAATTCCCAATTCCTTGCCGGCGAATGGTTTCGAATCACAAATGGACTATCCAACCAATCAACTGATCAACTAATCAACTAATCAACTAATCAACTAACCAACTAATTCAAACTGCGGAAATCCACCGGCACCAATTTACTTACACCGGCTTCTTGCATGGTTACACCGTAAATAACATCTACAGCACTCATCGTCATTTTATTGTGGGTTACAATGATGAACTGGGAGTTCTCACTGAACTGCTTAATCATGTTGGTAAACTTGCCCACGTTGGCATCATCCAGCGGCGCATCTACTTCATCTAAAATACAGAAAGGTGCAGGCTTTATGAGGTATATAGCAAATAGTAACGCCGTTGCAGTAAGTGTTTTTTCACCCCCACTCAACTGACCGATACTGCTTGGCCTTTTGCCTTTGGGCTTGGCTACAATTTCTACGGCTGTTTCTGCGAGGTTATCCGGGTCAACGAGGATCATATCCGCTGTGTCTTCATCACTGAACAATGCCTTAAACACTTTTTGGAAATTTTCGCGTGTTTTATTAAATGTATCCAGGAACTGCTGGTTGGCCGTGGCTTCCACTTCCTGTATCGTTTGCATCAGGCTTTCTTTTGCCGTTACCAGGTCATTTTTTTGCTCCATGATAAACTCATAGCGCTTCTTCATTTCCGTATAAGCTTCAATAGCCGTGGGATTTACTTCGCCGATATTTTCCAGCCGTTTCCGCATGCGCTCGTTCTTTTCCTGCAGTTCTTCCAGCGGCATTTCTCCCGTACGCGGTTCATCTATTATGACATCCAGATCTACTTTAAATTCTACATTCAACCTTTCCTTCATACCGGCCAGTTGCAGTTTCAAATCCGTGAGGCGGTCTTTAATCTCATTGAGTAACGTATCAATTCCTTCTTTGCTTTTTTGTTTGCTGCGCAAAATATTTTCTTTCTCCGTTAGTTGGTTACGCAGGTTATAATATTCCTGGTCGGCTTCATTCAACCGCTTCTCTTCCGTCTCTTTTTCCTGCAGCATGGTGCGGAGCGTTGCTTCCAGTTCCGTCAGTAAAGTTTTGGTGGATTCCAGGTTGGTATTAGTATCTGCCAATTGTGTATCACTGGTTTGTACCTGCACATTTAGTTCAGACAGTTGATTGGTTTTAAATGCCAATTCCTGTTTCAGTGATGAAAGCTTACTCTGCTGCCGTGTGAGAGATAAATTGCTTTCGTTAAAATTTCCAGTTGCGGTGTTGTACATCGTCTCAGCCTCACCGTAAGTAGCCTCAGCTTGCACCAGTTTTTCTGCCAGTGCATACAATTGTTTATTAAACCCTTCAAGGGCTTCACGAGTACTGGCTATGGACGATTGGTTTTGCGTCAATTGGTTATTAAAATCTGCCAGGCGGTTGGTGCTGATACTTTCCTGGTGATGTATATTCTCAATCTTATTTTGCAAAGAAAAAACCGTATTCGTAAGTTGGCTGATGTCTGCCTGAGCCTGGCGAATACTGTTTTCCTGTAGCTGGGCATTGTAGGTTATCACCTCTTCATGCCGCTGCTGTATATTCCCTTTCAACGCTTTCACAATCACTTCCTGCTTGCTTATTTCTTTAGCCAGTTTTTCCAGGTTCTTTGCCCGCCCGATTTTTTTACCTTCAAACAAGCCTACACTTCCACCAGTGAGGCTATATTTTCCTTTTACATACTTGCCGGTTTTTTCCAGAATTACTGCGCCGTTGCTGTTCTCCAGCGCATCTTCGCTTTCCGCAATAAAAACATTGCCCAGTAGTTGCGATGCCAGGTCATTATACTTCGAATCTATTTCTACAACAGACAATGCCGGGAAAGTATTATCTGGCTGATGGGCTGCCGGTGCTGCAGAAAACTTATCCAGCAGGAAAAAATTGGCTTTCCCTTTTTTATTATCATCCAGCAGGTGCACAGCTTGCAGGCCTTCCTGAAGGTTATTCACAACGTAATAATTCAGGTAAGGCTCCAGTACATTTTCAACGGCAGCACGGTATTCTTCTTTTACATAGATGATGTCAGAGAGTAACGGGGCTTCATGATTCCAGCCAGTGTTGTTGTGTAAGAATTTTATACTCTCGGGGTAACCTTCCATAGAATCTACCAGGCTTTTCAGCAGGTCGTGCTCGTTTTTACGGGCATCAAACTTCCTGTTTTCCTCCGCCAGGTTACTGCGCAGGCCTTCCATAGTTTGCTGGGTTGCTAAAATCTTTTCTTTAGTAGCTTCATGCTCTGCCTGCATGGTTGCGAGACCTTTCCGGCGATTTTCCAGTTCTCTTTCCTTCTCTTCTTTTTGAACTTCCAGTGCTTTCAATTGTTCCTGACGCTGGCCTTTTTCCTCTTCCATCTGGGCAATCGTACGCACCAGGTTTTGGATAGAGGTATCTGCAACTGCAACCTTTTTTTCCGCTTCAAACTGGTTCCGTTGTAGTACCTGGTTGTCCCTGCGCAGTACATCTATCTCGCTTCGCTTCTCGTCAAATACTACTCGCTTTTCCTCTACTGTTGCTTTGAGCTGTATTAAACTTGCATCTAATTCAGCAAGCTTAACTTCCTCATCTTTAATTTGTTCTCCTGTAAACCTGATACTTTCCTGCAAGCCAGCCATCTGCCCACCAGCCTTCACTAAAAAATCATCAAGGTTGATTTTCTTTTCATTCAGATGTTGTATTCGCTGCCCGGCCAGGCTTTTTTCGTTCTCTTTATGCCGGACTTTATCCAATACTTCATTGTGGTGGTGTTGCATCTGTTGCAACAATTTTTCCTTTTCCACAAAAGCCAGCTTCTCGCTTTCCAGGGCTGCATATTCCGTAGCTATGGCAGACTCTAATTCTATTCGCCTGTCTACTTCCTGTTGTTGTTTTACATTTAGATCCCGGTATGTAACGTTGAAGCCCTCCAGTGCGGCCTTAGCTAACTCAATACTTATCTCTTTATATTCTTTCTTTATTTCAAAATATTTCTCTGCCTTCTTCGCCTGGCTTTCCAGCATCTTTAGCTGGTTATGAATTTCAAAAAGGAGATCTTCTATCCGGGCAAGATCCTGTTCCGTGGCATCCAGTTTTAATTTTGCTTCCCGCTTTCGCGTTTTGTATATGGTAATGCCGGCAGCCTGCTCGAGCATTTTTCGGCGGCTGTTGTCTTTATCCTTTATGATATCATCCACCATTCCCAGTTCTATAATGGCGTAACTATCGGTACTCACACCGGTATCCATAAATAAATTATGAATATCCTTAAGACGGCAGGCAACATCATTGAGGCGGTACTCGCTCTCCCCGCTTTTGTAATACTTGCGTGTAATGGTAACCGTATTAAATTCTGTGGGTAAAAGATTTTTAGTATTTTCAAATGTCAGGCTTACCTCTGCCAGACCACTGGCACTGCGGGTTTTACTACCATTGAAGACGAGGCTCTCCAGGTTTTCACTACGCAGGTTGCTTATTTTATGCTCGCCTATCACCCACCGTATACTATCTATAATATTACTTTTGCCACAGCCATTTGGCCCGATAACACCAGTGATGCCTTCATCAAAATTGAGCACCGTTTTATCAGCAAAGCTCTTAAATCCTTTTATTTCTAAACTCTTTAAACGCACAGTAAATCAAATTTTTAAGTGGGCAAACCTACAGGAAATTGATTAAAAATACGGCGGCTGGGGAATTAGCAGTTTATTCTTATTCACAGCTTTTACACAAGTGGTCATTCTACCTTCATTCATATTTATTTTCTTTATATCTGGTAATTAACTTACTTTTAATGTTTAAACATTAAAGGTAAAATTATGAACACACAAAAATGGGTGATAGACCCCGCTCACAGTGAAGTATCTTTTAAAGTACGCCACATGATGATTAGCAATGTGAAAGGAGAATTTAAAACATTCTCAGCAGACATAACCACAAGAGATGATGATTTCAGTAAGGCAGATGTAAAAGTTACGGTAGATGCAGCCTCTATAGCCACTGGCAATACAGACAGGGATGTACATGTAAAAGCCCCGGACTTTTTTGATGTGGAGAAATACCCGGAAATTATGTTTAAAGGAAAGAAATTGGAACCTGTAGATGGAGATGGCAGTTTTGAAATTTATGGTGAACTAACTATCAAAGGCATAACGAAAGAAGTAAAGCTTGACGTAGAATTTGGAGGCATACAGAAAGATCCCTGGGGAAATGAAAAAGCCGGTTTTAGTGTGAATGGAAAGATTGATCGCACCGAATGGGATTTAAAGTGGAACGCTGCGCTGGAAACAGGCGGAGTGCTGGTAAGCGATACCGTTAACATTAATTGTGAAGTGCAACTCATGCGCAGCGCATAAGCTCTAATTCTAAAATATGAAAAAAATTCTCATCATTTCTTCCAGCATACGCACAGGAAGAAAGAGTAATCGTGTAGGCTATTATTTCCGGAATTATTTGTTACGGGAAAAAATTGCAGAACCCATTATGGCAGACCTGGCAGAATATAATTTCCCCCTGTTCGAAGAACGCCTCAAGTACACGCCTGACCCGCCACAAAATCTTTTAGATTGGGCAAGTGCTGTAAAAAATGCAGATGGCATTATTCTTATTACACCAGAATATAATGGTGGCTACCCGGCCAGCCTGAAAAATGCCATAGATGTATTGTATGAAGAATGGGAACATAAACCCGTGGCAATTGTTACCGTATCATCCGGAAACTTTGGTGGAACTCAAGTTATAACTTCCCTGCAGTTTACATTATTTAAAATGAAAGCCCGAACAGTTACGGCCATGTACCCGGTGCCCAACATAGAAAAAGCCTTTGATGAAAATGGCAAAGCGCAAAACCAGGAAGCAACAGATAAACGTACAGAAGTTTTTATAAGGGAGCTGATGTGGACCATCAACACGCAAGACCTTGCTGTTAAAGATTAGGTAATAAGGATGAACATCCCATTGCTATTAATGGAGAGCCTATTTTTGGAAAAAATTCCAGCACAATGAAAGTAATTTTATTATTTGGTTCTACCCTATTAGCAACGGCAGCATTTGCCCAGCCAAAAATAATTTCCCAGGCTATAATTCAAACTACAACAAATGTAATTGCCCCCGAAGAAGAGGATGCCAGTAATGTGCAGCAAAGCTCCGGTGGTTTTAATTTCAGAAATTTCGGTGACGGTGAAACGAAGTCAACCATTTACTATAAAGATTCTATGGTGAAAACCGTAAACAAAACAGATATCGGCCGCACAACCTCCATCCGCAATAATGCTGCTTTATTTACCACTACGCTTATAGAAATGATGGGAAATAAAACGGGTTTCTATGCCAGCGATGCGGATCAGGCAAAAGCCCGCCTCCAGATGGATAGTATGATGAAAGCACGCATGGCCAGCGATACGAGCGCCAGTGGACGTCGTCGGCAGGCTACCACTAACCCTTCAGCCCCGGATATTATTGTGACCAGCGAAACGAAAAAATTTGCTGGCTACGTTTGCAAAAAAGCGCTCATTATTACTACAGGTTTTTTAGGTACAAAAGACACCACCATCGCCTGGTTTACACCGGATATTAAATTTGACCACATGAATTATACCGGTGGCATGAGTGGCTTTGGCATCCAAACCTCATCTGTAAATGGTCTGGATAAACTGGATGGTTTTGTTATGGCTTATCAGATGAAGATGCGGCGTAACCGTGTTATGGAAGTGGAAGTAACAAAGATTGACCTAGACAAGAAAATTGATGCCAAAGATTTTGATATCCCCAAAGATTTTGATCTGAAGCCCATGAGTGAAATGCAAAAGATGATGCGGGGAGAACGCAGGGATGGCGGCTCGCCGGTGATGATTATGCAACGACCTTAATTAAGTATAACTAAAATCATTTCTTATAAACTCCAGAAGATTTTAAATTACAGAAAACAAAAATGGCTGCTCTTTGGAGGCAGCCATTTTTGTTTAAATATTATTTCTAATTAAGCTTGTTCTTTTTATCTCTTACTTCGGCTGCTTTCTTTGAATCTTTTTTTACGTTGTAAACTTCTTCAAGATTTATCAATAAACTCTTATATACACCTTTCTGTATCGGCGTCATATCTGTTTTTGCATCATAATATTTAGATGCCAATTCAGCGTAGGTGATAAAATCATTCATCTTAACCATGTACTGTGTATTCAGATCCGCCTTCTTTTTCACTGCTTCCGGTGATGTACCTTTTAGCCTGGAAACATCACCACTAATATCCGAAGCCATATTATACTGATGATTTGCCATCAGCACGGTTGCATCAATACCCTTATCTACCGCTATGGCTTTTTTCAAAAGATTTGTCAGCTCTTGCTTTGTTTCTACCAGGTTCGTAGTCTGCGCATCTTTGCCATAAAGATTATTGAACAATTCCACACTATAATTATAATTCAATAAAAAATTATCAGGACTGGTAGCTAATAATTCTTTGTATTTTTTTAGTAACATTTGTTTATCGCCGGATTTGCGGATGCGATCCAGTTCTATGTCTGTCCAGTAATCATTTTCGGGATAAAAGCCACGAGCCTTAGTCAGGATGAGATCCAGGTTTGTATTATCTTCTTTTTTGTAATAATATTCTGAAAGCGCTTCGTAGACATCCATGTAATTCTTTCCCGAAACATTCGCATCTGCTAATACCCGGTACGATTTCATAGATAAATCTTTATCCTTTGCAAGTCCTGCAGCAATGGCAGAATTTAATACCAGGGATGTATCCAGTGGATACAAGGTAGCATCAGAATATTCATATTTTTTTGCCAGGATATAATCTTTTACTTCCTGTGCCCGCTGAAAAGAATTATACGCATCCATATAATCTTTATTATTAAACTGGGCGGCGCCAAGGTCAAAATAACCAAAATAAAGATCCAGGTAAGGACGATAAAATTCAACTTTTAAACGCAAGTCTTTAGTATCCAGTTGCTGGGTTTTTTTAAACGCTTCAAAGGCCTGTGCACGATAATTATATGCATCCAAAAGTGGCAAAGCTTTGTCATAAGACATGGCATTATAAATTCTTCCTTTAAAATACCAGGCATCTGCTTTATCCTGATTTTTTGGATCTTCCAATATTTTATCTATAGCAACTTTACCTTCCTGCCATTTTTGGTTATTTATATAATTCGGGATTATCTCCAGCGTCTGCGCCCGGAGCATAAATGAAAAACTGCAAATAGCCAATAACATTAAAAATTTCTTCATAGTATGTTTTTTATGGAATAAAGATATTGACTTATTAGAAATTCTTTGCCAGTAAACTGCTAAATCTGTGCTATAGAATTTTTATATCATAATTGAAAAAAGCCATGTCGGCAAATTCTTAGTTATTTTGCAGTATACTTTACAGCTTGATAAGCCAGGAAACCATACAACAAATTTTTAGCCGCTTAGACATTATCGAAATCGTTGGTGGTTTTGTGAAACTTAAGAAAAGAGGCTCAAATTACTTAGGGTTATGCCCTTTTCACAATGAGAAATCTCCTTCCTTTACTGTTTCGCCTACAAAAGAGATATACAAATGTTTTGGTTGTGGAAAAAGCGGCAATGCGGTGGGGTTCATTATGGATTTGGAAAAGTACAGCTATGTAGAAGCATTGCGGTGGCTGGCAGAAAAGTATAATGTTGAAATTGAGGAAAGGGAAGTGAGCCCGGAATACCGGCAGCAGCAACAGGCTTCAGACAGCCTTTACATCATAAATAAATTTGCTGCGGGCTTTTTTCAAAAAGCCTTATTCGAAACGGAAGAAGGCCAGGATATCGGCCTCTCCTACCTTAAGCAACGCGGTTTCCGGGAAGATATTATCAGGAAATTTGAAATTGGTTATAATCCACGTGAACGTTCGGCTTTTGCGGATGCCGCCCTGGAACAAAAATATAATGAAGACCTGTTGCAGAAGGCCGGCCTGATTACACTCCGGGAGGGGAAACCGGCAGATAATTACCGGGAGCGTATCATCTTCCCGGTACATAATCAAAGCGGGAAAATATTGGGCTTCGGTGCCAGGTTAATAAAATCTAATGATCGTGCGCCAAAATATATCAACACACCAGAAAATGAAATCTATGTAAAAAGCAATATTTTATATGGTGCTTATTTCGCCCGGATGGCCATAGATAAAGCAGATGAATGTTTACTGGTAGAAGGTTATACAGATGTGGTTAGCCTCCACCAGGCAGGCATTGAAAACGTAGTGGCCAGCGGCGGTACATCTCTCACACCCGGTCAGCTTCGCCTGGTGAAAAAATATACCAACAACCTGACTATTTTATATGATGGTGATTCTGCGGGTGTAAAAGCCGCTTTGCGTGGGCTGGACCTTGCCCTGGAACAAAGCCTGAATGTGAAACTAGTTCTCATCCCAGACAAAGAAGACCCGGATAGTTATGTAAATAAAATTGGTGCCAGGGCTTTCACAGAATTTGTGCAGGCAGAAAAAAAAGATTTTGTTCTTTTCAAATTAGGAATGGCGCTTGGAGAAGCGGGTCAGGATAGCGTCCGCAGGTCTGCTATTGTGAATGACATGGCAGAAACAATTGCCAAAATAAATAAACCGGAAGACTTTACAATCCGCCAGGATTACATCCGCCAGGTTTCACAACTGATGAAAATTGATGAGGCAGGCCTGAATGACCTGGTGAACAAACAGGTGCGGGAGAAGGTGTATAAAGATGAAAAGCAAACTGGAATTGCTTTTACGGGTGACGCTTCAGAAATACCAGGCTCTGCCTCAGAGGTGCAGGAAATTACGCTGGACCTGATGAAGAAGGATGCAATGCAGGAAGAAGCACTCATCCGCGTATTACTGGATTTTGGTTTGTTCCATTGGACAGAAGAAGAAACCGTAGCTGCGTATTTATTCTCCGAGATTGAAGAAAATGAACTGGACAAAATGATGGA
>JBDSWG010000073.1:0-6216 GCA_039926825.1 Ferruginibacter sp.
AACCTGGAATTATGCTGCTGGGTGACAGGTCTTTTTCTACTGGCCACTATGAATATTGAGGAAGCGCATTTTTCTTTTTGTATTTTCTCCTGGCTGGGATTCACGCATTGCCCCGGCTGTGGCCTCGGGCATGCTATCCATTATATTTTACAGGGTAATCTAAATGCTTCTTTAAATGCTCACCCCTTTGGCATACCTGCTTTATTAATTTTGCTTCACCGGGTAGTGACGCTGGCCAAGCCCGGGAAAATATTTTATCTACTTGCTAAATAAATTTATATGTATACAGAAACTAACGATAAAATAAACCCGCTTTTACTCCAGCTCTTACAAGACCCGGCTCCTGAAGAACTGATGTACATACAACATCTGACCCGCGGTTTTCCTGATAACGACATCCGGCAGTTTGTAAGTTTATACGAACGTAAAAGAAAAAGCCCTCAAACCATATTGATTTGCTGCCTGCTGGGTTTTGTTTTATTTGCCGGCATACAGCGGTTTGTGACAAAACAAATTGGTATGGGCATTTTATATTTTTTTACCGGGGGGCTGTGCCTTGTAGGAACTATCATTGATATTATCAACCATAATACAATAGCCCTGGAATATAATAAGCAAATGATAGCCGAGAGCATTGCGCTTATGCGTATGCGATAATTTTTAAAACTATAATACTAATTTTACCGGATGGAAACAGATCAGTTAAACCTGGGCATCGGCACAAGGTTACAACATACACAACACGGCCCCGGTGTTATTGTAGGTGTGCGGTATGCGACCTACCTCATATCTTTTATTAATGCGGGTATTAAAGAAATAAACAAAGAAGATAATCACCTGGATGAAATTATACCGGAAAATATCAGTGCGGAAATTGAAACCAGTAGTGAAATAGAAAAATCATTGCTGAGCATACTTCAACTCTGGGGAGGCATTTCGGAAAAAATACCCTTGGGAGATAAATGGCTAAATGGCATGATGCTTTTACAGCCTGCAGATAAAACATTGAAACCTAAAGAAATCCCGATTGATCTTTTTTTTCACAAAATTGTTATGCTGCGGGATCGCCTGCGGGTACTGGAGCAAAATATCAACAGCCATAAAGTATTGAGTGATGAAGACAAAGTAAACCTGCAGCAATATATTACACGTGTTTATGGCACACTCACGAGTTTTAATGTACTCTTCAGAAATAAAGACCAGCAATTTATAGGAGAAAAAGGCAGTAAAGAGTAATAGCGTTTAATAGCGACTGTTACCCCCATCATTACCACCACGGTAACCACCGCCGCTACCACCGCGATCATTATTGCCCCGGTAGCCACCACCACCACCACTACCACCGCGATCATTATTACCCCGGTATCCACCACCGCCACCACCACGATCATTATTGCCCCGGTAGCCACCACCACCACCTGAAGGTGGCCTTTCTTCAGCAGCTTTTACAACCAGAGGTTTTTTACCCAGGGAAATATCTTTAAGATTTTCTATCGCTTCATTGGCTTCTTCAGCATTTTCCATATTTACAAATCCAAAGCCGCGGCTTTTACCGGTTTCTTTATCAATAGCCACTTTTGCAGTAATAACGGTTCCAAATTTTTCAAAGATTTCGAGCAATTCTGCATCATCCAAATCATATGGTAATCCGGCAACAAATAAATTCATGGGGGGTTTTTTTGTAAAAGTATATAACTTCTCCACTATTTCTAATAAAATACCCGGTCTTTTTCCAAATAACTGGTATAATTATTTATATTGTTGCTTCTTAAAACCACAACATGAACAATATATTTCGCGGCCTGATTGCTGGCTATGGTGCAAAAAAATTAGGTGGCGGTTGCCTCGGAACAATCGTTGTCTTTATTATTATCTGGTACGCCCTGGGCAGTTGCTGATAACGGGGCCTACTGCACGATTTTTATAAGCGTTCCTTTAGCCACATTTTCTGTCAATAACATTCCATTAAGTATAGCCAGCTTTTCCAGCCGGGCATCAGGCATATTGTATGCTTTCAAAGCAGCCCTTAAGGTAGTATTACTGTTGACAGTTTTAATGCGCACACGCTCCGGCTGCTTGTTTAATTTTGAAGCATCAGTAAGTGTTCTGAAGCCTTCCATGGTATTCTGGAATGTGCCGGAGTAGGCATTAAAATCATTGATGCCCGATACGCCCATAATGAGGTATATCAGGTTATTATAATTAATGAGGTAGCTTATTGTGCGTATGGTGGCTTGTTGTTGCTGTTGTTGTTGTTGCTGTTGTTGCTGCTGATTGGGATCTGGTTTTACATCAGCATAAATGGCCAGGGCGGGTAATCCATTTACCGTTACATTCCGGCTCTCTATAACGGCGAGGTTATTTTGTTGTACCAATGCATTGCCAGCTTCCTGCAAACTGGTGGCCTGGGATGCCGTCAGGAACATTAAAGCTTTACCATCTGTGGGCGCCATTTGTACCCTTTGTGGCGTATTCTGGTAGTTCCATCCTGCCGGCACGGGAAACTGAAATTTTAGTACAGGATGATAAAACATATTGTTCTCCCGGTAACCTTCGCGGGGATCTTCACCTAAAACAATTCCATCTATACGGCGCAGATAAGTATCTCTGCCTACCACCGGGTTTTTCATGTTCAACTTTTTCTGCCATTCTGTTGCCAGTTGGTTTACAGTTGTATTCCTGTCACCCGGGTTTGGGTGAGAAGATAAAAATTCTGGAAGTTCCTGTGCCCCTGCTGCTGCAGACTGGCGTTCCAGGGTATTAAAAAATTGCGCCATTTCGTGTGCATCATAACCTATTTTGGAGGAATATTCCACACCCAGCTGGTCAGCCTGCCGCTCGTCATCCCGGCCAAATTTTAGAAATAATAATCCCAGGCCCTGGGAGGCAGATTCCGCAAACTGGGCAAGATTCGGTGCAATGACGACCCCGGCTAATATGCCCAGTTGGCCTAAGAGCTGGTTACGCTGCTGGGCTACAGAATGCCTTGCGGTAATGTGACCGATTTCATGCCCGAGTACTCCGGTGAATTGTGCCTCATCATTGAAGTGGGCCATAATACCCCGGGTAAAATATACATATCCTCCCGGAACAGCAAATGCGTTCAGGACTTCAGAATTGATAACACGGAAATTATAATCCAGGCCCGGGCGGTGAGAAATGGCCGCCATAGCTTTACCTTTTACATTTATATACTTCTGCAAGGAAGAATCTTCGTAAAGACCATATTGAGCAATAATTTGAGGATCCGCCTCCTGGCCCATCGCAATTTCCTGTGCTTCACTCATAAAAACTACCTGGCTCTTACCCGTAACCGGGTTTTTTGCACAGGAGTTTATACCCAGAAACATACCACCGAATAAAAATATATGTATGTACTTTTTCATGTTAAGATTTTTAATGTTCACCTACCAGATACAAAATCAATGCCTTACCAAATTATAGAAGTGAAATTGACCATAGATATACGTTACCTCATTACAATAAGAGAAAGAAAAAATAAACTGTAAAGAGAAAGAAAATTTTAAATTTATTTATGCCCGCCTTATAATACCGCCTTTAAATGGAAATAAAATTTAATCATTGGAAGAATAGATGGATTTATAGATGACACCGATTAATATACTTTTTTAATATAAATTTTATTCCGCCTACTAATTCAAAAAAAAGCCACCTGTTACCAAGCGGCTGCAAAAAAATCTTTCAAATATTTTATCGAACGAGTTTCAGTTCATCAATAATATTTTTTGCCCCACCCAACTTATCTATACACCAGAGTACATAACGTACGTCTACACAAATGGTGCGGTTCAAATCCTTATCAAATGCAATTTTATGGCTGAGGGCTTCATAATTACCGTCGAAGGCAAGGCCAATAAGATTTCCATAAGCATCCATCACCGGGCTGCCACTATTGCCGCCGGTAATATCATTGGTAGTAATAAACCCTATAACCAAATCATTTTGCTTTTTGTCAATATACTGACCAAAATCCCGCTTCTTCAATAATTCTATCTGCCGGGCAGGCAAATCAAATTCATAATCCCCCGGAATATATTTTTCTAAAATCCCTTTACTTGTGGTTACATAATCATAATGAACAGCATCCCTCGGGTTATAGCTTTTTACATTACCATAACTCACTCTCATGCTGAAGTTAGCATCAGGATACATCTTACTTGCGGCAGCGGGGTTCATTGCCATAATACCTTTCATATAAGCCCTGCCCAGTTCATTGTTCTTATCTGCAAACGTGGCGTATAAAGGAGAATACTTAGTGATGTAATCTTTTACAAAAGCATTGGCATAATCAAAAGCCGGGTCAGATTGAAGTGTAACAGCATCCGGGTTATCCAGGAAGGCAGCCCATTTTACATCATTCAGGAGCATGGTGTTGGCATATAAATCCCGGGCCCATTTAGTAAATGTTGAGGCCTCATCCAGGCTACCATAAGAAGCTTTTATTTTTTCAAAAAGACCGATGGGGTGCTGACTTTTATCTATATCATGATAATACATCATAGCTGCCTGCGCCATAATCTGAATGTCACTGGGCATATCAAAACTTTCCAGGAAATTCTTTCTGCCAGCATCAGCGGCCTGTGCGGCTTTTTTAACATCAGCATCCGTTGTGCCTTGTTTAACGAGGGCATTTTCCACGCTTCTTAAGGAAGATGCAAAACGTGCCAGGGTAGAACCCAGGATACCTTCATTCAGGTATTGACGCATTTTACTATACGGCGTCCATGCGGCATAGTTAGCCTCGTATTGAGAAAGAATATTTTCATATTCCGGTTTACCTTTCGCCCAGGCAGCAAATTTACTTTCGTAATCCTGCTTGGCTTCGTAGGTTTTAAATTTCTTTAATTGTTTGGTTTCTCCATCGAAAAATTTCCAGTAATTAGCTATGCCGGCATAATCTGAAGAAAGTTTTAGTTTTACTGCCGGATCTTTTATCATTTGCTCATGCATATACTTCAGGCGCATATCCCTTAAACCAACGAGAGAAGGATTTTCTATTTCATTTTTAAGCTTGATGCCATAGCTGGTTTCATAACGGTTTGTACCGCCAGGGTAGCCATAAATCATTGCATAGTCTCCATCGCTAAAGCCCTTGATGCTTACCGGCAGAAAATATTTCGGCTTCATGGGTACATTGGCTGTATTGTATTCTGCAGGAGCGCCATTCTTATCTGTATACACACGAAAAACGGAATAATCACCTGTATGTCGTGGCCATTCCCAGTTATCTGTATCCCCACCAAATTTTCCTACACTCTCCGGAGGTGCTCCTACCAGGCGAATGTCGCGGTAAGTTTTATACACATACATAAGGTATTGGTTGCCTTTAAACATACTATACACCCGGCCTGCAAGTCCATTGGCTTTATTTTCTACTTTATCTGTTATAGATTTAAAAACATCATTTTGTTTTTTTGTGCGGTCTTCCCAGTTTAGTCCTTTGAGGCCGGCCTCCACTTCATTGGTTACATCTACAATCCTGTCCAGGAATTGTACGGTGAGGCCGCTCTTAATTTCCTGGTCTTTGTTGAAAGCATAAAAACCATCCCGCAGGTAATTATTTTTTACAGAACTGGCACCGGCAATGGCGCTATATCCGCAATGGTGGTTTGTAAATATCAACCCCTGGCTACTGACAATCTCACCCGTGCAGCCACCGCCAAATATGATAATCGCATCTTTTATAGAGGCTTTATTCACAGAGTACAATTGTTCTTTGGAAAGTTTCAGTCCTCTTTTCACCATGTCATTATATACTTGCTGACCGAGGAGCATGGGCAGCCACATACCTTCGTCTGCACGGGCCTGCAGAAGGCTTGCCAATAAAACAAGTGAAATAAATAATTTCTTCATCGTTAAAATAATTTTGTGTAACAGCAAACCTAATTAATTTTTAGGTTTTGCCCGCGGGTTTTAACGTAATGGGTATATAGATATAAATCAATAATGTAATATAGATAGATCATGCAGCAATCTTATCATAAGAATTAGCCAGGCCCAGCCTACCAGGTAGCCTGCAATAACATCACTGCTGTAATGAACTTTAAGATAGATGCGGCTGAAGCCCACAAGAAGAATGATGGCAAAAAACATAACGCCTACCCCTACCTGCAAAATATTATTGGTTAGGGACATAGCGCATACATACCATAAAAAACCAAATACATTAATTGCCATAATGGCGTGGCCACTGGG
>JBDSWG010000074.1:0-10673 GCA_039926825.1 Ferruginibacter sp.
TCCAGTGGAAACCTGGTATTTCTATTCCGAATTGCATGCCGTGTGTATGGCCGCTTAAAGTTAGATCAATATCTCCATAAGTCGGAATTACCTGGGCTTCCCAATGGCTGGGGTCGTGGCTCATAAGAATTTTAAAAGGGATATTTTCTGTACCGGGGTAGGCCAGGTCCATACGTCCATGTTTGGGAAAACGGGCTTTATTACTCCAGTTTTCTATGCCAATAAGGGCAATTTTGCCAGATTCTTTTTCTAAAATCACGTGTTCATTCATGAGAAGCCGCCAGCCCATATCGGCATGCACCTGCTGAAGGTTAAGTAAATTTTGGCTTTTGGTCAGCCCGTTTTCATTTGGCCATTGTACATAATCACCATAATCATGATTGCCCAACGTAGAAAATACGCCCATCGGGGCTTTCAGCGTACTGAAAATGTCTTTATAATCATCCATCTCCGTGGCGCGGTCATTTACCAGGTCACCGGTAAATAAAATTATATCAGCTTGTTGCGCCATCATTTTATCTATACCATGCTTTACCGCTTCTTTATTTGTAAAACTGCCACTATGAATATCGCTAACCTGTAAAATTTTCAAGCCACGAAAAGCTGCCGGCAGGTTGCTATATTTAAGTTTAATTTTTCTTACGCGGTAATCATATTTATTGTTGAAGCCATAAACCAGGCTACCAAAAACTGTTGTACCTAAAAGCACGCCCATCCAACTCAGGAAAGCCGAACGGCTGATGCCATCATCTACATTTGCTACTTCGGTATTATTAAAAAATAATTTTGCAGAGAGCCATTGTATAACCCGGCGCAGGTCATCTACTAAAAAGAAAAGGCAGGCAGTGAGTTTTGCCAGGAACAAACCAATAATACCGGCAAACAAATATGTCCTGATTTTTTTGCCCAGGAGATCCGGACCAGTAAACATAAATAGTAATAAACCGATTACGGAAACTGCCGTAAGTGACCAATAAATGATATACACAATCATCCGCGTTTTTGGGCTCGCAGATTGAGTGATGGTTTTCACTGCCTGGAAAAAATAAAAATCTAATGCCAGGAAAAAAGCTATAAAAATTGCAACAGAAGTCGGCGAGCGCATAAAGCAAGTTAAGGATTGATAAAAAATTAAAATGCTAAAAATTCATCCAGTTGCTGTTCAATAATGTTCAACGTAGGGGCATCTGTAAAATGATTATCATTATCCATGAGTGTATCTACACGGCTGAGAGGAAGGCGGTTAAAATGCACTTTCATTTTCATGTGCAGCAGGGAGCCCGTCAGGTGTTCCATACCTCTCAGGTTACCCGCCCGGCCGGTAGAAACGCCTGTAAGCAATACTTTTTTATGCCAGAAGCAGTTTTTTACATCCGCATTATCTATCATAAGTTTTAAAATGCCCGGGTACGATCCATGATACTCCGGCATAATGATGATGAAGCTATCTGCCCCAATGAGAAAATTTTTTTCCATCTTTAAAAATTCCTCATCTCTCTGGAAGACGGCCCTTTCTGCAAGAGAAAGTACCTGCACGGTAATGTTTTTTTCCTGTAAAATTCTTTCGTATTCCCGGGAAACTTTCAGGGTATTATTATCATCCCTATTACTGGCAGAAATAATGGTTATCATGTAATTATTTGTTGGCCTTAACAATTAAAGGGTTGCATTGTTTCCCGTTTTAGGGGGTTTAGTTAAATTTGCCGCAAAGGCAGGCTTACGGTCAATCATTTTTTAATATGATAATGCAATAATGACGATGTTTGCCTGAATTCCTTTGCTTAATAGGAAATTTTTTTAACCAGGCATGAAAAACTGCAATAACGGGTGAGGCATATGGCAAGAACAATCGGAATCGCTAATCAAAAAGGAGGCGTGGGAAAAACAACCACGGCTATAAACCTGGCAGCAAGCTTTGCCATCCTGGAATATAAAACCCTGCTGGTAGATGCAGATCCACAGGCCAACAGTACCACCGGTATGGGCTTCGATTTACAAAATGTGACGAAGAGCCTATATGACTGTATGGTAAATGAAGCCACGGCACAAGATGTTATTTTAAAAACGGCCCTCCCATTTCTCGATATTATTCCCTCGCATATTGATTTGGTGGGCGCAGAAATCGAGATGATTAATTATCCTAACCGGGAATCTGTTTTAAAGAAAATACTGGAACCGGTGAAAGATGGATATGATTTTATTGTGATAGACTGCTCCCCAAGTTTGGGATTAATTACGGTAAATGCCCTGGTAGCTGCAGATAGCGTTGTGGTGCCCGTGCAGACAGAATTTTTTGCCCTGGAAGGGTTGGGAAAATTGCTGAACACTGTAAAGATTGTTCAGAACAGGTTGAATACAGAATTAAAAATTGAAGGCATTCTTATGACGATGTACGATGGCCGCCTTCGTTTATGTAACCAGGTGGTGAGCGAAGTGCGTCGCCATTTTGAAGATATTGTTTTTGACAGTATTATACATCGCAATACGCGGCTGAGTGAAGCACCCAGTTTTGGCAAACCAGTTATCTTGTATGATTATAATAGCAAGGGGGCGGTAAATTACCTAAACCTGGCAAAAGAAATCCTTCAAAAAAATAACCTTACAAAAATCAGCCAGGAAGCTCGCCAGCTACAGTAAGGGCAGTATTTAATTTTTTACACCATACCATGACACAACCGAATAAAAAAGATGCACTGGGCAAAGGTATTCGTAGCCTGTTGCAACATATAGATGCAGATCTTAAAAATACCGCCGGCAGCCTGAAGACGGAATTGATAGAAAGAGCTTCAGCCAGCCAGCGCATTCCGCTGGAAATGATAGAAGTGAATGCCAGCCAGCCCCGGAAAGATTTTGACGATACGGCACTGAGCGAGCTGGCAGCATCTATTAAAATGCACAACATCATTCAGCCTCTCACAGTAACACCGGGCAGTAATGGAAAATATAAATTAATAGCCGGCGAGCGCCGCTACCGGGCTTCCAAAATTGCAGGACTTAAAGATGTGCCGGTATATGTTAGGGAAGCCAACCAGGACCAGATGCTGGAACTGGCTTTGCTGGAAAACCTGCAGCGGGAAAACCTGAATGCCATAGAAATTGCTTTGAGTTATAAAAGGCTGATGGATGATTTGGATTATACGCAGGAGCAGGTTTCAGAAAGGATGGGGAAAGAACGGAGTACGGTAACCAATTACATTCGCCTGCTTAAACTTCCGCCAGATATACAGGTAGCCGTTCGCAATGGCGTCATTAGCATGGGCCATGCACGGGCCTTAATTAATGTAGATGTGGTAGACAAGCAGCTATATATTTTCAGCGAAATAAAAAACAAAGGATTATCTGTAAGGCAAACAGAAGAATTGGTGCGAAAGATTTATACAGGTTTGAATATAAAACCACAACCCAAACCGGCTTTGCCAACTGCTTATAAAAAAATTGAAGATTCGCTGGCATCCCATTTTAATACAAGAGTAAAACTTACGCAGACAAAAAAAGGCACGGGTAGCATATTGCTGGAATATTACAGCCTTGAAGAATTAAACGCCCTGCTGGAAAAAATGAACCTGAGCGACTAAATGAAAAACTGGCTTATTGTCATAATATTTTTTTCATTCTTAACGGAAGCCCGTGCCCAGCAGGATACACTTAAAATAACACGTACCGGAAAATTTAAACCGGAAAATAACCTCGGAAAAGTAGACACTGTTCCTGTATACAATCCCCGCATAGCTATAATAAGGTCTGCCATCATTCCCGGTTGGGGACAATACACCAATAAAAAATACTGGAAAATTCCTATTGTCTACGGTGCCCTCATAACCACCGGCGTTATTTTTATAAAAAATGTAAAAACGTATAAAGACGCCAAACAAGCTTACCTGTATGCAACAGATACCATACCTGGCAATGATAACCTCATCAAAGAACCATATTATAGTGTACGCAGCCAACCGGAGCGTATTCGTTCCTACAGGAATAGTGTACGGCAGAATGTAGATTATTCTGTTTTGTTTTTTATTCTCTTCTGGGGAATTAATGTGGCCGATGCAGCAGTAGATGCGCATCTGAAAACATTTGATGTATCGGATGATATTAGTATGCGGCTGAAAGCAGGGTACAGCCCTATGGCCCGGACAAACGGCTTGAGCCTGATTATAAATATTGGTGACAAAAATCTGAAGTAGTAACTTTCCACTTATGAATATAGCGCTTATCGGATATGGTAAAATGGGGCGTGCGATAGAAATTATAGCCCGGCAGAAAAATCATAAAATTGTCCTGACCATCACTTCTGCCAATGCAGATTATTTTACAGCAGAAAACCTGGGTAAAGCTGACGTGGCGATAGAATTCACCAATCCTGGAAGTGCTGCCAGCAATATTATTTCCTGCCTGCGTGCAGGCATTCCCGTTATAAGCGGCAGTACCGGCTGGCTGGCAGAATATGATTCGGTATCAGGCGTCTGCAAAGAAACAAATGGTACCCTGCTTTACGCCAGCAACTTCAGCATTGGCGTAAATATTTTCTTTGAGTTAAATAAAAAACTGGCCGCACTCATGAAGGACCAGGATTACAGCGTTATGATAGAAGAGATACATCATACTCAAAAAAAAGATGCCCCTTCCGGTACGGCCATTACCCTGGCGGAGCAGATTATGACTGAATCTCCGGTAAAAAAAGAATGGGTGAACCGCGTATCTTCCGACCCTGCGCAACTTAGTATTGTGAGCCGCCGTATAGACCCCGCACCGGGCACGCATTATGTGCGCTACAGTTCTCCCATGGATGAAATTGAAATTATTCACAATGCCAATAGCCGCCAGGGTTTTGCCCTGGGCGCAGTAATGGCAGCCGAATTTGTTTCTGATAAAAAAGGCATTTTCAACATGGCTGATGTACTTCAATTGTAACCACTCTTTATGAAATTATGCCTGGCCTTTTTATTTTTCTTTTACCAGATATCTATATCCTTTGCCCAGCAAAAAACAGACAGCCTGTTTAATGTTGTACAGCATGGTGCGGACAAAGAAAAAGTAAATGCATTAAATGCACTATGTGATTTACTTGTCTATGATAAACCCGCTGAAGCTAAATTATACGGCTATCAATCTATTGCGCTGGCAAAAAAGATTAATTACCCTGAAGGCCTCGGTGATGCCCATAATAAAACGGGTATCGTGTATGATGTAACGGCAAATTATGACAGCGCCATTTATCAATACAACACTGCGCTGGCCATTTATCAGTCGCTCAAAAATCCGCGGGGGGAAGGCAGTGCCCTCAATAATCTGGGCCTGGTTTATTGGAATTTGTCTGATTATGATAAAGCATTAAAATATTTTTTTGATGCCCTGCAAAAATTTGAAGATATAAAGAATGAGCGGTTCATTGCCAATGCCTTTAATAATATAGGCCTGGTATATAGTGATGTGAAAAAGCCCCGCCTCGCCATACAATACCATTCAAAGGCAAAAGATATTTATGAACGTTTAAATGATATATACCTCCGCGGTGCTGTTTATAATAATATGGCCAATGCATATGATAACCTGGAAAAAATGGACAGCGCCGGGCATTACTACCATGAGGCCATTGCGATGCACACCCTTGCCCAGGACGATTATGGCCTTAGCATAGCCTACGCGGGGTACGGCACTTACCTCATGGCCCTCAACCAGGATGACTCTGCGTTATATTATCATAAAAAATCGCTGGTACTAAAAGATTCTTTACATGAAGAGTCGGGTAAAGTGATTCTGCTCATTAATATGTCTAAGCTTAGCCAGCGAGGGAAAGACAGGAGAATGGAGCTTGCCTACCTGCAACAAGCCTTGCCCCTGGCTGCTAAAAATAAATTAAAAAAGGAACTGCTTAATATTTACCAAATGCTGGCCACCTATTACGAAAAGGATAACCCGGCATTGTCTTATGATTATTTTAAAAAATTTGCGGCTGTCAAAGACAGTGTATTTAATGAAACCAGCAACCAGCAGATAACGGAGTTGAATACACGATATGAAACCGGGAAAAAAGAATTGCAACTGGTTGCACAGCAAGCCACCATCCGCCAAAAGGATTACGTTCTTTATGGCATCATTATTTTTGCGATACTCCTCTTGTTGCTGGCTTTTACATTATACCGCCGGTACCAGTGGAAACAGGAAGCCCGCCTTCAGCAAGCCATACTGCATGAGCAATCTGAAGCCATGAAAGGAATTATTTCTGCCGAAGAAAATGAACGTAAGCGAATTGCCGCAGACCTGCACGACGGCATCGGGCAAATGATAAGCGTGGCACGCATGAACCTATCGGCTTTAGAAAGTGACCTGGTATTTAAAGGCGAAACACAAAAATCGAGTTTCGAAAAAGTGGTAAATCTACTGGATGAAAGTACACGGGAATTGCGTACGGTAAGTCACCAGATGATGCCTAATGCACTGCTTACTTCCGGGCTGAGCACGGCTGTAAAAATGTTCATCAGCCGGATAGACCCACGGGTCCTAAATGTTTCCCTGCATACGGAAGGCCTGCATGAATCGCTGGAAAGTAATGTTGAAATGGTATTGTACCGGGTCATCCAGGAATGTGTAAATAATGTTCTTAAGCATGCTCATGCCAGCCAGCTGGATATTTCTATTATCAATGATAAAGATGGCATATCCGTTAGTATAGAAGACAACGGAAAAGGATTTGATACATCAAAAAATAAAAAATCTTCCGGCCTGGGCCTGCAAAATATTTCTTCCCGGGTCCTGTACCTGAAGGGTTCTGTTGATTTTGATTCTACACCGGGGAAAGGTACACTTGTCGCTATCCATGTGCCTTTAACTTATAGCCGAATTTAATTGAATTATTTAAAAACTATATTGATCTGTTTCCTGCTCCTGGTAATTTACGGTAAGGGATATACGCAATTTGGAACCGATAGCCTGCAGGATATTTTACATTCCCCTGCCACAAAAAATGAGGGGCGCCTGCAAGCCTTGATGGAACTATCAAAAATATTTGAAACCCGGAATTTTACTGCGGCAAAAACCTATACAAGAGATGGCAAATTACTGGCAGCAAAAATGCATAACGATTTTTCGCTGGCAGAATTTTGCCGCATTGGCGGCAAAGCAGATTATTTCCGGGGCTATTATGACAGTGCGGCGCGGGAATGGTACCAGGCTTTAGGAATATTTAAAAAATTAAATCAACCAGCCAAACAAGGAGAGATTTTATTGGAGCTGGGAAAACTTTACCGCAAAACAAAAGACCTTGATCGTGCCCTTGTTCAATACAATGAAGCAGAGGAAATTTACACCCGCCTGGGCGACCAAACCTCACTGGGTACCGTTTACAATGAGTCCGGGGTAGTATTTGAATACAAGCATGATTTTGAAGAAGCTATAAGAAGGTATAACCAGTCCATGGCTATCCGCCTTAAAGAAAATGATAGCCTGGGCCTCTCCTATTCCCTTAATTTTTTAGGGGGCGCTTACATGCAAAAAAATGAATTTAAAAAAGCCGAAGATTATTTGGTACGCTCGCTACAAATCAGGCATGCACTTAAAGATAGCCTGGGAATTGCCTTATCATTCGCGGATTTAGGAAGTATGTTTTTAGAAGTCAAACAATATTCTAAAGCCCGTAATTATTATGATAGCAGCCAGGCCATCGCAACTGCATTGCATTATCCACAATTGTCCCTGGAGATATTCCAGCAGGTGAGTCGCAGTTGGGAAAATGAAAACCGGCCGGACAGCGCCTACAGCTATTTTAAAAAATACAGCGATTTAAAAGACAGTTTATTCAGTAAGGAAAAATTTGAACAGGTAGAATCCTTAAATGCATTTTACGAAACGGAAAAGAAGAACGATGCTTTAGCACTTTCCCAGGCTAACCTGCAGAAAAGAAATCTATTTATTATTATACTTATAACAGGCCTGCTTTTCATCATTATTCTATCTTATGTGGTATATAGCCGCAACAAGGCACGGCATGCTTTGAACCTGCAACAAACCGTGATGGAGCAACAAGACCTTGCTGCCCGGGCCGTCATCACGGCTGAGGAAGCTGAACGCCAACGCATAGCCGCAGATTTGCATGATGGCATTGGCCAGATGATGAGCGCAACCCGTATGAATTTGTCTGCGCTGGAAGAAAATATACGTTTCCCCCTTCCCGCAGACCGGCAGGCATTTGAAAAAATTATTAGCATGGTAGACGAAAGCTGCCGCGAGGTAAGGGCTGTCAGCCACCAGATGATGCCCAACGCCCTACTGAAAAGCGGGCTGGCCGTGGCTGTGCGGGCGTTTATAACACGGTTAGATGCCCGGGTTATAAAAGTAACCCTGCATACTGAAGACCTTGACCAGAAGTTAAATGAGCATGTAGAAATTGTTCTCTACCGGGTAATACAGGAAGCGGTAAATAATGTAATTAAACATGCCGCCGCTACCCACCTGGATATATCCATTTTGAAAGATGAAACCGGTATAGATGTTACCATCGAAGATGATGGCCGTGGCTTTGATACGGCTTCCCTTGCCAAACAGGAGGGTATTGGTTTTGCTAATATGCGAACACGAATTAATTACCTGAAAGGCTCCCTGGAAATAAATAGCCGGGCCGGTAAAGGAACTTTAATTGCGATACATATCCCTGCAACGTATTAATCGATTATCTTTAAGGCTGTATGGGGAAAACACCTTTTAGGTTGGCCTTAGTGGACGATCACCAGATTGTGCTGGATGGCCTGAAGTCTTTGTTGGATGGAAATACAACTTTCCAGGTATGCGTGGAAACTACTTCTCCTGCAGACTTAATGATTTTACTTGAAGGCCGGAATATTGATATTCTTATCACAGATATGATGATGCCGGGAATGTCCGGGCTGGAGTTATCCTGCCAGGTGAAAAAAAAGTACCCGGATATAAAAATCCTGGCGCTTTCAATGAATGGAGAAGGTAATCTTGTAAACAGTATGCTGGATGAGGCGGATATTTCGGGGTACATTCTTAAAAATACCGGTAAGGCAGAGTTACTGACGGCGCTGGAAAAAATTGCCAGCGGTGGTATCTATTTTAGTACTGAAGTTTTAGAAGAAATGGAAAGATTTGCTGACAAGAAAAAAGTGCAGGAAGAAATCATGCTTACCCAGCGGGAACTTGAAATTATAAAACTCATAGAGAACGAAAATTCAAATCGACAGATTGCTGAAAAATTATTTATAAGTGAAAGAACAGTGGAAACACACCGTAAAAATATTTTTCGCAAAACTAAAACTAACAGCCTCATCGGCCTGATGAAGTTCGCTTACGAACAAGGCTTTATTTCCAGGAATTAAAATTTATAAGCCAGGCCTAATTGCCCGTAAGAACCGGCTACAAAACCCACTTCGGCCATACCCGCAAGATGAGGTGTAAAATAATATTTAGCACCCCCTAAACCGCTATAACCAAAGGCTCCAGGCACTTTGATACCGCTCCCACCGTTGCTGCTACCAGAGTTGTCTTTAGAAGTATAATTGAATTTGAAATAACCCGCGCCAACGCCCAGGTAGCCGTCCCATTTTTCTTTGTTCAATACATGGTAGGTAACACGGGCGAGAGAAGAAAAATTGGTAAGCTTTTCTGTATTTACGAAACTACCATAATTAGAAACTGCTTTTATAGAAGAATAAGAAATGGCTACGCCCGCGCTTATACGCTTATGAAATCCATATTCATAAATAAAAGTAACCGGGCCTGCAGAACCCAGGCTGCTGTAATAACCATTTAATACTGATTTTTTAAACAAGGCTTTCCAAATGTTGTTTACGCCATAACCTACTGAAATGACAGATGATTTTTTTTCATACGCCTGCGCATAAGTATGACTACAACACCCAACGATAAATACGACGATAAAATATTTTTTAAGCATATGTGCGTAGTTAAAATCTGAACCTGCTTTTAAACGTTTTAAAGATAGTTTTATTTCTCACATAGTATTTTCCAAACGGCAACAAAAATATACACATAAAAAAACCTGCAGGTCTGCAGGTTTTAGATATGCTTGTCGTTGTAAATAATTTAATTACCGAAGAAATAACCCAGGCGCAATCCTACAATACTGAAGGAGCCATCTTTGCTATAACCATCATAAGAAACACTGAGGTCTGTTTTTTCATTCAGCATATAACCTACGCCGGCAGAATAAGCTGTGGTAGTCACACTATTGCCGGAACCACCGCCCGAAGCAGAAAGTAATCCTATACCACCTTTAGCCGCGATATAAAATTTCATTGAGGGATAATAACGTAATCCTACACGGATGGGAATGAGATTAAGACCTGTACCGCCATTCTTTGCAGAAATGTTTTGATAACCGGCATCCAGTGTGGCAGCCAGCGTCTCAGAAAAACCATAATGGCCAATAAGATCTGCCCCGAAAATTACGCCTGCTCCATCCAGGTTACTGGCAGGGAGGCCTACCATAACGCCAGCTCCAAATTTAAAACCCGTATTAGAACCTTCATCCTGGGCTTTAACACTAAAAGTTACGAGTGCAAATACTGCAATTACAATTAATTTTTTCATGCTTTGTCTGTTTTGGTTAATGTTGATTTTGATAAGGACAAATCCAGATAAGTTTACTTTTCATACAAACTATCCTGATTGCCAGGCAAATAAAACAAAGATTTTTA
>JBDSWG010000075.1:0-32646 GCA_039926825.1 Ferruginibacter sp.
TTTAGGATTAGGTAGAATAATGATAAAGAGTTCTTAATACAGGATATGGGTGAGGTATTTGATTCATCATGTTTACAATTACTTTGTGAAAAATGACCTTTCTGTTATTCCTTCTGTTAAATCTAAAAACGTATTCATCTGCGTAAGCAAATAAATTTTGCCTGGAACATTTGTGATGAATTCCCCTTAGCCAATTTTTGAATTGCATGATTTGTTTATGCAATTCTTCGAGCGACTTACCCATATTAGATAATACTGTTTGTATGTTCATCTCTTTTTTTAAGTGTTGATAAGAGCGATGGTGGTCGGTTGTTATGTTTGCATCTTTATCTATCATATCCTTTAAAGCAAATTTTATAGTAAGGGCTTCAAAGTTCTCTATGTTCTTCATCCGGAGGTTACCTGTTCTGCCATCTGATAATTTTTCCGAAGCTAAAAGAATGGCTTCCTTGCTTTCCAAACTTCTGCCTTTATTCTTATTAGTATAACCCCCAACCAGCATTTCATCGGCATCTACATTGCCTTTCAGCTTATCGTTATTATCCTGTTTCATCACTACCTGTATTTTTCGTTTGAATAGCCAGGCTGTCTTTTGCTGAACACCAACTTCACTACCAAGTTCAGTTGTTGACATTCCTTTTTTCTTGGCTGTTAATCGAAAGATCATATAGAATGCTTTCAAAACTGGCATTTTCATTCCATGGAAAACAGTATTGGCTGTAACGCTTTCGCTGTATCCACATGACCTGCATTTACGATAGTAATACGTTTTGCCCTTATAATGTTTTTGATGGCCACAACGACTGCATGAAAACCCGTTGCCCCATTTTTGTTCTATCAAATACAAATAACAACTTTCATTATCATGAAACCGTTTACCAAAATCAATTGCATTTATTCCTTTGAACATAACTAATATATTTAGCCATAAAAATACTAAACTATTTAGTTTTAAACAAGTACTATATTTGCTTTGTTACCATTCTACCTAATCCTATAATTCTTTATTTCTCTTTTTTGTCAAAAATATCCATCATCCATTTTTCTGCAAGCGGGGGCCAGGCCTCGGCTGCAGGATTGCCTTTACGCAAACCATAGCCATGCCCGCCACCTGGATAAACATGCAATTCCATCGAAATTTTTGCATCATGCAAGGCATACCCAAAACTTAACGGCAATCCAATGTTATCATCATTTGCCACGAATAAAAATATTGGTGGTGTATTTTTATCAACAGCAAATTCCGGTTTTAATTTATGCTCCGGGCCAGATGATAAAGAGCCAGGGTAAATTAATAAACCAAAATCGGGACGGCACGATAAAGAGTCTGTTACATCAACCGGCGCATAGGTAGTTGTATTAAATGAAACCGTTGCCCGGCCTGCCAGGTTTCCACCGGCAGAAAAACCCATCACTCCAATCTTACTTGTATCTAATTTCCATTCTGCAGCATTGCTTCTTATTATACGGATTGCACGTTGTATATCTTGCAAGGCTCCTTTTTGTTTCATGGGCACACGGTATTGCAACACAAAAGCAGTGATTCCCAATCCATTTAACCATTCCGCTACTTCATCGCCTTCCATATTCAACGACAAATATTTATTGCCACCACCGGGACAAACAATAACGGCAGCACGGGTGTTCCTTTTTCCCTTTGGCGAAAACACAGTTACCAGTGGGTCGTTTATATCCGTAATGCGTACCACGTTACCTCTTGTATCCGGATATACACGGGCAGGATGTTTGGCGCTGTCTTCACCCGGTACATCGCCCGGCCATAAATGAATAATTTTAGTTTGTTGGGCATTGCCTTGCATAACAATATTTATAAAAAGTAAAAAGATGACACCCCTTCTCATTTCAAATTTTTATTATTATCGGCGCCAATATTTGGAGCTGCATTATTGATAATTTTATTACCATAAAAGTCAACTTCTGCATTGTTCTTTATTATTACGCCTGCATTAAACGCCGGAGATTTTTTCAGCAACTGATATCCCAGACCGCCTGCACCTTTAGCTTTAAAAAGCGGGACTGCTTTTATTGCAAACATATCGCTGAATTTTTCCGGTGGTTGTATTCCTATATACATATTATGGTCAAACACAACATTGGTAGCTTGGGTAAAATCGTATGATATATTCTTTCCTTCAAAATAAAATATGTTGTTGCTGAACCGGGCATTGTTTGGATAAACTGTCCACCTGTTTAGTTTTATGGCAACCACATCATTGATTGTTGCATCTGCATAAATAACATTGTTATACATCTGCAAGCCTTCTACCCTGCCAGAGAAATAAGCTCCCTGTCGTTGATTATTTTCTAAAATATTATATCGTATAATGGTGCCTATATTAAAATAAACAGGTTCTTCTCCTACACCAGGACCACCTACCGCTGTTACACCGCCCAGTCCGTTATCGTGTAAATAATTGTATTGGATGATGGTCTTCTTTGTTTTGTAATCACTGTCAATTCCCCTTGCATCTGTTTCACCTTCGGAGTAGATCGTATTTTTCGCTTCATTAAACTGAAAAACAGTACCGTCTGTATTGAAATTAAAAGTGGCATTACCGGAAATATATTTTCCGCAGGAATCAAAGAGGTTATGTTCCACCAATGCATCTACTGCCACCCTTACTATCAAAGCATTTCCAGCAATGTTTTTAAAATAATTTTTCCTGATAATGACTTTTGTGTTTGGTGTCCAGTTATCTGTTCTGCCTTTGCCGATATTGTCACCAAACTTGCTGTTGGCAGAACGATCGTCCCAGTCAGAACGAAAATTAAAACCTGTGCGGCCCAGGTTTTCAAATGTTGAATTGGTAATCAACACATCATCGAACTTGCTACGCACTTTATTTCCTATTGTATAAAACTGCACGCCGCCATGAAAACGACTTTTATCTGTTTTTCCTTCATCGGGAAAAATATGCGTACTGTTTACATCAAAAACTTTAATGTTATCAAAATGAAAGTGACGAAGTGTACCGGCATCTTCATTCACTATATAAATTCCATTGAACAAATCATCAATGGTTATTGTTCCTTTTCTGAAATTTGTAACAGCGATATTGCTTAATACGATGTACTCTTTGTTATGGCAGTAAACAGCAGCCAAAGCACCTTTTCCATCAATGACAGCCGGCTCCTTGCCTCCGTAAGTTGTAAATGTCAAGGGCATTCCTTTTTTTCCACTTGAGCTGATTGACAACATACCCTCAAACCGATGGCCTGTTTTAAAAGAAATTTTATCTCCGGGCAAATAGATTGTATTACTGACTTTATCAAGCGTTTTCCATGCTGTCTTTTCTGATGTTCCGTTATTATTGTCCTTGCCATTCATTGCATCCACATAATAATTTTTTGCTTTAACCGATGAAGACAGCATCACCATCATTACAAAAACCAGCAGTATGTTCTTTATAGCTTTCAAAAAATTCATTTATTTTTTTTCAATAACGCTTTCATTTTCTTTGCGAAACGTTTTCCATATTCAGTAGCCGATTTTGAATCAAAATGTGTCTGGTCGCCTCTGTCGGTCAAACCTTCGGAAGTAGCAATAGCAGTATATGCTACACTTTGTGGTAATCGGGCGAGCTCCATATTTATTTTTTGATACGATTCCCTGTATTGCCCTAATTCTCCTGCAACAAATGGAAGAGAAGGGTTATTTGCTTTTTCACGAATAAGTTTTATCAGGGTTTCCAGTTTGTTTAAATATGCTTCCGCTTTTTCCGGGCTGCTATCAGATTCACCCTGTAACCAAATAACGCCTTTTAGTGTTCCGCTCTTTAATGCCTCATTCAACCGCAACAACATATCATCATAAGGATGTGTTTTAGTGGCTTCATCGTAGCCACCTGGTTTCCACACATTAATTGATGTACCTCCCACGGCGCAGGGAACAAGCCCGATACAATGACCTTTACTTTTTTTTGCCATGGCCAAACCAAAACTTAACCCCGGCCCCACACCTGCAACTGTTGGTTTATCAAAATGCAAAGGATGTTTTGCGGGTACCCAGTTATTTTCTTTATCCAGCATCAATACATTTCCATTGCCTTCATTTTTGTATGCATCTGTTATTTTTCCACGGCCGGCCATATTAGACTGACCAATGAGCAAATAAATATCCATTGGTTTATCCTTCAGTTGTGCTTTTGCAACGGATGAAGCGGCGATTATTATGCCCAGCAATACAATTATTTTATTTCCTGTTTTCAATTTGTTTTAGGTGATTAGCTCTTGGGTTTTAGCGTTAGCAATAAAGGTTGTGCTTCGGTATCTGCATCAATAATTACTTTTAAAAAACATTCTGCGGATGTAGCCGGAGAAATAATTTTTCCTGTGATGGTTATTGTAAATGATTGTCCTTGTTCCGGCTGCAGTTCAAAAGGATATTCCATCATTTCAGATGTAAACCCTTTTGGCAATTCAAGCAACATTGTACCTTTTACAGGGTTTCCTTTTAATTCTTTTACTGTGATGACCTGTTTAATCGTAGTGTCTTTATCTACCGGAAAAGCTATATCGCCTCCCAAATCATTTGCTTTAACGGTGTGCGGATTTAAAACAATCCTCACCGGTGAGAACATTACACGCCAGCCTAATTTTTTATGCTCCCGGTCAAGACTAATTAAACTTTTATAATGAAAAGGTGGCGCAGGTTCCGGGCTGCCACCTGTCCAGTTGGGCCGGCACCAAAAATCAGTGGAGCACCAATACATTTTTCCAAAAAAATGTTTACGGTTGTTGAGCAACCTGTTATGAGCATCAACCACAAAGCCCTGGTAAAATTCTGTACTCTTTGTTGTGCCTTGTTTTTCCGGGATAGCTTCGGCGCCATATTCAGAAAGCATCACTGGTTTATTACCGGCATAGGATTGTATAGCATCAAACAATGTTACAATCGCATTGATATCTTTTGCATACCATCCGGCATAATAATTTTGTGCAACAAAATCCTGGTACTGAAAAGTTTTATCATTTGTGTGGCGATGAGTTACCTGGGTATATAATCTATCGGGATCTATAGAACGACCGGTACTTATCACATGGCTTATGTAATCTGTTGCTCCTTTTTCATCTGTAAAATTTTCATTACCAACACTCCAGGCAATAATGCTGGGATGACTTCTGTCCCTGTTGATCATTTTTGTCAATTGTTGCACGCCAAAATCCTTTACTTCTTTTGTTGCCATCACTGCACCTCTTAACCCAGTCACATTTATCTCTTCAATAACCAGCAGCCCTATTTCATCTGCTGCTTCCAGCATGGCCGGTGTGGTTGGGTAATGTGCCGGACGAAAAAAACGAAAACCTTTGTCGTGTAACATTTTTAGTTCCTGGTAAACCAGGCCCGCAGGTTGTGTTCTACCCAGTCCGGGATAATCTGCATGCCGGTTAAAGCCCTGCAGGTTGTGCAAAGGTTTTCCATTTAATAAAATATCCATGCCGGCAACTTTTACTTCCCGGAAGCCGGTACGTTCCTTCAAGGTTTCAATATTTCCTTTTACAACAACTGTATATAAGTAAGGGTTGTCTAAATCCCAAAGCGTTGGATTGTCTACTTGTAATTTGTTTAAATGAAGTATTGTCTGTCCTGGGGCAATAGTTACATCCAAATTAACTGGCCCAAAAACTTTTTTATTATTTGCATTCAAAACTTCAATTGATATATTTTTATTTTGAGATATTCCTGTATTATTCAGGCCAGTTACATGCAGTTTCAAAGAACCATCCATGGCACCTTCAGCCCGGAGATTTATAAATGCCACGGCGGGATTTTTTTCAATATAAACTTCCTGTACTATTCCTCCCCAATTCCAATAGAATTCGTTCAACCGTTTAAAATTTCCCATCGTGGTAAAACGATTATCTACCAAAACAGCAATTTCATTCTTTCCAGTTTTTACATCATTAGTAATATCAAACCTTGAAGGAAGGTAACCGCCATGTGTTTCCCCAACTTCTTTACCATTGATAAAAACACGCCCACTCCAGTAGCAGGATTCCAATAGAATCGCTACCTGTTCGTCTTTCTTCCTGTCAATATTCACCTGCTTGCGGTACATGCCAAGTATGCCTTCGTATTTATTCCATTTGTCACTTACAGCACCTATGGAATTGGGTACAAAAACTTTTGTCCAGTGACCTTTATTATACCCTGGCCTGACAGTAATTGCCAGATTTTCTTCCAATGCTCCGGCAGGCAACTCACTCATTTCTGCAAATTTCCATTCACCAGTTAGCGAAACCCTGTTGCTGGTATTCTGCTTTGTACCTTCAATTTTTTTAGTTTCCAGTGTTTTTATTCCATTAGCTGTTGTTGCTTCAATTCTTAATATATGTTCTCCTTTGTCCAGCCATTGTGGATCAATCACGGTTTTCCAAACCGGGACTGTATTTGTTTTTTGAGCATACAGATTGGTTAATTCCGAAACCTGCATTTCATCTATAAGAAAACGAACCGACTTTGTATCTGCAGGCGGATCCGCAGATAAATACAGCAAAGTGTGAGTGCCTTTTGTACTCAGACCCGAATTTGGCTGAGCAGACAATGTGTGAACAATCCCGGTTAAGAAAATGCAGATAATTATTGCAACAACAATTCCTTTTTTATTTTTTTTATGCATCATAATCTGCTATCAGTATTTTTCAATTTTAATTCCATTTAAAATGGCAGTGCCTCTCCTGGAATTAAATTTTATTTCAACACCATTATTATTTGTGGCATCGGTAATAAAAAATTTTGACATAGCCTGCGCAAAATTGTACTGAGCATTTAAATCCAGGTCTTTCACAACGATGTTATTATTAATTACAATATCGTAAACCCTGTCAGTGTTGTTTAACCTCAATGGCTCAGCCATAAAAAGGCTTACCCGGTATTTTCCATCAGGCACATCAAATTTGTACGCCTGCAGGCTGTCGACATAAGTATAATAAAGTGGCTCATCATCCGTATTACCAATCACCACTTTTCTGTCAAATACTTTTGACGAACCACCTATGTAACCAAAACTACCTTTTTGATATGGGCGATCTTCGATCCAGACATTTCCTGAAGCGTCGAGGTACTGTGCATTGGAGCCTGCGTTAATGGAGATAGCTGAAACATCTTTTAAGTCTGCATCGTATGCCCTGTATTCCACTATAATATTATCGGTATAAGTTTTTCCATTAATTTTTCCAGATGCTATAATTTTATTGTTTCCATCTTTCAACTGAACCTTCCAGGAAAATTTCTTTACATCATTTCCTTTTTTCGTTTTTTGTGATATGCCATTTATAAAAAGTGTTACTTCATCTGCATTGGAGTACACATCAATTGTTGATGGTTCATTTTTCGTTCCGCCCCTTGTCAGCCAATCCCTTGAAGCTATATAGACTATGGGTTCCGGGTTCCAGTTTGCTTTATAGAAATAATAAGCGTCTTTAAGTTTTCTGTCCCAGGTAATCAATCCTTTTTGATTGCGATGAGGTTGCGGGCCACCTATATTGGGTTGAGAGAAATCAAATTCATTCCAGATGGCGGTTCCGGCTAACCAGGGCCGCTGATTTATTTGCCTCAGATAAGACTCATGGTAATAACGCTGGTATTGGCCTGTGTAATCAAAGCGTTCAGGATTTTCGGTATTCAGTCTTACTTCGCCTTCTGCGCCGTACTCACTGATAAAAACATTGTGACCGTTGCGTTTTCTCCTATCCAGGTCATTAGATAAATCTTCTACTTTGCCGGAATACCATCCGCTGTAGATATTATAACCCGCCACTTGTGATATAGTATCCAATCCGTATGTGGTATAATCGCCGCTGATATGCATAGCCATTGTACTGTAACGATTGGGATCTTCAGCCCTTACGGTACTATCCAATGCTTGTGTAAATTTTTTTACCACAGACAAATAAGCTGTATCATTATGCCGGCCAATTCTTTCTCCATCGGGGCCATGCAATAAAATTTCATTGTTTGAGCCCCACATAATTACGGAAGGATGATTATATCCCTGTGTAATCATTTCATGAATCATGTTTTCTGTATTCTGCAAAAACTCCGGGTGATTGGTAATAAAATTTACCACCGGTATTTCTTCCCAAATCAACAATCCTAATTCATCCGCCAGTTTCAATACTTCAGCAGCTTGCGGATAATGTGCCAGCCGAAGAAAATTACAGCCCATATTTTTTATGAGCTGCATATCTCTTTGGTGGTCTTCCATAGAAAGGGCGTCCCCTTTTCCCTGCATGTCCTGGTGACGGTTAGTGCCCCGTAAAATAAGTTTATGGCCATTTAAAGAAAATCCATTTCCTTTATCAAAACTAAACCAGCGAAACCCGATTTTATTTTCCAATTCATCCACAATTTTTCCATCCACTAACAACTGGCTTACCAGCCTATACAAATATGGATCTTCGGGACTCCACAAGTGCGGATTTTTAATTTTATCGCTTACAATCGTAACATTTGTTTCCTGGCCTGCGGCGAGGGTTAATGTCTGAATGATAGATGTTATTTCATTGCCTTTTGCATCAAATAGTTTGTTGATAAACTTTACAGGTTTGTTGTTTGCCGATTCATTCTTTATAATTGTTTTAACCGCAACGGTGGACAGCTCCTTACTCACTACAGGTGTTGTAATATAGACCCCAGCTGCATTATTATTAATATCACGGAAATGAAATTGATTTGTTGCAATCAGCCATGAATCCCGGTAAATGCCGCCATAGGATGCATAACCAACATTAAGTGGTGGAATAAATGGATTGTGTGCATTGCTAAGCTGAACCGCAACTATATTTTCGCTGTTCGTATCCAGGTTAATATAATTTGTAATGTCTATTGCGAAGCCGGTGTAGCCCCCTTTGTGTTCCCCTGCAAAATACCCATTCACATAAACCTGCGCCAACTGGTTGGCACCTTCAAAATACAGGTAAATTTTTTTGTCTTTGAATGTAGGGATAAGATGTAAAATTTTACGATACCAGCTTATCCCTCTCCTGTACGTTAAATCATCATCAAAAGCATCTGATGCATTCCACGTATGTGGCAGCGAAACCTTTTGCCATTGCTCATCATTAAACTTCACCGTTTCTGCATAAGCTGCCCCTCCTGGCAAAAATTTCCAGCCATCATTAATAGAAAATATTGTTCTGCCATTTGTTGATTGGGCAAATACATTAGAAAGCGCAACTGTAACAAATAATATTGTTATTAAAACAGGATGTCTTATTAAAAAATACATTACGTTATTTTAAAAATATCCCGGATTTTGTCGCATCGGACTTGTAAGGTTTGCATCAATAACATCCTGTGGAATGGGTAAAATAGTATCCCTTTCAACTATGTTCGGTCCTGCAATTTTATTGTAAAGTTGGGTTCTTTGCAGCCATCTTCCAGTTCTCAATAACGCATACCTGCGGTCTTCTTCAGAAAATAGTTCTCTTGATCTTTCATCAAGAATAAAATCTATTGTTACCTGGCCCGCTGTTATTGGTGTAGCCCTTGCACGGTTTCTTAAAATATTAATGGCATCTGCAGCGCCCTGCAAATCGTTAAGACGGAAATTAGCTTCTGCCAAAACCAAATATGTTTCTCCTAAACGCAGGAATACCTGGTCATTATATTCCTGGTCTACAACATCTAAAGGAGCTGGCTGGGAATAGTCCCATTTAGTAGGACTCGGCCAGTTAGGATTTGATAATTTTTCTAATCCCGTTTTATCCAAGAAAATCGTATCTCCTAATCTATAAGCCATACCTGTTCTGGGGTTGGTGCCGGTAGGAATTCCAACTGGATTATTGATTAAATAATAATGACGGAATGCAAAGTCGGATCCCCTGTCATCATTAGTGGCATATAAATTTAATGCAAATCTTGTTGGGCCCAGTCTGCCAAGACCACGGCCACCGTTCTCAGCAGAGATAAGAAAAGGACTTTTTGTACCCACCTTAATCGAATAGTACCTGTTTACCCAATACCTCCGCATAATTGTATTTCCTTCTCCTCCCGGAACGAGTAACTCATTTTGAATTACCCATAAGGCTTCTGTATTCCCCTGGCTTCGCTTTGAATTACCATCAATAAACATATCCGTAAATGGCGTGCCCGGCTTTGTAGCGTTTACGCCATACCGTACAGTGATCAATTTATAGCTTGGGTTATTAATTACTTTTAATGCTTCTGTTTTTGCTTTATCATATTCCCCTGTGGCCAGGTACAATTCTGCAAGGTAATGTTGAGGAATTCCTTTAATTAGTTTTGCATCACTGGTAGCCACATCCGGCAAATATTGTTCTGCAAACAACCAATCTGCTTCCATTGCTTTTCTCACTTCTGCCCGTGGAGTTCTTGTCCAATTGGTTTTAATATTGTTACCTCTTGATTCCTCCAGTGTTAATGGCACATCTCCCCATAAATAAGTAAGATGCCTGTAGCACCAGGCACGAATGGTTCTTGCTTCGGCCACGATCCTGTTTTTTTCTGCATCTGTCCAGTCAATGGCGGGATTTGCTGACCTGTCAACAATTGTATTGGCGGCGTTAATGGTTTCATACAACCAGGCAAAGACACGCGAATATTGACTAAATCCCGGCTGATTAATAGTTTTCCATAAATTAAAAACATCCACCTGCGGATCCCGGTAATTACCATAGGCATTATCAACCCCTATTACTGCCTGGATATTCATAATATTATTTATTTGGTTGAGTACGTTGCCGGACCGATACCTTCTTACTTCGCTATATAAACCATTCAAACCATTTTCGAATCCTGCTTTAGTGGTATACAGAAGATCAGCAGTAAGTACACCTGCAGAATCTTCATTAAGCCTGTCTTTAGAACAACTGATTCCCATTAAACTGAGTGAGAAAACCAGGATAATTTTATTATATATTTTCATATTTTTTTATTTAGTCTGATTTAAAAAATTATAAACTTACATTCAACCCCACAAGAAATTCCTTTTGTAAGGGAACTGTTGTCTGGCTTGTAAATTCAGGATCAAGACCGGTCCATTTTGTAAAGGTGAAAGGGTTTCTTGTTTGCAGATATACCCGAAACTTGCTAAGCCCTGCTTTCTCCAGTAATCTTCCTGCGAAATCATAGCTCAATGAAATATCTCTTATTCTTACAAAGCTGCTGTTCTGAACAATGCCGGCACTTTTTGAATTAGCTCCCACAATGTTTCCATAATAGTCGTTGGTTGGATTAGTAAGTGTCCACCAATTTTTTACCACAGTTGTATAACGGACACCCGAGTTTACATTATTGTCTGACATCAATGTGTTTACTTCATGAGATCCCTGCACGCCATAGGCAAAAACATAAAGACTAATATTTTTATAGGTAAACGTATTACTTAATCCCCAGGTAAATTTGGGTTGAATATTTCCGATAATAGTTCTGTCAGCACCAGTAATAATGCCATCACCATTTACATCTCTTACTTTGGCATAGCCGGGCCGTACCAATCCCTGTGGGGTATTAGCCGTATCATCATTTATTTGCCATACTCCCGCATTTTCATAACCAAACCTTACATTGATAGGCTTACCAATGAACCATTGGTTCAATGTATCGCTTAACCCATTGCCATATAAGTCAACAATTTTATTTCGGTTTATGGTTAAATTCGCAGTACTTGACCAGCTAAAATCCTGTGTCCTGAAATTAGTACTAGACAGGCTTAATTCAAAACCCTGGTTGCTGGTTTTACCTATATTTTGTGTAATTTCTGTTATACCCTGCACCGAAGAAACACTCCTGTTTAACAGCAGATCATGTGTATTAGTATGATAATAATCCAGGCTACCTGATAACCTTCTATGAATAATACTGAAATCAAGACCGATGTTTCCTGTAGTAGAAGTTTCCCAGCGTAGCAAAGGGTTAGCAAAACTTGTGGGTATATAACCCGCCGCAGTTGTTTGCCCGTCAACATAAGTAAGGTTTGATAATTTTGCCAGGGTCTGATACGGAGTAACAGCAGTATTGCCATTAGAGCCATAGGACAATCTTAATTTTAAATCATCAACAATTTTATTTGATTCAAAGAATTTTTCATTACTAATGTTCCACCCGACTGCTATAGAAGGAAAGAAAGAAAATTTTTCACTTTCGCCAAACCCGGAATATCCATCTCGCCTACCCGTTAACGTTAACAGGTACCTGCTGTCATAATTATAATTCAGCCGGGCCATTTGAGAAATGGTTGTTTCTTTTGCCAGGGATGCACTGGGTGTAACAAGTGAAGCTACACTTGCCTGGTAAAAAGTAAGTACATCATTTGGAAAATTTTCGGCTGAAAGACCGTTGTTTGTTATTACATCTTCCTCGTAACTATAGAGGCCGGTAAAGCCCAGGTTATGCTTATTAAAACTACGGTCGTAATTTAAAATATTTTCAATCGTATAATTTTTAGAAATATTATCGCTTTGTGTAAGGCTTCCCCCGGCCAGTAACCCTCTTCTTGTGTTTCGTCCAAAATAAGTTTTAACATCCCTGTTTTGGTATTCGATGCCGGTATTAAGCCGGTAACTTAGCCCTGGTACAAAAGGAAGTTTCACTTGCAAATAATTCGTTGTAAATAATTTATAGGTATTATCCCGGCTTTTAGCAAGTGTGGGGGCTAAAGGGTTTTCAAAGTAAGTATCTTCCGGCCAGGGGTAGACAGTAAGTTTTCCTGCAGAATCATATGGCGTTGTCAATGGGTTAAATAAATAAGCACCATAATCTCCGCTAAATGTGGGAGATAAACCACTTCTGTCGTTAAAAGACAACTGTGTATTGGTACCATACGTTAACCAATTTGTGATATTTATGTCGAGGTTGATACGACTGGATAATCGTTTAAATTTATCATTAATAGCAATCCCCTTTACATCAAGCAGGGATAGCGATGCATAATACTTAACACTGCTATTACCTCCCCGTATTCCTAATGTATGTTGTGAGCTGCTCCCCTTGCGGGTCGCAAGATCAAGCCAGTTAGTATATTTTTTGGAATTATAATAAGCTAATTCTGAAGAAGTAATAGATGTAGGTTCACGGGTAATTTTAAAATTATAAAAATCGTCTCCCATTAATATAGGTGGAAGGTTGTCATATTGCTGAGAGCCAAAATATCCATCATATGAAATAACAGGTTTTCCACCAGAACCTTTTTTTGTGGTTACCAAAATAACGCCGTTTGCACTTTTGGCACCATAGATTGCCAATGCTGAAGCATCTTTCAATATATCAACAGAACCGATATCTGAAGGATTAATATCAGAAATAGATCCGTTATAGGGAATTCCATCTAATATAATCAGAGGGCTACGGTTGCCATTAATCGACTTTTGTCCCCGAATCACAATGCTCACATTATTTCCTTCGGCTCCACCACCATTCGTATTAATATTGAGACCGGCCACAGCACCTTCCATGGCTTGTAAAACATTTGAATTTGGCATGCTTTCCAATCGTTGCTTATCAAGAGATACTACCGAGCCGGTAACATCCTTGCGCCGTTGTGTGCCATAACCCACCACTACAACGTCAGTTAAAGATTGGGCATTTCTTTCTAATTGAACATTTACTTCAGCATCACTTCCTACCACAATTTCCTGGTCAATAAATTCTGCAGAAGAAAAAACAAGGACATCTCCTCCCTTTTTTGTAAATGAAAGTATATATAAGCCATTTCCTGTAGTAATGGCGCCTGAATTACTTCGCTTTAAATTAACGGACACACCTTGCAAGGGCTTTCCATCAGCATCAGTTACCCGACCCTTTATAGTGGTAGTTTGTGCGTAAAGGCAAGCCGGAAGGCAAAGAAACCCGGCAAAAAACAACAGAGAGAGTTTTCTGATCCATGTAGAGAATAACATAAGCAATCGTTTAAATGAATGAATAAGCAATACCAGAAGCTGCTTCAGCACTCTAATTTATAAACATTCCATTGATTGTAGAGACGGAATCAATGTTTATCACTACTACAACGATTGAAATAGAATTTTAAACCGTTAGTTAGCCCCGGTTTCGAGTGGAATTTTCTTCCAATATGAAAATTGACTCCCTTTTTTTTCAGGTAATTTCAAATTGAAATCAAATCTATATAGCGGTATAATTTTTCTAAATTTGTATGAAGACTTTCTAAATGCAGACATGAAAAAAGCTATTACAATTAAAGACATCGCTTTGAAACTAAATATGTCTGTTTCAACTGTTTCAAAGGCGCTTAGCGATGACAAATCCATCAGTTTACTTACTCGGCAACGGGTAAAAAAACAAGCGACAGAATGGAATTATACGCCAAATGAGGCAGCAAGACATTTTAAGCTCAGTAAAACATTTACTCTCGGACTGATTATTCCAAATTTGCTCGACCAGTTTTTTGTACTGGCTATCAATGGAGTTGAGAATATCGCAGCCACTGAAAAATACAATGTAATTGTATCTCAATCGCATGAGGATCCATTAAAAGAAGAAAAAATTGTTGACCTGATGAAGCGTAACCGGGTAGACGGAGTTATTGCAACCATCACTAAAGAAACCCGGAACATGGCTTCTTTTCAGAAATTGGAAGACATAGGAATTCCTGTGGTATTTATTGCCCGATCCCCAAAAGATGAATTGTTTAATTATATCACTGCGGATAATGAAGATGGGGCTTTTAAAGCGACAGAATTTTTGATTAAAAAAGGGCATAATAGGGTAGGTCACCTGATGGGCCCTAAATCAATGGCGGTAAGTTACTCCAGGTTAGAAGGGTATAAAGCCGCGTTGAAAAAATATTCAATTCCTTTTCAACGTGATTTGGTAAAAGTGGTTGACCTTACAAAAGAATCTACTTTCCAGGCTATGGATTGGTATATGAAAATGAAATTACCTCCTACGGCTATATTTGCTTTTAAAAATTATATTAACCTTGATGCGCTGGAATACCTGAAAAAGAACACTCCAACCCAATTAAAAAATATTGATTTTGCGGGTTTTGGAAACCTTCCTTTGTTTGAATATTTGGATCACAAACCGGTAGCATCTATAGAAGAAAGTTCATATGAAATGGGGGAAGAGGGCGCAAAATTATTATTTAAAATGATAAAGGAAGTTACAGATGGACAAGTAAGGAAAGTTCAACACTTGCAGATTCAATGTAAATTATTAATACATTAATACCTGTAAGATTCCGGGAAGGTTATAAATGTGCATTATAAAATGTGGGCGAAAGCGCTTACTGAAACAATAAATATTTTGATTTCAATTAGTACATTTTGATGGGCCGCAATTTTGTCAACTTCATTTACTGCCACTCTCCTTTTATCATAACCCGCGCTATATGATATTCACCAAAGGCATAGGGCAGGTAATCTACAGAGGGTATTTCTTTCGTTACGATTAGGTCTGCCCGCTTATCAATTGCAATACTCCCCGCGGAATCAGCCACTTCCATGGCAAATGCACCATTAATAGTGGCCGCGTTAATAGCTTCTGCCGGCAACATGCGCATGCCTATGCATGCCATGGAAACTACTCCCTGCATATTGCCGGAGGGAGAAGACCCGGGGTTATAATCACTGGCAAGCGCTATAGCAGCTCCGGCATCCATTAATTTTCTCGCCGGCTGAAAAGGCATCCGCAAAAAATAGGCTGCAGTGGGTAGCAAAGTTCCAATCGTATCCGAGGCTGCTAAATCTTTTACATCTTCTCCTGTCATTACCTCCAGGTGATCAACTGATAAAGCATTAAGGGCTATCGCGGCCTGCAGACCTCCAATGCTATTGAGTTGGTTAATATGCAGTTTGGGTTTTAATCCATGTCGGGCAGCAACTTTACAAACGCTTATCATTTCTTCTATAGAAAAAAATCCTTGCTCACAAAAAACATCTATATAATCTGCCAGGTTTTCCCGGACAATTACCGGCAGCATTTCTTCCAGGATAAGTTTAATATATCCTTCATGATTTTCCCTATACTCAGAAGGATAAGTATGAGCTGCTAAAAAACTACTTTTAATTTGCAGGGATGATTTTTCTTTAAGTTTTTTTATAACCCGCAACATTTTTAATTCTCCTTCTACACTCAGCCCATATCCTGACTTTATTTCTACAGAGCCCGTACCCGTTACCGTTATTTGTTTTAACCTTTGCCATGCCAGGCAAAAAAGTTCATCTTTTGATGTTTCGTTTAACCTCGCCGCCGAATTTAAAATCCCCCCACCCCTCGCAGCAATTTCTGCATAAGACAAGCCACGGATTTTATCAACAAATTCATTTTCGCGGCTGCCGGCAAATACAAGGTGTGTGTGGCTGTCGCACCAGCAAGGCAACACCATCCTATTACTGCAGTCATACACTTCTTTTGGCGGGTGCGGAACTTTCCATGACAGATCCTGCATTGCGCCAAAGTCAGCCACCAGCCCATCTTCCACTAAAACAAAAGCATTCTCAATAGCATTCAGAGAGGCCAGGTCATCACCACGCAGCGGCAATAATGGAGCATGGCACCCTATTAATGTTTTAATATTAGTGAGCAGCATGGTCATGGTACAGGTAATTGTTGAAGATTATTCCAAACCTCGCTGGCAAAGCCTTCTAATCCGGGGTCGCGGGCGCCCATCAGTAGCAGGACTATATGGCCAGTTAAATGCACCTTTACGGTATTAAAAAAATCCTTCCTGTCTTCTACAAAAAAGGCCTTTTTACCATTCGCTTTTATGCCTTGTATAAGATCATTTGCAGAAATGTTTTTCTGGGTAGTACCCCCTGCATAAAAAATCTCACTCATCCATATTTCATCTTCATCCCTTAAAGCTTCAGAAATTTCTTTGATAAAGTCATCTTTCAGAAAACGTGTGGGTGTATAACCGTGAGGTTGAAACCAGGCAATTACCTTCGGTGAAATAGGCTGGCAGGCTTTTATAGAAGCTGCACATTTTACAGGGTTATGTGCATAGTCGTCTATGAGTACAATATTGCTATGCTGTCCAATGACCTGGTGGCGGCGATAAATACCTTCGTAATTTTTTAAAGCTTCCGCCGAAGTTTCAAGAGAAACGCCCACAGCAGCAGCGGCAGCGATTGCAGCCAGCGCATTTTCCATATTGTGCCTGCCTACCGTTTTTATAAAAAAGGGTACATGCTGCACAGAAAATTGTATGGACATTCCATTTTGCTGAAAATCTTCCGGCACGTATGAACAATTATCTTCCGGGTTACCTGAAAAATCGTACATGCTTCCCCGTGATAAATGTCGGGAGATTATATTGGCATGGTTGACGATGAAATTTTCTTTTGTATTATGACTAAAGGTGCTGAAAATACTGATTAACTCATTTATTTCCTGGTGGTCTTTATCAATGTTCAATACGATACCGATTTCGGGTTTATATTGAATAATAGACCCATCACTTTCATCTGCTTCTATAATGAGCCACTCCCCTTTTCCATTCATGGCATTACCAATGCGCCCTGTTTTGATGATACTGATAAGCCCGGCCCCGCTAATGATGGATGGAGAAAGCCCGGCGGTGGTCAGAATATCAAAAAGCATGGCACTGGTTGTGCTTTTGCCGGAGGTGCCACCGATGGCAATGGTTTTTTTGCTTTCTGCAATCAAAGCCAGTACTTCACTCCTCTTCATGATAGGAATTTGCAATGAGCGGGCTTTTATAATTTCCGGAACTGTGTCTTCTACAGCTGTTGACGCTACGACGAGATCAGTTGCGCCGGTAATACCGCTTCCATCCTGAAGGTAACATTGTATGCCTGCCAGCTCCAGTTTTATGCGGGTATCATTTATAACATCAGGGCGAAAATACCGATCACTGCCACTTACTTTAACAGAAGTGCCGGCAAGATACTGTGCAATGGCACTCATGCCCGTACCCGCTATTCCGATAAAAAAAATATTTTTAAAGTCCTGGATATGCACGGGGATTATTTCTTTTTTATGTTGAATAAATGCGCTTCAGTATTAAAAACCTGTTTCTTTAAATTAATAGTTTTCTCCGGGGCAAACAGCAGGTATGCATACTTAAGGGTTTCCCCGAAAAAGAAACTTTCCATGGAATTGTGTTGTTCAAATGTTTTTACATTTTTTAATGAGGCAAATGCTTCAGGTGTACGGCAATGTTGCAGTATATCACTTACCATTTGCCGCCCTTCGAAAAGATACCGGTCATCTTTGGTTAGGCGGTATAAATAATAACAGCTTTCAATATTTTCAGGCCTTAAAATATAGTATGCTGACATGAGGGTATCCTTCATAAAATCAAATGCCTCGGGTTCTACGTTGAAATGCGTCCACATGTAGTAGTTTGCTGCCTGGTTTTTTTTTGCTGCTTCTACATCGCCGGAAAGTGCCAGCAACCCGGCATAGAAAGCATCTAATGCGCCATATTCATACGATATCAATTCACCAGTATTCATATTTGCATGCTTCATGAATAAGCCATGAGGAGTATTTACAAACAAATGTTTTTTTATAGCGGCGGCGTGAGTTTCAAAGGCCTGGTGGAAATCTTCATCACCAAATAGGAGCCATCCTTTGTAGAGATATTCATAATATGAATCAATATAACCGCTTATATGGGTAGCAGTGCTTTTCCATTCGCCGGTAATTACATTAATTTGTTCTCCCGGTAAACCTGTTTTGCCCCGTCTTTTATAAACCTCCATAACGGCTCTTTTGGCTGCCGCAAAATATTTATTATCTCCGGTGATTTTTGAAAGTTGTCCAAATTCCAGTAACAACGTACCTATTTCTGCCGGGTTATTTATAGAATCCCGGATTTTACCAGTCTGCAGGTGCACATAACGATAAGGCATACCCGTGGGTGTATTAAAGGCCGGCATCAGCCTGTCTGCAAGATCTTTTGCCAGTTGTAATACACGGATGTTGTGTTCGTGTTCATAAGCAGTTATCAATGCGCCTAATTGCCGGATAGTGATTTCAAAAACCTGTACTTCATTATCAACATCAAAATCTAAACCCGTTAGTACAAGCCCTTTGGCTTCGCTTGCTTCTTTCTTTAATCCCAGGATGGTGAATGTATCCCAGGCATCAACTGGTGTCATTAATAAAGAATGCGGGTACCAGTTTCGTCCTTTCAATGTTAGCGGTTTAAGGTCATCATAACCCTTAGCATATTCCATATAACCCGCCCAGGCATGGCTGGCAGCTTCACGGATGAGCGCAATTTGTTTATCTTTCATTACCTGTGTAAACTTTGAAGAAGCTACCTGGCTGCATACATTTATTGATCCTAGAACAAAAAATATCAGGTGCGCAAATAAAGTTATCATGCGAAGTTTCATACCAGCGAATTTAAGACTAATTATACGGATAAATTTTCCTCAGGCTAACGGCAATTTTTCCAGTTGTCTCCTGTAATCGTATTGCAGATCTTCATGCAGGCTTCCCAGTTTTTTATCAATTTTTTTCAGGAGGTTATTGTACAGGCTTTGCAAGGCTACTGATTTTTTTAATGGCAGATTCAGGTCATGTATGGCCTCGGCTACATACAGCCATATCTCCACTTCTGTAGTATCTTCTTCACTATACTTTATAAAACGGCCGGCAGTGCGTAAAATTTTCCTGAGGTTTTTACGGGCATAATATAATTGTGTTTTATTTACATCTGCAAAAAGCAGGTCCAGGTTATCTTTTACAGCAATGATATAACCCGCTTCGTTGTCTTTTTCGAAAATATAGTATGTTGCCAGTTCTTTATTTTCTTTTTTATACTTGATCATCCGCAGGCACAATTGCAATAATTCATCGGGGCTGCGTGTTTCCAGGGCAGATTTCAAATCTTTTACCGGTGCTGCTTTCATATTTCAAATATCCTACATTAGCAACTAATAATTATATTTTGATATTAAAGTTCGAACGAAGAAGTACTTTATGGCCATCGCTAAAGAAATGGATACAGAAGATCGTTTCTAAATACATCAGGCCTGTTTGGTTCCAAAAAATAAAAAAACCTTCCGTAGAAGGTTCTTTTTTTTGGCTGGGTGTTATGATGGGTAAAAACTTAGTCCATAATTAAAATGCTGCTTAAAATTTTAATATGGTAACAGATTAAAAAAAACCTTCGTTAGGGCGAAGGTTTTTCACAGTCATTGTTCTTTTCAGGGATAATTGGATACAGGTAAATGTGTGTATGTTTTCAAAGGTGGGGAAAATTATATAAATAATTTATGCTCACGTGTTGTAGTACCTGCAATATAGTTTTATTTCTAAATTAAAATACTACAAGTGTATAACGAAACAAATTGCATTAAATTGCGTGCAACCAATTCTGCTTTATGAAGAAGATACTTTCAGGGCTTATTTTTTTGATGTCCTCCTCACTTTTACAGGCGCAGATTTTAAAAAACTTTGAGCCTGCTAACGGTATAACTTCCAGTTTCCAGGAGGTTGTAAAAGCATATTCACATAATTATTATTCTATCCAGGGTGAGAAAATTTCTGCAGCAGAAGATGTGGACATATATGCGGTGAAACAATCTTTACCAGGCGCAGTACAGTCGTCGCTTATGCGGTTTCATTCCCTGCAGGATACAACGGCCGCCTACCAGGCTATCATGTATAAAGGTGAGAATTATAAGGAGGCATCTAAATTATACCACCAGTTATACCAGCAGGTTAAGCGTGCTGTAATTGAAGAGGAAGGCCATAAATTGAAATTTCATGGCGAATTTGAAGCACCTGATGATGATGTTCGTTTTACTGTTACTTCTTTGGCGTTGGATGGTGAAGTTTCTACTTATAAAAACTTCTTTGCAGAAATAGAACTTACACAGGTATACCTGGAATGGGAAGTAAGAATAAACCTGCACAGCCGAAAAGAAGATGCAGAGAAATTAAATTATTAATTTTATTTGGTATCAATAATGACGGGGCTGCCTTTGCCACCCATCATTATTAATTTGGCATTAGTTGATGCTGCCAGGTCTTTCATGGCTTTAATTTGCTCATATTGCAATTGCCTGTCTGTAAGGCTTTCATTAATAATACGCTGGTAATCTGCAATGCCCTGAGCTTCTACCCGCTTCCGTTCCGCTTCCTGTCGTTCTTTCTGCAAGACGAACTGCATTTTCTGTGCATCCTGTTCTGCCTGTATTTTTTGTTCAATAGAAGATTTTACAGCAGATGGTAAAGTAATATTTCGCACTAACAAATTTTCAAGTACCAGGCCGCGCTTTTTAAAATCCAGCTCTATACCTTTAAAAATTCGGTTTTGAAACTCGTCTCTTTTTGTGCTGTAAAGTGCTATGGCATCATAATAAACAGCATTGTCTCTTATGCGTGTACGGGTTATAGGTCGCACAATTTTTTCCTCATAATCACTTCCCGTTTCACGAACAATCTTTGGTGCTTCTATTCCCACAACCTTATACAATACTGTCAGGTCAATGGTAACTTCCAGGCCATCTGCTGTAAGAACTCTGATGGCATCATCTCCACTTTGTTTGCCTTCATCATGAATGCCACTCATTGTATAATTCTGTGTTTTTACGTCAAAATGATCAATTTCATAAAGTGGGTTCACAATGTGAAGGCCGCTGGACAGTACATCTGCCTGCACCTTACCAAATAATTTCTTAACGCCTACCTGTCCGGCATTAATTTGCACAAAAGCTGTGGAAAAAATCCCAAGTACAATTAAGGCAATGGCAATAAATCTTGCCGTTTTCGCCTGCTTTATAAATACAGGGGAAACTTTGAGCGTGAAGCTGAGTATTAATAAAATAATTCCAATTATAATGAGGACCATAAAAAAAATTTAATTGTAAAAATATTTCACAAAATTAGGCTTTACAACATTCTTAGTTGTTTGTTTTCAATTACATGTGGGCAACGGCATAAACTTTGTTTCTTTCAAGTGAACACTCTTATTCACAAAATAAATATGCAAAATATGAAAAGACTTACTTCCCTGGTTATTTTCCTATGCTTATCCTTACTTGTAGTTGCACAAACATCTACTATTACGGTAATGCTAAACGGCAATGTAAACCGGACAATTAATATAGATGGAACCAATTATAGCCTTAGTACCTATACAGGCAAAAGCCAGGCTTCTAATGTGGGCTATAACAGTGCGGTAATTCCGGGCGTTTCTGAAGGAGAACATACGCTTATGGTTACCCATAATAATAACTCACGCCGAAATGATACCCGCAAATTTTTTATAAGGGATAACTATGATTTAATAATTACTGTGAATGGTAACGGCACCATGGATTTTAGGGAAACCCTGTCAAATTCTAATGGCAATCATGGCAACAGAGGAAACAGGGGCAACCGGGGAAACGAAAGAGTAGCCATGAACACAAATAATTTTAATATCATTTATAACGAAATCAATTCTAACAGGCAAATGGCATCCCGGATAGCGGCATTGAATACCGTGTTTGCCAACAGAACGAATTATTTTACATCTACGCAGGTAAGGCAATTAATAAACCTTGCGACGGGTGAAGCAAATCGACTTGCCCTGGCAAAGAGTGCATTCGGTAATGTTGTTGATCCGGATAATTTTACAACTGTCTATACATTATTGAGGTACCAGTCAAGCAGGAACGACCTGGCTAATTATGTCAAGAGCATAGGAGCAGGAAGCACTACAAATACTCGTGTGGCAATGAACCAGGAAAGCTTCACAAACTTATACAACACCACGCGGAACATCTGGCAGATGGGAGCAAAGATCAATGCATTAAATACAGCATTCGTATCCCAGGGGAATTATTTTTCTTCTTATCAAATCAATCAATTGCTAATGCTTATAAGTGATGAAAATGAAAGATTTCAGTTAGCAAAAATTTCTTACAGAGCCGTTACAGATCCGAACAGCTTTACTAATACTGTTATTAATTCTTTTACAACCCAAAATATACGGAATGAACTTCAGTATTTCGTTCGTAATTATGATACTAATAATCCCGGCAATGGTTATAATTATGGCCAGGGTACTGCTGTGAAGACGCCTATGTCCACAGCAGAGTACGCAATTCTGCTGCAAAATATTAAGAAGCAATGGTTTCCCGGCGCAAAAAAAACTGCAGCATTGGAAGCTTTTACCAACATAAATAATTATTTTACAACTGACCAGGCACGCCAGATAATTACTGTTGATGAGAATGAGTCTGATCGGCTGGATTTGGCTAAAGCTTCATATCGTTCTATAACTGACCCTTCTTATTTTTACCAGGTTTACGATTTATTTTCTAATACCACCTACAGAGAAGACTTAATCCGCTACGTAAATAATTTTACTTCATCTACGGCCAATAATGGTGGCTATTCTACTACTTACGATAAAGCGGCTATGAATGAAACGAATTTTAATGTACTTTATGAAGACATCAGGAAACAATGGTTCCCTGGTGCTAAAAAAACAGCTGTACTCACGGCATTTTCAAACGCTACTAATTATTTTACCATCGACCAGGTTGTCAGGCTTATAACGTTAGATAGTGATGAAATAGACCGTTTTGATATGGCTAAAAGTTCTTTGCGTTCTATAATAGACCCAGCCAATATAAATACTCTTTATAACGTTTTTACCAGTAGTACCTATAAGGAACAATTAGCGGCCTATGTACGTGATTATCGCTGGAATTAATTTACTAACATTTTTATAATTAATTAAAAATCATACTTTTATGTAAAATTTAGGGTCTTTTAAAAATTTTAAAGGACTACTGGCATGGTATTATGTAATTAGGGGATAAACAAGGACAATTTAAATACTAAATCGAATAAAATGAAAAAGTTAATACTCGGACTTGCATTGGTTACTGCTTTCGGGGCCTGCAAGCAAAAATCCACACTTGATTCAAACCGCGATATGGTTATGTTATCTGACAGCGGTTATTATAATTCCGGAGCTTATGGTGATACAGGCTATTCTAATCAGCAAGTGGTAAGCTCTGGTATATACGGAGCAAATTCCGCTTATTCCGCTGGTGAGGCAGTTCCAGAAGCTAAAGCACCTGTTCGTAACACATCAAGATCATCTGGTACCAGATCGACTACAAGGCGTTCTACAGCAGGTTCCGGTGGAAGTAGCGGCAGCGGAACGAGTGGTACAACTGCAAGTACTACAACAAAGAAAAAAGGTTGGAGTAAGGCTGCGAAAGGTGCTGCTATAGGCGCTGGTGTTGGCGCTGTAGGCGGAGCAGTTGTGGGTAGAAATGCCAAAGGCGCAATAATAGGCGCCGTTATAGGTGCAGGTGGTGGTTACATCATCGGCCGTTCAAAAGATAAGAAAGATGGCAGGAATTAATGGTCAATTATATTTTCCAGCATTAGAACTGGTATAAAAAAAGCTGCAAATTTTGCAGCTTTTTTTATGAACAAGAAATTCATTATTTATATCCAAGAGATTTATTGGAGGCTTCCCGTCCGTAAAAATCTCCTAGCATTCTTTTTACTACATGCATTTTATCAATCCACTCCCCTTCTCCTTTATCTTTAATTTCTGACATGTAGCTTTCAATTTTTTCAATGGTCTTTTCTGCATCGTCCAGCAGACCGCTTGTTGTTTCTTTAATGTGGTCTACAAGTTCTGCCCGCTCATCTTCTGTCATGCTGTATAACTTATACAGTGCAAGGGTAACAGCGGCTCCTAATATAGCACCACCTAGTAATTTTGAATTTGCCATGGGTTAAAAGTTTTATGTTGTTTTTTAAATCAAGTTTCTCATACATAAACCGTTCCTGAATTTCAACTACCGAATTTTTATACAAACAATCAATCTATCCCTTTAGAGAAGGACAGAATCCATAAATTGCATTCTAATTTTTAAGGAATAAAAAAACAATATGAGTGCATGTAAATTTTCAATTGATTTTTCAGGTTCGGCTGCTGAAATAATGATTAAAGCCAGGAAGAGTATAGAAAGCCAGGGTGGTAACTTAACGGGGGATGAAAATCAGGGCCAGTTCAACGTTAGTGTTTTCGGCAATACCATACTGGGAACCTACCAGGTAATTAGCCAGCAACTGGAAATTATAATAGAGGAAAAACCTTTCCTGGTTCCTTGCAGTGCGATAGAAGGTTTTCTTAAGTCTAAACTGGGATAAGTATGGCGCTAAAACTTTTTCAGCTTTCCTTGCTCGTGCCTGATTATGATGATGCAATAAGTTATTACACCAGGGACTTAGGATTTATATTGATAAAAGATAATTTCTTAAGTCCGGACAAAAGGTGGGTAGTAGTATCTCCGGGCGGTGAAGCAGGTTTACACATTCTATTGGCAAAGGCTGCAAATGAAAATCAGAAAATGGCTATAGGGAACCAAGCAGGAGGACGAGTATTCTTATTTTTACACACCGATGATTTTGATGCAGACTTTGCCAGGCTGACATCTGCCGGGGTAGAATTTACCAGGAAACCCGTTCAGGAAGCCTGGGGAAAGGTTGCCGTTTTTAAAGATAAGTATGGAAACTTGTGGGATCTTATAGAATCATAGTGGTAATGAAATTCTTAGTTTTCTTTGTATAAGATTACCTGGTACTTAAAATAAAAAAGGTTGCCAGTTGGCAACCCTTAAAATTATATTATAAAGCATTGATTATGGCGTTCTGCCATCTTTCTTATCTTGTTTTTTGCCAAGTATGTAGCCTCCGCCTGCGCCTATTACTGCTCCTATGACGGCACCTTTTGCATTTTTACCAAGGATAGCTCCAGCTACGGCACCAGCTCCGGCTCCAACAGCCGCACCTTTTGCTGCCTTACTCCAGCCTGTATTCTTCTTTGCTTCAGTGGTTGTACCAGCTGAAGTACCATCACCAGTAGTTCCGGTTCCGGTAGTTGCGGTACCTGTACCCGCACCTGTTGTTTCTTGCGATGGTGCAGTGCTTGCAGGAGCCTGTGTAACCGGGGGCGTTGTTGTTTTTGCTACTGGAGGTTGGTACCGCGGTTGTGGATTATATGTCGTCTTACGCGGAGTAGTTGTTTGTGCTTTACGTGTAGTTACTGTTGCCTGAACAGGAGGAGTTGTCTCTTCTTCAACTACTGCAGGCTTGTCCGTACTAGTATTGCTTTGAAACATAGCGGAAGAATCCTGCAATACAACCATTTCTCTATTTAAATCTTCTTGTTTTTTGCTACTGCAAGCCATCATGACTGAGGCAACAGTTAACGAGAGTAGGATTTTTTTCATAATAGTAATTTTTTGTTGTGATTGATGATGATACTGTATACGCAATAATATGCCAAAAGACCCGAAGGTCATTTAGAAATAGACTGATTAGAAAGCATTTAAATATAACTTAACACCCCGTTATAAACTTGTAAATAAAAAAAATATATTAAACCTTCTCTCAAAACCTTTACAGGCCTGCGATCAATAAAAATAGAGCAGCCAGGCTGCTCTATAGAATGTGCACATTCCCAATAAATAATAAATCAGGCAAATAAAGAGATAACCGCCATTAATGCATAAAAACCTGTAATAATTACGATGGCTTGCATCGTGTCTTTGAGGGGAAAAGCAGAGAGTTTTTTCATAATGAATTTTTTTTAATGAAATAATTAAATAAAAAACTTATAATAAAAACCTTTGTAATCCTGGCGAAGCAGGTAGTAAAGTGTAGTGATAGTTTTGAAAGGGTTGGAATTGTTAACGAATTTAACATATCCTGCATACATCACCTAATTTATTTTTTTTCAAGACGCTTGTCAGGAATTAACCAGGTTAATGCAATCAGCCCAAATATAGTAAGACTAATGGCCGGTATAAAAAAAGCAACTATAATACTCACCAGGTTTAGTACAATAGAGGTTATTTCCTTTCCATTTTTTTTTAAGGCCATGCTAAGTTCAGAATCTTTACCATGAAGTTTTTTAAGACTTTCAGATAGTAAATAATACGCTATACCAGACATAAATAAAACAAATCCATACGCTGCAACCGGCCAATGAGAATAGTTTGATTCTGCCATCCAACGGGTTGCAAAAGGAATAAGAGAAAGCCAGAATAAAAGGTGAAGATTGGCCCACATGGTTCTTCCATCTATTTTCTCGGCCTTGTGCAGAAGGTGATGATGATTGTTCCAATAGATGCCGATATATACAAAACTCAGCAGGTAACCCAGCACTTCATGAACGACATGTTGAAATCCTATAAAATCCTGGGTAGAAGGAATCTTTAATTCCAACACCATAATTGTAATTATGATAGCAAGTACGCCATCACTAAAAGCCTCTAACCTATTTTTATGCATACACAAATATAAGTGACTGATATTATTTTAATATCTCCACTTTCTGGCTTTACCTTTACAGGCTAAATGGAAGGTAACTCTGTGTATTCAAAAAATTCAAGTGGATCAGCAAGCAGTTTGAAATCTTTTCTTAAAGTGTAAGCATGCAGTTGGCTCTCCGGGTATTGATATGAACTAATTTCTGAAATACGTTCTTCGGAGAGGTCATCAAAAATCCACTCCCATGCCAGGTCTTCTGTAAGTATAACCGGCATTCGTTCTTTTTTATTGTGAATTTTAGCCATCAGGTTATTTGCCCTGGTCGTGACAATAGCAAAACAATCTATCACTTCCCCGGTGCTTTTATCTGTCCAGGTCTGCCAAATGCCGGCCATATAAAAATTAGGTTCTTCTTTAAGTTTTATACAATAAGGATAGGCTATTGATTTTTTAGTTCCTTCTGCAGCAAAATGCCGCCAGTCAAAAAAATGACTGGCTGGTACAAGACATCTCCTGTGAAGGGCAGCATCCCGAAAAACCTTTGAGGTTAATAATTTTTCCGAGGTTGCGTTTAACATCGGGATACCTTTTTTTCGGGATTCCTTCAAGGCTTCCAAATTGTGGATCCAGGATGGAATAAACTCCCAATGCATATTGACAATTTCAAAATCATTTTGACCTGAAGGCCTGAGGACTATCGTCTCTCCGTAATCAAATCCATTGGTGAGTAATTTTATAGCAGCTTGTGAGCCTAGTTCCTTCTCAATTTTTTTTAGTTTTAGAAAATTGGAGGCAGATACTTTATAACCTAGAAAATTACACATGATACAAAGATATTTAACCTATAACCCTGGTAATAGAAAAAGCCGGTATTTTGTAAATACCGGCCTCGTGATTTAAGAGGATATTAAATTGATACTTTCTTGTGGAACTTATAACGTATCCGTCCATGATAATTCATTCATAGCGGAAGGATTCTTTTTTAAATAATCTTTACGAGCCTTCTCATATTTTCTAAATTTGCTTTTACCCGTTACGATTTCAATTTTACTTCTTCTTTCATTATTCAGGCTCACCAATTGATCATGTTTTTGCTGCTCTGTTAATTCCATATTATTACGTACTTCAGCAGCTTTTCCAGAATATGTTGCATTAATATATTTAACCTGGCGACCAATGTTATTATCCAACTTTGCTTCTTTTATAATTTCTGTACGCTCCCGGTCAAACTGTAGAGATTCTTCTTGCGACATAGCATGGGATTTCCACTTTTCCTGGTTCACGCTGTCAATTTCATGAAGCCTGGCTTCTTTCCATTCCACTCTGCTTACCTGGAAAGTAGAATCAGATAATCTTTCATCTTCCACTCTTTGTGAATCTGCCTGTAACCGCTCTATCCTGGCTTCTTCCCATCCAGCCTGCTTTTCAGCCTGCTTTTTTTGAAATGCAGCATTCGCACGCTTCTCTTTAGTTGCATAACTAACGTTTTTAGAAGACTTTTTTGATTTTTTTGTCTGCGCCTGTATTGTAAAAACGCATAATAAGACAGCGCAGGATAAGAGTATTTTTTTCATAGTAATAATTTTTTTGCATCATTGTCAATATCCATGCCATAGATATTCTTTATAAATATGACTAGTTTATATCCTGAGAACTAAATAAAAAAAATTTTAGCCTTAATAACCCCAAATTCAATTTTCCAGGCTTTGTTTGTCATTAACTACCAAATAACAAACTATGTTTTTCCCGGAATTGAAGATTGTAGTTTGGTCATTAATAAACCAAATATCGGTACGTTAGATGATGGCTTTCATGGCTAAATTCCCCTGGTTTTTCACCTTGGAAAATTTCAAAATTTCTTACAAACAGTTTAATTAACTACCTTTATAAAAATTCATAAAAAAATTTTATCATCATTTACAAAGAATAATCAGTATTAAAAATGGCAGAAACCTGGAATAAAAAAGAAAGGGAAAAAAAGAAACGGGCTAAGAAAAAAGAGAAACAAGAGAAGAAACTTGAGAAAAAGGAAAATGCCACAGAAGTAAATTTTGAGGATATGCTCGCCTATATTGACGAGAACGGCAATCTTTCAGACACACCGCCGGATCCTAAGAAAATGAAAAAGGTTAATGCTGATGACATTGAAATTGGTGTTCCCCGCCAGGCTGATATTAATCCAGAAGATCTTATTCGTACAGGTGTCGTTACGCATTTCAACCATGATAAAGGCTATGGTTTTATTAAGGACAGCCAAAGTAGTGACAGTATTTTTGTGCATATTAATTCTGTAAAAGGAAATATTACCGAACAAAGCAAAGTTACCTTCGAGGTTGAGATGGGTCAGAAAGGTGCCAATGCTGTAAATGTTGTTGTTATCTAATTTTCTCCTTCTATTCCCCAGACTTTTTTCTACCTTCTTTTATGCCGCATTTCGCCGGAGGAGCGGGCATTAAGGAAAGTGACTGCAATTTCTTTTGCTTGTACTCTTTTAATAGTACTGGAGCCCATGCACAAGAATTTATATTATCATGTACTACACCCGGGTATGTTTACCAAAAAAAAGCCCGGAAAAAAATTAACGGGCTTTTACAATATGTCAATCTTAAGATTAGTTAGCAGAATAACTTTTTGGCAGAAGGTGCAAACCGTCTAAAACACCTGATACAATACCTTTCCCTTCCACGCAGTTTCGTATTTCATAAATATTTGAACCCCTCAGTACGATTTCAAGGGAGGTTACAATTTTATTTATTTTTTTCCCTGTAGGCTTGCTGGTCTTCCATCCTTTTTTCATACTCGGCATTACACCCGTATGCGTTCCCGTTACCTTGATTTTTAATTTAAAAACATCGCCGTCAGACATTAAATCTACAATTGTAAATTTTGCATCCGGCATGCCTTCTTTTATTCGGCGATACATTTCCACATATTCTTCTTTTTTAACCTGTTCATTTAGAATAACGGATTTGAAATTTGGATCAAGGCAATTGCTGGCTTCATCCATCTTCTGTTCCTGGAAAGCTTTAAAGACATCCAGGATAACATCGTAATCCTGGTAATTCATTTCATTCATATAATAAGTGTATTTAAGTGAAAGATTATATTCCCAATCTATCTATATTACGATTTTTTTCGGAGTTAACCAAAAAAAACCGATAAAAGTTTATTATTCAAGGAGTTGTAAAAGAACAATATTTTTTTATGGGCCTTTTTTTATCATATTTTCCTTTGTAGGTACAGGAAAACTTTTTTAAATACATTTTGTTTGCTTCCTTTAAGCTTCAAATAATTCCTCATGCAACTGATTAAAAAATCACCGGTAATATTATTATTACTATTATTATTATCCTCCTGTATATTTAATAACCACCGTGAAGAAAATGAAAAAGCTGAAAAAAAAGCAGAAGTTACAATCGTGGATGGCCATGCTGGCTGGATAATGCAAGGCAATATTTATGAAGTGAATGTGCGGCAATATACGCCGGAAGGCACGTTTAAGGCATTTGCCAAAAGCCTTCCCAGGCTAAAAGATATGGGTGTACAAACGTTGTGGTTTATGCCCATTAATCCGATAAGTGTAGAGGGTCGTAAAGGCGTGTTGGGTAGTTATTATGCGGTTTCAGATTACACTTCCGTTAATCCTGAATTCGGGAGTATGGAGGATTGGAAGCATCTTGTAAATCAGGCACATGAAATGGGTTTCAAAGTTATTATAGATTGGGTACCTAACCATACCGGTGCAGATAACCCCTGGCTGAAAACCCACCCGGAGTTTTATGTAAAGGATAGCATTACTGGAGACTTTGTTGCACCCTTCGACTGGACAGATGTGCGGAAACTCAATTATGCGTATATGCCTTTCCGTGATACAATGATAAACCGCATGAAGTATTGGATTACAGACACTGATATTGATGGCTTTCGGTGTGATGTAGCGGGAGAAGTGCCTGATAGTTTCTGGGTCAGTTGTATCCGGGAATTGCGCAAAGTAAAAAAAGATCTTTTTATGTTGGCTGAAGGAGACAAGCCTGAACTTCACCGCGATGGCTTTGATGCTTCTTATTCCTGGCCTTTGTTTGATATGATAAAGAAAATAGCAAAAGGGGATAGGCCGGCATTTGCAATAGATAGTGTGTATGCAAAAATCGATAGCACTTACCCGCCAAATGCCATAAGCCTGATGTTTACGAGCAATCATGATGAAAACAGCTGGAATAAAGCCGATTATGGAACGATGCCCGGTCCTATACATGCACCCTTTGCAGTTTTCACTCAAACTGCTGCCCGCAGTGTACCGTTAATATATAGCGGGCAGGAAGAGCCTTACCTGGATAGCCTCAGTTTTTTTTATAAAGACAGTATTCACTTTGGTGAATATAAAAGAGCCTCATTTTATAAAACACTGCTCACGTTAAGAAAAAATAATAAAGCTTTGAGTGCAAACGCAAGTTTTAATAAAGTGAATGCAGGTGATTCAACGGCTATTTATGCCTATACACGCGTGAAAGGAAACAACAAAATACTGGTGATTTTAAACCTCTCCGGTAAACCTCAAAATATTCAACTGACCGACAATAGTTTGTCTGGGAATGCAGAAAATATATTTACGGGGAAGCAAGAAAATATATCCCAGACTTTAAATTCGATGGGGCCATGGGGGTTTGTGGTATATAAATATTAATACTGTATTATTCAAAACCCGCTGCATGATAGCATTGAAGAAGAAACCCTGGAGCTGGATTTCAGTCGGTTTAAAAGAAAACCATAAGGTCTGTAATCATTCTAAACCTACTAAATTTTCTTTTTAATATTTTTAAAGCCTTACACTGTGTTGGCTCGATTGCTGATGGGTAAATATATATGGCTACAAAAAAGATCACAACATTATTTACTGATTTAGGAGGCGTATTGCTAACCAATGGCTGGGACCGCTCCAGCAGGAATGCCGCCACAAAACATTTTGAACTGGATGTAGAAGAAGTGCAGGAGAGACATCACCTTACTTTTGATACCTACGAAGTAGGAAAAATTAGTTTAGATATTTACCTGGATCGGGTAATATTCTATGAACCACGGGAATTCAGCAGGCAGGAATTTAAAACTTTCATGTACAATTGCTCCCGGCCACATGAAGATATGCTGGCAATGATGCGGGAACTAAAAGCAAAAAATAATATTCGGATTGCAGCCGTAAGCAATGAAGGCCGAGAACTTACTACCCATAGGATTAAATCTTTTAACCTCAGCAGTTTCATAGACTTTTACATTGTATCTAGCTTTGTACATTTCCGGAAACCTGATACGGATATTTTTAAAATCGCCCTGGATACCGCGCAGGCTTTGCCCCAGGAAGTTTTATATATTGATGACAGGGCAATGTTTGTGGAAGTTGCCAATCAATTAGGGATTCATGGTATAGTTCATTC
>JBDSWG010000076.1:0-5170 GCA_039926825.1 Ferruginibacter sp.
AGCGGCCGGTAATGGTATGAAGCAGAATGGCGCCATGAGAGAAATACCGGATCAGAACCCGGTCTTTAACCACGACCTGGAAATAAAAGAAAGAGAAGATGAAGTGGATGAAGAAGACGAAGAAGAGGATGAGCCGGAAATCATCTTGCCTCAACCGGTTATTGCTAAAGCTGCACCCGTTGCCGTACCCGTGTCTTCAGACCTGCAATTGGAAATAAAAGAAGCGGAAGCTACTGCCCTGGAGCAGGAATCTACTTCGGAACGTGCGGCTGTTGCGAAGCTGGCGCCTTACGATCCTATACTCGATCTCAGGGATTATAAATATCCCGGCATAAACTTGCTGGAAAGCCATGGCAGTGAAAAAATAGTGCAGGATGCCAGTGAACTGGAGAATAATAAAAACCAGATCATCAACACCCTGAAAAATTACGACATTCACATCCAGAAAATTTCTGCGACGGTAGGCCCCACCGTTACCTTGTATGAAATTATACCCGCAGCCGGGGTACGTATTTCCCGCATTAAAAACCTGGAAGATGATATTGCCCTTAGCCTGGCCGCCCTGGGTATAAGGATTATAGCGCCTATTCCCGGTAAAGGAACGATTGGTATAGAAGTGCCGAATGCCCGCAAGACGATAGTAAGTATGCGGACTTTGCTGGCCTCTGATAAATTTCAACAGAATAATTTTTCTTTGCCTATTGCCATCGGGAAAAAGATAGACAACGAAAACTTCATCGTGGATCTTGCCAGCATGCCCCATTTGCTGATGGCAGGTGCCACGGGCCAGGGAAAATCTGTAGGATTGAATGCCATCCTGGTTTCGCTGTTGTATAAGAAACACCCGAGCCAGCTCAAATTTGTACTTATTGATCCTAAGAAAGTAGAGTTAAGCATTTATAAAGTGATAGAAAATCATTTCCTGGCTAAGCTGCCCGGGGAAGAAGATTCTATCATCACCGATACCAAGAAAGTAATACATACCCTCAATGCGCTCTGTATTGAAATGGATAACCGTTATGATTTATTAAAAGAAGCGGGTTGCCGTAACATTCGGGAATACAATGAAAAATTCGTGGCCCGCCGACTGAACCCGGAGAAAGGGCATCAATATTTGCCATTTATTGTGCTGGTGGTAGATGAGTTTGCAGATTTAATAATGACAGCGGGTAAAGAAGTGGAAATGCCTATTGCCCGCCTGGCGCAACTTGCCCGTGCCATTGGAATTCACCTGATTATTGCTACCCAACGCCCTTCGGTAAATATTATCACGGGTACTATTAAAGCAAACTTCCCTGCTCGTATAGCCTTTAAGGTTAGTAGTAAGATAGACAGCCGAACCATCCTGGATGCCGGCGGCGCCGAGCAACTCATAGGAAAGGGTGATATGCTCATCAGTTTTAATGGTGAAATTGTGCGCCTGCAGTGTGCTTTTGTAGATACCCCGGAAGTAGATAAAGTGGTGGAATTTATCGGGAAACAACGCGGCTATCCGCAGGCATTTCTCCTGCCGGAATATGTTGATGAAAAAGAAATGGATGGGAAGGATTTTGATGTCAATAATAAAGATGCGCTTTTTGAAGATGCTGCCCGGCTAATTGTTACCAGCCAGAGCGGAAGTACTTCTCTATTGCAGCGCCGCATGAAGCTTGGGTATAACCGTGCCGGCCGTCTTATGGATCAGCTGGAAGCTGCCGGTATTGTGGGCCCCAACCAGGGCAGTAAAACCCGGGATGTTCTCATTAAAACAGATATGGACCTGCAGCAATACCTGGAATCCATACAATAACGTTTCTTATAATTTACCATGTCAAAATTTTTAATCGCCGGGCTGGGCAATGTAGGCAATGAATATGCAGGCACCCGCCATAATATTGGTTTTGATGTAGTAAATGCATTTGTACATGCGCATGAAGGTAGTTTTACCAATGAGCGGCTGGCTTACCGGGCCGAAGTAAAATGGAAAGGAAAAATATTTGTGTGCATTTGCCCTACTACATTTATGAACCTGAGTGGGCGGGCAGTTAAATACTGGCTGGATAAAGAAAAAATCCCTGTCACAAACTCTTTAACCGTGGTGGATGATTTGGCTTTGCCCTTAACCAAACTTCGGCTAAGGGCTACAGGTAGCCATGCGGGCCATAATGGCCTGAAAGATATAGAAGCCATCCTGGGCAATGATGCCTATCCCAAATTACGTTTTGGTATCGGCAGCCAGTTTTCCCGCGGCATGCAGGTTGAATTTGTATTGGGCAAATGGGAGAAGAAAGAAATGGATGTCGTGCAGGAAAAAATCACGGCCTGTATTAAGGTTATTGAAGATTTTGCAACGCTTGGGTTGCCACACACTATGACGGCTGTAAACGCGATGAGTTTTTAGACCCATTAAATAAATGGTATATTCATTTTATAAGTTGTTTTTCTTTATTTTCGTACACCAACCACTGAAAACGGTAAAACTGCTCAACAATGAAAATTATTTGTATAGGTCGCAATTATGCAGCACACGCCCAGGAGTTGGGTAATGAGGTGCCCGATGAACCGGTTATTTTTATGAAGCCCAAGAGTGCGTTATTACAGGCTCATACCCCTTTTTACTATCCCGAGTTTACCAATGAATTGCACTATGAATGCGAACTGGTTTTACGCGTATGCAAAAATGGAAAATATATACAGGAAAGGCATGCGTCTAACTATTATAATGGCATTACCGTAGGTATTGATTTTACCGCACGGGATATCCAGGAAATATGTAAAGCAAAAGGGTTACCCTGGGAAAAAGCAAAAGCATTTGATAACTCTGCTGCTGTCGGAAAGTTTATAGATTTAACCCCGGATTTCAACAGGAAAGAAGTAAAATTCTCTTTGCTGAAGAATAAAGAAAAAGTACAGGACGGTAACTCTACCCAGATGATTTTTTCGTTTGAAAGTATTGTATCCCATATTTCTAATTATTTTTCACTCAACATCGGGGATCTCATTTTTACAGGTACACCAGCGGGGGTCGGGGAGTGTGTAGTAGGGGATGAGCTGGAAGGTTTTATCGACGATAAATCTTTATTACAATTGGAAGTAAAATAAAATTTAATAAGAATAGTTAAGAAAATATGCTGCGCTCCGGAGCATATTTTTTTTTGTATCCATATCGCAGATTAAATCTTTACGGGTATACTTTTCCAATAAAAATTCTCCATTGGTTTTTTTCTCCAGCATTTTTAATTGATCCAGCGCTACAAGAGCACGGCAAAATACAGCCAGGTTTATCCTTTCCATAAAATGCTTTATAGCCTTTCGTTTGTATGAAAGGCTGTGGCTTTGGAGAAATAAATTATTCAAATCTTTATTGAATCTTTCCCGGAATGGGTCAATATTTTTTAGAAACATTAGTCCGGTACGTACCCCAGCTTCCCTGTCTTTGTACACATCAAAAATATCATTGGCTACCTGCATGAGGGCACCGACGTTGAAAAGAAAAGTTATCTCTTGTACGGGAGGCTGTGGCATAATTCCGCTTCGGTAAAATAACAAGGAACTTCCGCCTTTTGCTTGAGTGACGTCCCACGTTTGTTCTTCATTTAAAGTTCCGTCTTCTTGCTCCAGGCTTTTTACCTGGTGCAGGTAAACTTCATATAAATTCTTAGTGATTTCTTCCGGAGCAGATGAATGTTTTAATACTTCCCTATAAAACCTGGAGAATAACTGCTCATTCGCGGGCCTGTCCACTGAAATTTCCGGTGAAAAAATTTTTTCTTTTACCATCTCTTTTGATAGTCCGGCTACATCAAAAAAGTCATCAAATAATCCGGTCATAGCGCCCAGGCAGGTAGCAATCCAGCGTTCTGTTTCAGACAGTTTGCGGCCCTGCAACAGCACAAAGCTTTCTGCCAGGATAGCCGGCACAGCCAGGCCATAGTAGTTTTTAATTTTATGAATTTCTTTTGGAGACAAGTGGGTATCTGCGGAAGACAGTAAATCCTCAATTACCGGGTCAATTTTATAGGAAATATATTCTTGCTGGACTTTCAGATCCTTTCGAATAGCCTTAATAACACGTGGGAGCGCAGCCAGGTTACAAAGCGTACGATTATTCAGCGTAAAAATCTTCCAGCGCATAAAAATAGGTTTCATTCCATCCCTCTACTATTTCCTCAAAGGCTTCATCTGGAATATTACTGTGCCTGAGTTCTACTGAACAACCCTGGCGGTGCTCATGCAGAATGATGGTTACAATTGAATCTTTTTCTGCATCGCCAAAGAACCACTGTTGTACAATTTTTTTATTTTTTTCGAATGAAATGTTTTTGCCGGAAATACTGCCTTCCCACAATGAAAATTCTGTATCTGCAATGGGTTCCATAATGGCTTGTTCGCCCGTCCATAATTGAAGCGTTGCGGCATTGGTCAGGGCTGCATAAACGGCTTCTGGGCTGGCTTTCAGTATGTAATATTGTTTGAAGTCTTTGGCCATATCCAAGGTTAAATTAACATTTTTGAAGCGCAGGATTAGGTATTTTTGAAAGTATCCAATTCATTAATGCTATGCAAAATAAACATTTAAGTATTATTTTCTTCTCCATAGTTTTCAGTTTTTCTTCTGCTGCGGTAAATGCCCAGTATAAAAATTTTAAGTTGAATGCTAAGGGTGATACAATAAACATAATCAATAACAAGGGGGAGAAAGAAGGCCGGTGGTCAGTACACGTAGATGAATTACGTGGGGAACCTGGTTATGAAGAAGAAGGTATGATGAAAAAAGGGCAAAAAAATGGTTACTGGCGCCGTTACACCCTCCAGGGAGATTTATTAGCCGTTGAACATTATAAGATGGGTGGTAAAGATGGATTACAACAATATTTTTCTTACCTCGGAGATTTACTGGCAGAGGAAAACTGGCGTGGTTATGATCCGGATTCACCCTGGGACACGATTGCTGTTTATGGTGAGGGCAATAACGAAATACTTAGATATAAAATTGTAAAAGCAGAACCTTACAGTGTAAAAAACGGGGAATTCAGGTATTACGAAGAAGGCTCAGGCAGGGTTATTAAAACAGAGCAATGGGAGCTCAATAACCTGGTGCTTCCAAATATGCAAAGAACAGAATCTTCCGTGGCAAAAACAAAGGAGAAAAAACCTGAAAAAACAGCCCAGATGCTGGAGTGGGAAAAAA
>JBDSWG010000077.1:0-12382 GCA_039926825.1 Ferruginibacter sp.
GAAGTAAGCATTCCACAATATAATTACCGCCTCGGTTTTTACCTTAATAAAAAATTCACAAAATCTTTGGAGTTGAATTTTGACCATGCTAAATACGTGGTTACTGATTTTCAACGGGTACACGTTACCGGTACCATAGATGGCCTGCCGGTAGATGGAGACAGCATCCTGAATGAAAAGACATTTCTTCACCTGGAACATACAGATGGCGCCAACTGGCTTCACCTGAATTATGCGCAGCAAAACACCTTGTTGTATAAAAAGGATAAAACTTCGCCCCTCTTAAATTTCATCTGGAAACTGGGAGCAGGTATTAATATTCCCCGGACAGATTTTACTTACCGTGGAGACAGGTTGAATAATAATTTTCATATTGCCGGCTATAATTTCGGTGCCGAATCCGGCGGGCGAATATACATTTTCAAAAAAGTTTTTATAGAAGGTACAGCTAAAACGGGCTTTGTAAAATACCTCAACGCCTTAGCCAATACGTCTTCCGCCAACGGCAACCGGGTAAGGCATAGCTTCGGTTACGTAGAACTCATTGCGCTTGCCGGGGTAGATATCCGCTTTTAAGTAATTTTGCGAAAGGTATCTCCTTCACAACATGATGAACAAAGCCGATCTGACGCAATACACGAAAAAAATTTCTGCTGAACTCGGCTTTGATTACTGTGGAATTGCAAAGGCCGTTAAGCTGGATGATGATGCCCGGCGCCTGGAGAATTGGCTCAACAAGGGTATGCAGGCAGGAATGCAATACATGGAAAATCATTTTGAGCTACGCATCGATCCTACAAAACTTGTTCCCGGCGCTAAATCAGTCATCACTCTCCTGCTGAATTATTACCCGGAAGAAAACCTGGAAACACACACACCAAAAATTTCTAAATATGCCTGGGGGAAAGACTATCATGAAGTGATAAGGGCAAAACTCAAAACATTTCTTCTCCTGCTGCAGCAGCATGCGGGGCAGGTAGATGGCCGCGGTTTTGTAGATAGCGCACCCGTACTGGAGCGCAGCTGGGCACAGCGGGCCGGGCTGGGCTGGATAGGAAAAAATGGAAACCTGCTCAATAAAAAAATGGGCTCTTTTTTCTTTATTGCCACGCTTATCACAGACCTGGAACTGGAATATGAAGACACCCGGGTGAACGATTATTGCGGCACCTGCACGCGGTGCATTGATGCCTGCCCAACTGCGGCTATCCTTCCGGGTAAGGTTGTAGACGGCAGTAAGTGTATTTCATATTACACCATCGAATTGAAAGATATGCTTATGCCCGATTCGCTGGCGGGGAAGTTGGATGATTGGATGTTTGGTTGTGATACCTGCCAGGACGTCTGCCCCTGGAACCGTTTTTCCCATCCGCACAGGCAGGAAGAATTTTCTCCTTTGCCAGGTATCCTTAACTTCACGACGCGGGATTGGGAAAACCTGGGAGAGGAAAAATTTAAAGAAATGTTCCGGCACTCCCCACTCAAACGGGCCTCTTACAAAGGCATCCTGCGCAACCTCAAAATGATACCGCCCCATGAATAAGGAAATTAAAAAATTATATGAAATTGCGTCTAAGCCATCCCGTAAGATAATCGGGCTGATGAGTGGTACCTCACTCGATGGACTGGATATTGCTTTATGCAAGTTTACAGGTTCCGGGAAAAATACGGACCTGGAACTTCAAGCTTTTGAAACTATCTCCTATTCTTCAGATTTTAAAAATAACCTGAAAGAAGTCTTTGCCCGCGAAACCGTTTCCCTTCAGAAAATTTGTCTCCTGAACCCCTGGGTAGCGAAGCAACATGCAGGAATGATTTTAGATTTTTTAACCAGGAATAGCATCTCTGCGGGAGAAATAGATATCATTGCCAGCCATGGCCAAACCATTTATCATGCACCCAAAAGTTTTCATGGACAAAAAGGTTTTGGTAATGCGACACTGCAGATTGGTGATGGTGACCACCTGGCCCAACTAACGGGCATCATTACCCTAAGTGATTTCAGGCAGAAACACATTGCCGCCGGTGGCGAAGGTGCGCCCCTGGCCATGTATGCAGATTACCTGCTGGGCGCAAATGATAAACAACATGTTGCACTGCTCAATATTGGCGGCATTGCAAATTTTACTTATATACCGGCTGGCAGCAGGTTTAATGAAATTACCTGTACAGATACCGGCCCGGGAAATACGCTGATGGATGGCTACCTCTCCGCCAACAAAATTGGTTATAATTATGATGCTGGTGGCCAGATAGCCAGGCAGGGAAAAGTAAATGATGCCCTGTTGCAGACTTTCCTGGCCCACCCGTTTTTCAGTCTTCCTTTACCCCGTACTACGGGCCCGGAATTGTTCAGCCAGGATTATATTTCTGCCGCCATAAACACTGTTGCTTTAACCTTATCAACAGAAGACATTATGGCTACGCTGAATATGCTCACCGCAAAAACAATTACAAAGGCACTTAAGTTGGCTGACAAAACATCTGCACTGCAAACGCTTTATATCAGCGGCGGAGGCATTCATAATGAATTTTTAATAGAAAATATAAAAAGCCAACTGCCTGGCGTGAAGGTTACCAGCAGTGCGGAAATAGGATTGGACCCCGATGCTAAAGAAGCCATACTTTTTGCCTTGCTGGCCAATGAATGCCTGTGTGTTGACTCACGGGAAGCAACAGACGAAAAATATCCCTGGGTATCTATGGGTAAAATAAGCTTGCCAGGCTAACTATTTCTCTACATAAGCCTTCAGGCTGTTCAGGGCTTCTTCGTAACCCGGCCCGGAAATTTTTTCAATAAAAATACCAGAGAATTTTTCCCAGGGATACCATCTTAAATGGGTGATGGATTGCCATTGCACCTGCTGCGTGGCTGGCTCGTCAGTGGGTTGTATGGAAATGACATGATCGCTGGGTCGTTCACTGCCGGACACCAATGTAAAATATACAGCCGTAGAATCTATTTTATTCATAACAATCCGGCTTTCATGCCCGCGGGAACTCCAGGCAGCTTCCTGTAATCCATTTTTCGTACCCGGCAAAATAGAAATATTATTTGCGGCTTCTTTAAAAACGGGGTGCCAGTTCTTCCAGTTTTCAAGCACAGCAACCTGTGTCATAATTGCTTGCCGGCTTGCCGTAATGGGTACCGCCCGTATGGTATTTATGCGGGAAGGAATGAATAAAGAAATCAGCGTGACCACTATAAATAACCCGAAAATGCCGACCAGTAAAGGTTTTAGAATATTCATATTTTTTTTACTCCCACTTGAATACTTTGATAGCGACTATATATGCCGCAATACCCCAGGCGAGCAAGACGCCTATTTGTAATTTCACATCCCAGAGATTTGCTCCTTCGAAAGCAACGCTGCGCATGGCATCATTCAGGTAAGTTAAGGGAAGCGAACGGGAAATGGGCTGCAGCCAGGAAGGAAAAGCATTGATGCTGAAAAATGTTCCCCCCAATAAAAATTGTGGCAACGTAATAAGATTTGCAAAAGGCGGAATGCTGCTGTCACTTGTAGCTACACCGCTCACAATAAATCCAAAGCCCATGAAAACCAGCAAGCCTAAAAAACTTAAGAAAAGCATTTGTAAAAAAGTTGAAAAGCCGTTGATTAAGGTAAAGCCGAAAAAATAATAGCCCACCAGGATAATAACAATGGCCGTTATCATCTGGAAGATTACCCGGCTCAAGGCTTCGCCTAAAACAATATAACTGCGGCTGATGGGCGTGGCAAAAAAGCGTTTAAGCACCATCGTTGTCCTGAGATTAAAAAACATAAAAGCCACGCCAAACACTCCGGCGCTAAGCAGGGAAAAACCAAGCTGCCCGGGTAAGATGAAATCTATCGTTTTGTAGGGCCGCACGGTTGCGATATCTTTTTCGAAATCAAATTTAAAATTTGCATAACTCGGGCGTGCCGGGTAATATTGATTACTCACTTCATTAATCTTACTGTCCAGCAGTGTTTTTAGCTGTGGCCATTTATCGTTGGCAGAATTGGTACTGCTAAGTTTCACCCGGTAGGGTAAACTCGTATCGGCATTCTTTTGTATAAGTAAAACCCCCGCAACCCTGCCTTTCTGCATATCCTTACGCTGGGCTTCGGGTGTTTCATAATGCACCACTTTAAACCCTTCCGTTTTCACCAAAGACTGGTATAAGTAATTTGTTGTATCAGAGAGTGGATCTATCACCACGTTATAGCTTCGCTGCCCGCCACCATCGCCCAAAAAACCAAATACGAGAATAAATATAAAAGGGAAAACAAAACTGAAAACTACCGCGGAGGGGCTTCGGAAAATAGAGATAAGGCTTGCTTTCGTGATGGCTAACATGGCCCTTACCTGGCTATATGGCATAAAACCTATAATTTTTGTAAAGCTATGTAAATAATTTTTCTATACTTGCAGGATATTGACAAATGTCGTATCTTAGTGCGTCAAATGTCAGCCGATGAAAAAAAGAATAGCAGCAGATAGCGGGCCGCAACCAAAGCTCCCGCCTGCAAAGAAACAAAACCTTCCCGCCCTGAAAGATTTTACTTACCAGGAATTTAAAAAAATTTCCGGTAAGGCGCCTTTTACCCAGGCAGAATGGGCCAGCCTTCTTCACGTGAGTGAGCGCACCTTGCAGCGGTATGCAAAAAACAATGGTTCCTTTGCTCCAATAAATGCTGAAAGAGCGTTGCAGGTAGCCCAACTGGTGGAAGAAGGTAAAAGTACTTTTGGCAGTGCTGATAAGTTTTATCACTGGCTAAAAGCCGGTACCCAAATGCTGGAAGGCGTACTAAACCTGGATTCCCTCACAACTGCCGCAGGCTTGCAACTTGTACATACACAACTCCAACGCATTCAACACGGCATTTTAGCATGACGGTTTATCGCCTCGCGGCAGAGAAATACCATGATGACCTCAGCGGCAACGGGGCGAAACTCTATGGCGGCCGGTGGAATGAACCCGGGCTTCCGGCACTATATTGCACCGATAGTATAGCGCTGGCAGTATTGGAGATCCTGGTGCGCACGGGCCTGGAATTCTTACCTCCCAATCATTTCCTGCTCACCCTCCAGGTGCCGGAAAAAACTTCCTTGCGAAAAATATCTTTAGTCAAACTTAAACAAGGTTGGAAGCATGACCTGGAATATACCCAATGGATGGGCACAGAATTTCTGCGCAATAATAAATATGCAGTCCTGGAAGTACCTTCTGCCATCGTAGATGCCTCCAGCAATTTCCTGCTAAACCCCCTGCACCCGGATTACAAAAAAATTTCGCTCACCAGTTCACAACCATTTGAATTTGACAAACGCTTATTTTTAAAAAATGAATGAAGCTTTTTTATTACTGGGGAGTAATATGGGTAACCGGCAAGCTATGTTGCAGGCCGCCCGGGAAGCTATTTATGAAAAAGCCGGAACACAGGTGCTGGAATCTGCCCTTTACGAAACCAGTGCCTGGGGAAATGAGGATCAGCAGGATTTTATCAACCAGGTGATCGTCATACAAACCCCATTACTTCCGCATATGTTGTTGCATTGCCTGCTCGCTATTGAAGAAAAATTGGGCCGCCACCGGGTTATAAAAAACGAGCCCCGTACTATCGATATTGATATTTTGTTTTACAATGATACCCTGGTCAATGACAAGGACCTGCACATTCCTCATCCCTTGCTGCACCTGAGGCGGTTTGTACTGGTGCCGTTAATAGAAATTGCACCCCTCAAAGTACATCCGTTACTCCGGCATACGGTAGCTTCCCTACTGACTGACTGTCCGGATAAAGGAGAGGTAAAAAAAATGTAATTGCTCCCGTAGTTTGCCTTTAATTTGCAGGCGGATGAATTATAGTTTCATAACCATTGAAGGGAATATAGGCGCCGGGAAAACTACCCTGGCAAATCTCCTGAGTGAGCATTATAGTGCCCGCCTGGTGTTGGAAGAATTTGCTGATAACCCCTTCCTTCCAAAATTTTATGAAAGCCCCGAACAGTATGCCTTTCCCCTGGAATTATTTTTTATGGCTGAAAGATATAAGCAACTTAAAGACCTCTTACAGACCAAAGATCTTTTTCACCAGGTCACCATTTCAGATTACCTTTTTACCAAATGCTTATTGTTCGCCAAAGTAAATCTACCCGAAGAAGAATTCCGGTTATACCAGAAACTCTTTGACATCATCAATCCACATATTGTACAGCCTGAAATATTAATTTACCTCCATAGCCCGGTCAAAAGGTTGCAGGAAAATATCAAAAAAAGAAACCGTAGTTACGAACAAACTATTCCTAATGACTACCTTTTTAATTTACAGGAAACCTACACCCAGTATATCCGCCAGCATAATATAAAAACCCTTTTTGTAGATGCCAGCAATGCAGATTTTCTGAATAATGAAAATCACTTGAGAGTGGTTACGGCAGCCCTGGATAAAACCTGGGAAGACGGGCAGCATTACCTCAGCCTGCCGGATTGAAGAGGATTTTAAAATAGCTTTGCAAAAAATTCCCGCTTGAGTATTGACCCCGCACATAAAAATCCTTACGCCCCGCTTAGAATTCCGGAATTTAAAAACTTTCTTGCCGGACGTTTTATTTTTGTGATGGGATTGCGCATGACCGGTACCGTTATCGGCTGGTGGATGTACCTGCTCACGGATAGCAAACTTGCCCTGGGTTTTGTTGGGTTATCAGAAGTAATACCAGCCTTATCCCTGGCTTTGTATGCCGGGCATTATATTGATAAAAATGAAAAACGCCGCCTCCTGCTCACCTGCGTCATTTTGTATATGGTATGCATGGGCCTGCTTATTTTTCTTTCTACCCATTGGCTTTCCATACAGGTGAGCCACTGGACCATTGCGGCGCTCATTTGTTTCGTGGTGGGTATAACGGGTGCGGTCAGGGCCTTTGCCGGGCCCACGTTTGCTGCCCTCATTTCCCAGATCGTTCCCCGGGACATCTTACCTGCCGCCGCATCTATCAGTTCGGCTACCTGGCTGGTGGCCTCCATTTGCGGGCATGCCCTTGGGGGGTTTCTCATTGCCTGGGTGGGCATTCATAATACGTTTTTTATTGTTTTGCTTTTTGCCGCAACGGGCCTGGTGCTATTGAGCAGGATTAATAAAAAGCCGGTATTTGTAACAGCGGCTACCCGTACCTGGCAGAGTGTAAAAGAAGGCCTGGGTTATGTTTTTAAAACCAAAGAATTACTCGGTGCTATGTCGCTGGATTTGTTTGCCGTTTTATTTGGCGGGGCCGTAGCCCTCATACCCGTTTTTGCAAAAGATATTTTACATATTGGCCCCGTAGGTTTTGGCTGGCTGAATGCCGCTGCTGATATTGGCGCCATTATCAGCGTTACGGCCCTCACCATTTTCCCCCTGAAAAAAATGCAGGGCCGCACATTAATATATTCCGTTGGCATTTTTGGCCTCTGCATAATTGCCTTCGCTTTGTCAAAATTTTTCTGGCTTTCTTTTGCCATGCTATTGTTGAGCGGGTTGGTAGATGGCGTCAGCGTAATTGTGCGTAGTACCATTCTCCAGCTTTCTACACCAGATGAATTGAAGGGCCGTGTAATGTCAGTAAACAGTATGTTCATAAATTCTTCCAATGAGCTTGGCCAGTTTGAAAGCGGCGTAACGGCAAAACTCATGGGAACTGTTCCTTCAGTTATTTTCGGTGGTTGCATGACGGTGGCGGTTTGTATTGTTACCTGGGTAAAAGCGCCTTCCCTGCGTAAAATGCAATACTGATTTCTCACCCTAAAAACCTACCTTACGGTATTGCTTTACAGCAGCCTAAAAAGATAAAGAATGATGAAAAGAAGTGATTTTTTAAAAGCCTCTGGCCTGGGCCTGGGTGCCCTGTTTTTTTTACCTTCGGGAGCCTGGGCTTCTGTGTTGCAAGACGGTTTCAAAGTGCGCATGCTCACGAATCGGGTGGGCATTTTCACCGAAAAAGGTGGCACCATTCTTTTCGCCCTTACTAAAGACGGCCCTGTTGTAATTGACGCCCAGTTTCCGGATACAGCCCCGCACCTTATTGCGGAAATACAGAAAAAAACATCCCAACCTTTCCGGCTGCTCATTAATACCCACCACCACAGCGATCATTCCTCCGGCAATATTGCCTTTAAGGGTTTAGTGCCGCATGTGCTCGCACATGTAAACAGCAAACGAAACCAGGAAACCACTGCGGCCAGTAAGAAGAATACAGAGAACCAGCTTTTCCCGGACCAGGTGTACACTGATACGTGGAAAGAAGAAATTGGTAAAGAAGAATTTCACCTGCATTATTTCGGGGCCGGCCATACCAACGGTGATAGCGTGGTACAACTGGAAGACAGTAAAATTATTCATATGGGCGATTTGGTTTTTAACCGTCGCCACCCGTTTATAGATACCAGCGCCGGGGCTAATATTGCCAACTGGATTAAAGTATTGGAAAAAACTATGGATACCTTTAGTCATAAAACTACTTACGTTTGCGGCCATGCCCGCGAAGGCTTTGATGTGGTGGTGAAAAAAAATGACCTGATGGCTTTCCGGGATTACCTGGGCAATTTGTTGAAATTTACACAAGCAGAATTGAAAGCAGGAAAAACATTGAAGGAAATTATTCTTGCCAAAGAAATTCCCGGCTCACCGGAATGGCAGGGCGAAGGCATTGAACGCCCACTTACAGCGGCCTATAACGAATTATCTGTTTAAGAAGGTGAAATAAGTTTTTCCAACACAAAATGCACAGCGGGGCAAAAGCTCACGTTAGTAAGTGTTATGTTTTTTCTTTTCAGCAGTACATCCTCATCGGTATAAGGAAAACGCCGGCAGTCAGACGGCCTTTGTTCATAAATACTGCAGAAGTTATCCGCCCCCAAAAAGGGGCAGGGTTTGCTGTTTACAACGTAATCCCCTTCATTATCCAACAGGAGAAATTTTTCTATAAATGCGGATTCTTTCAGGCGCAGGTGTTTGGAAATACGTTTCAGATCAGGGGTTTTTATACGGGGAGAATAGTTACGGCAACAGTTGGCGCAGGCCAGGCAATCAATTTCCTCAAAGGCAGCATCGTGAAGGGCTGGCAATCTCTTTACTTCCTTTTTTACGTTTACCCTGTCCAGGTATTGCCGGTATTTTTTCCCGTGTTCCAAAGCCTTTTTCTGCCACCCGGTGTTGTGGGGTATTGCCATGGGACAAATATCGTAAAAAAAACTTCTGGGTAAAATGATAACTTTACGACGCTACTATAATTATATTTGATAAAATTTACATTTTATGACCAATGTTATTGTACCGCTGGATTTTTCTGAAGCCTCGTTTAATGCTGCCCGTTATGCGGTTAACCTTTTTAAAGATAAACCCCGAACGAATATAATATTTTATCATTTTTATGAAAATAAAGATGATGCAGCCACGGGCCGCCAGTTCCTGGAAAGTTTAGAGGAAAAATATTCCGGCGGTAAAAATTCCATAGAAACTATAATGGAAACGGGAAGTCATTTTATAGAATGTCTTGCCGCCCTGGCACACGTGAAAGCGGCCTATATGATAGTGATGGGCCTCACGGGTAAAACGCCCATGGCACAGCGTTTTAGTGGCTCCAATACATTAAAAATGGCCGAGCAAAATGTTTGCCCCGTACTTATTGTACCGGAAAACGCTATGCACAAAGGCATAAATAACGTGCTCATTGCTTCAGAAATGAAATATGTTGAGGAGTCTCCTACCCTCCTTGCCGTAAAAAGTGTGCTGAAAGATTTCAAATGTTCATTGCACATCCTTAATGTAGACAGCAGCCATTATATTTCCCTCACCGAGTCCTTTAAAGAGGAGCGGGATAAAATGGAAAAATTACTGTCTGAATTTAACCCGGAGTTTTATTTTATGCGTTTATTCGATTTTCATGAGTCTATAAATCTTTTTACAAAAGATAAAAATATTGACATGATCATCATCGCTCCTAAGAATCATAGTTTTTACGAGAAACTGTTTAAAACGGCGCACACTAAGAAGCTGGTTTACCAAACCGAAGTACCGGTACTGGCTGTCCACGAATAATAACTGATTTAATGCATTTATATAGGGAAAGCCTCGGCTTTCCCTTTTTTGTGGAAGTATATGTAGAATGTCCGGGAAATGGCTAAACTTTAATATGAAAATATGTTTCGCTTCACGTAATTTTGCGGGCAAAAATCCACCACTAAAACATAATAATCCACCAATTTCTTCATATGAATCTTTTCGAAAAACAACAACGGGAATTTATCGGCAGGCATATAGGCTCTACACAAGGGGAAACAGAAGACATGCTAGCCTATATTGGAGAAGACAGCCTGCAAAGCCTGGTAGAAAAAACAGTACCCGCCAGCATTCTTTCTTCTACCCCGCTCAATACCGGGGAGCCCATGGATGAATATGCTTACCTCGCGGATCTAAAGCGTATAGCAGGGATGAATAAAGTGAACAAATCCTACATTGGCCAGGGATATTATAATACCATTGTGCCCAGCGTTATCCTGCGCAATGTGCTGGAAAACCCGGGATGGTATACTCAATACACGCCCTACCAGGCAGAGATAGCCCAGGGAAGGCTGGAAAGCCTGTTGAATTTTCAAACCATGGTAAGCGATCTCACCGGCCTGCCCATTGCCAATGCCAGTTTACTGGATGAGGGCACCGCAGCCGCTGAAGCCATGGCGATGCTGTTCAATTTTAAAAATAAAGATCACGACCATATTACGGCGCCGAAATTTTTTGTTGATGAAAATATTTTTGCACAGACCAAAGACATTTTGGCTACCCGTGCAGAACCCGTCGGTATAGAAATAGTGGAAGGAAACATCCGTGATGCCATTTTTGATGAAAGTTATTTTGCCATCATTGTTCAATACCCTGACAGCCATGGTGAAATAGTAGATTACCGCTCCGTAATGGAAAAAGCCGCTGCTGCACATGCACATAGCATTATGGCAACAGATTTATTATCTCTTGCCTTACTTACTCCCCCGGGTGAACTCGGTGCCGATGTTGCCGTGGGCAGCACACAGCGCCTGGGTGTACCCATGGGATTTGGCGGTCCGCATGCCGCATTTTTTGCTACAAAAGATGCATTCAAACGCACAATTCCCGGGCGCATTATTGGCGTGAGCCAGGATGCCCAGGGCAACCGTTGCCTGCGCATGGCCCTGCAGACGCGGGAGCAGCACATTCGCCGGGAGAAGGCCACCAGCAACATTTGTACAGCCCAGGCTTTACTGGCTAATATGTCTGCCATGTATGCCGTGTACCATGGTGGCGATGGCATACGCGATATTGCAAAACGCATTGCCATTTTAGCCTCTACCCTTTGTAACGAAATGGAAAGCCTTGGCTTCCGCAATAAAAATGAATTTTATTTTGATACCCTGCGTTTTGATGTACCCGAAGCAAAAGAATTGAAAAAAACAGCAGAGGCCCAGGGCGTAAATTTTTATTACAAAGATGAAGAGGTTTGTATCAGCCTCGATGAAACAACGACTCAAAAAGACATTCTTCAAATCCTCCACATTTTTGCCGCCGTGCAAGGCAATGATACTGCCGTGGCCAGTTTTGATGCAGATGCCTTGCTGGAGAATATTCCAACTGCACTTACCCGTACCAGTGAATATCTCACCCACCCTGTTTTTAATACGCACCGCAGTGAAACAGAAATGATGCGGTATATTAAAAGCCTGGAGAATAAAGATCTCAGCCTGAACACGTCCATGATTTCTCTCGGCAGTTGCACTATGAAGCTGAATGCGGCCACGCAACTCATGCCCATTAGCTGGCCGGAGTTTAACAGCATTCATCCTTTTGCACCTGCAGACCAATGGCTGGGTTATAAGCAAATCATTTCCCAACTGGAAAAATACCTTAATAACATTACCGGTTTTACGGCCACCAGCCTGCAGCCCAATAGTGGTGCCCAGGGCGAGTATGCAGGCCTGCTGGCCATACGTGATTATCACCGGCACCACAAACAGGAAAACCGGAACATCATATTAATTCCTATTTCTGCTCACGGTACAAACCCGGCTTCAGCAGTGATGGCAGGTTTTAAAGTAGTGGTAACAAAATGCGATGAAGCCGGTAACATTGATATGCAAGATTTAAAAGCCAACGCAGATAAATATGCAGATAATCTGGCCGGCCTGATGGTCACTTACCCGAGTACGCATGGCGTGTTTGAAGAAGGTATAAAAGAAATCTGCGACATCATACACAACCATGGTGGGCTCGTTTATATGGATGGGGCCAACATGAATGCCCAGGTTGGCCTTACCAGCCCCGGCAGCATTGGTGCAGACGTTTGCCACCTAAACCTGCACAAGACTTTTGCCATACCGCATGGC
>JBDSWG010000078.1:0-5405 GCA_039926825.1 Ferruginibacter sp.
AAACTGAAAATTGAATAAAATTTCCCTTCAATAAACATGGCATGCAGGAAACTCATTTTTCTGTCGTACACAGAATGAAACCCACCTACGACATGCTCGGGGTTATAAAGCGACATAAAATTCAGGTTGGCAATAAATATCCCGAGGATGGCAATGCCACGCAGGATGTCAAAATATTTTTCCCTTTCCGTTTGTAAAACGGGATTTATACCCTGTTGCATCAAAATGAGTTTTGGTAACAGGCAGAAAGATAAATATCTTTTATATTAAATACAAATTATATATAGCGAAATCGTCAATGGTCATACCGATAGCTATCGGGAGTCAATGGTCAAATTTTTAGGCCTTCAAGTTTATAAAAGAACTTCAAAAATGACTGATGACTATTGACCTATGACTATTGACCTATGACTATTGACCTATGACTGATATACTACTGACTAATAATGCTCTTCCGGCTTAAGGGCAGGGAAAATCCGGGGTACCATTTTATTGTATGCGTAAAAAGAATTCAGGACATATTGATTAAATACAATCTCACTGCTCGATTTTGCAAACAGGTATGAAGGGCGGTACCAAACCATAAAAGTATCAAGGGCCACGGTATTCAATCCAGTAACCCTTCGCACAAAAGTTTTATTGAAGCGGTAGTCTATATATTTATCTTCTTCCTGTTGCTGCAGCCGTTGCTGGAAGTTTTTCAGGTTACGGTTGCGTCGAAAACGGAAAATATTGATCAATTCATTTACATCTGCACCCACTGCGCCACCAGGGGCAATAGAGGTTTCAATGCCCGGGCGGTGGTAATCAAAAACATCCGCATAGGTCTGCCTGTTCTCCAGGGAATCTTGTTTATGCGTATTGGCATATAGGATAACTTCTTTTAAAACACTGTATTTGCTTTTAACGGGAATGCGCAGGCTTATGTCAAACTGGTGCAGGTTGCTGATGTTGCTTACAGCAAATTGTTGTGTAAACTTATTATTAAAGAAAAAGCTGAGGGAATCATTTTCAAAAACCGGGATTTCAAAATGGCCCAAAGAATCTGTCACCGCAAACATTCCTCCGCTGCTCACAACGCGGACATTTTCAACAAAATTCACCTTGCTGTTATCATATACAGTACCCCTTACCGTTACCTGGGCAGATGCATGTAATAATATAAGCTGTAAAATGGCCGTAGTAAAAAATGTTTTCAAATCCCTGTTTTCTTCCTGCAATTTCCGGCTTCGCAGTGGTTATGCATAATGAGAATTTTATTTTAACGACTATTTGGCATTGATGATTGTACTTTCTATAACGCCTGCAAAATGGCGGTGCTCCAGGGCATGAATTTTTTCTGCCAGCGATTCCACAGTGTCATTTTCATTAACCGGGCATTCAAACCGGCTGATAATTTCGCCATGATCATACACGTCATCTACATAATGAATAGTAATGCCGGATTGGGTTTCTTTATTTGCCAGCACAGCTTCATGAACATATTTGCCATACATACCTGCACCGCCATATGCGGGTAGTAATGCGGGGTGAAGGTTGATAATTTTATTTGGATAAGCCTCTAAAAGAGCCGGTGGTATTTTGAGCAGGAAGCCTGCAAGTATCACCCAGTCTATTTTTTCTGCTTTAAGATAAAGTACAAAGTCGCCGGAATGCATTTGGGGCTTATTGATTATTTTATAAGATATGCCGTTTGTTTCAGCCACTTGTATTACGCCAGCCCCGGGTTTATTACTTACAATTAATTTTACATGGATGGTAGAGTGATGCTGAAAATAACGGATAATTTCCCGGGCATTAGAGCCCGCACCAGAGGCAAAGATGGCAATGTTCACGCGTTCATTTTTTGTTCTGACTATAACCTTTTTTCCATAAAGTTTTTTTACAAAAGGCCCGAAGAAATTAAACTGCCCCAAACAATACCCGATGATTAAAAGAAATATGGGATAACCTATGAACAGCACCGCCCCTTTCAGCATCCACCAGCTTGCAGACCATTTTTCTACGGTAATCCAGGTTGTGATTACCTTACTCACCCAGGCCGTAATACTGCCGGTAACGGCAAAGCATACCAGAATCCAAATAAAATCACGGCTGTTCACATTCCACTTTTCCCGTAATTTTTTCAGCATGATGCAAATGTGCAGTAAATCAGTGAAATTTTTAAAGCATTTTTTATCCCGATTTTAGACGCAGATCTGGCTTACACTTGCATGACAATCGAAATTGCAGATTATTAAAATTCCTTTGAAACCTATACTGGATCAGGGAAAAAAAAATTAACATTTGTTGATATTTTGTGGGTATGCTGCCTTATTTTTGCACTCGATTTCGGATAATTTTCCACATTAGCCCAATAACGGTATGAGTCGCTATAGAAAAATCTTACACAACTTCTTCAAAACACTCTTTGTTGTTAGTTTTCTTTTTTTAAATACAAATACAAATGCACAGGATGGGGAAGCCCTGTTTAAGGCAAATTGCTCTAACTGTCATAAGCCCGATGTTGATTATACCGGCCCGGCATTGAAGGGTTGGGCGGCGCGGGTTCCCGCCGGGGATTGGATATATAAATGGGTGCATAATCCTGCAGCGATGATTGCAACTGATGATTATGCAAAAGCGTTGTTTGCAAAATGGAAGCCCACGGTAATGACGGGTTTTGGTTCCCTAAAAACTGAAGAAATAGATGCCATTCTTAAATATGTAGATGATTACGCCCCACCCGTATTAAAGACGGATGGTCCCGTAGGAGATACTTCTACTGACAATTCCCTCATTTATGGAATTCTCACATTGGTGCTGGCTATTGTAGCATTTATATTATTACAGGTAAACAGTAACCTGCGTAAACTTTCAGATGAAAAAGAAGGGATTTATGCCGGGGAGCCTGTGCCTTTCTACCGTAACAAAACTTACCTCATGACGGGGGTCCTGTTGCTGTTTGCCCTCGGCGGTTATTTTACCATCAATGGCGCCATTGGCCTGGGCCGCATGAAAAATTACGAACCCACACAACCTATTTATTATTCTCATAAAGTGCATGCCGGTACCAATCAGATTAGCTGCCTCTACTGCCACGGCGGTGCACAGGATAGTAAGCATGCCGGCATTCCATCAGTGAATGTTTGTATGAACTGTCACAAAGCGATAAAAGAATATAAAGGTGAGGCAATTACAAGGGAAGATGGAAAATCAGTGAATGGTACAGCGGAGATCAAAAAGCTTTACGCTTATGCCGGCTGGAACCCCGATACACAATCGTACAATGCTGATAATAACGGCGATGGTATGCCGGATGGCAGCCGCCCGATTGAATGGGTGAAAATTCATAATCTTCCCGACCACGTTTATTTCAATCATAGCCAACACATTACAGTGGGTAAGCAGCAATGCCAGACCTGCCATGGTAACATACAGGAAATGCCGGAAGTAAAGCAATTTGCAGAACTCAGTATGGGCTGGTGTATAAATTGTCACCGCGAAACCAAAGTTGATTTCTTTAATAAGGATAATGGCAGCGGCAACAAATTTTACAGCATTTACGAGAAGTTCCACCGCGATTTAAAGAATCATAAAATGGACAGTGTAACGGTGGAAAATATTGGTGGTACAGAGTGCCAGAAATGTCACTATTAATATATCAGAGCGGGAACTGCTCATAAGTACAGGATCCCGGTGGATTAAAACTTTTTGAATTATCACATTATTATGATGAACAAGTACTGGCAAAATTTCGGGCAGCTAAATGAAAGCGAAGCTTTTACGCAGGCAGGGAAAGATGAATTCCAGGAGCCCCTGGTACCTTTTGAAGATTTGGAGGAAACAGGTTTGCTGGATGGTAAAACGCCCCGTCGTGATTTCCTGAAATACCTTGGCTTCAGTACAGCCGCAGCTGCCCTTGCTGCAAGTTGCGAAATGCCGGTGCGAAAGGCTGTCCCTTATTTGAACCGACCGGATAATGTGATACCGGGTGTTCCAAATTATTACGCTTCTACGTATGTGAATGGGGGCGATGCAATAAGTGTGGTTGTGAAGCAGCGGGACGGCCGCCCAATTAAAATTGAAGGAAATGAACTGTGCCCGATTAACCGTGGCGGCACAAATGCACAAGCACAGGCTTCGGTACTGGATTTATACGATACTACGCGCCTGCGGCACCCGCTTCAGCGTGCTGGCAATGAATATAAAGAAGTAACAGGCTTTGATGCAATGGATAATATGGTAGCAAACGATGTGGCCTCCCTCGGTGGGCGCCCCCTGGTGTTGCTTACTTCAACCATTAACTCTCCTTCTACACAGGAAGTGATTCGTTTGTTCCTGGCGAAATACCCGGGTAGCCGCCACGTACAATATGATGCAGTTAGCCATAGCGGTATGCTGCTGGCCAACGAGGCGAGCCACGGTAAACGGACGTTGCCTTCTTACAACCTGGATAAAGCAAAACTTATCGTGAGCCTGGGTGCAGATTTCCTCGGAACCTGGCTGAGCCCGACTGAATTTAACCGCCTGTATGCAGTAGGGCGCAAAGTAACGGGCGAAAAGCCTGAACTAAGCCGCCACGTACAGTTTGAAAGTATGATGAGCCTCACCGGTAGTAATGCTGATGATCGCTATATACATGCACCCTCCCAAACCGGTGCTATTGCACTGGCTTTATTGCAGAAAATGGGTGGTGCCGCAGCTGGTCCTGCCATTGCAGATGCTGCACTAAATAAAGGCATAGAAAAAACTGCTGCCTTACTGGCTGCCAGCAAAGGTTCTGCCGTAGTACTCTGCGGTAGTAATGATGTGAATATTCAAATGGTTGTAAATGCTTTGAATGAAGCTATCGGGGCCAACGGAACCATCATTGACTTTAACACGACTAACAACACACGTAAAGGGATAGACGCAGATATAGTACAGCTCACCAATGATATGGCCTCCGGGGCTATAGGTGGATTGCTGGTTTATGACTGTAACCCGGTATATAGTTATGCCGATAGTGCAAAATTTGCTGCAGCACTTTCTAAACTTCCATTGAGCGTTTCTTTTAATAGCACCATGGATGAAACTACGGAGTTGTGTAAATACCTTATACCTTCTCACCACTGGCTGGAAAGCTGGGGTGATGCCGAACCAAAATCCGGTAACATCAGCCTCATTCAACCTGTTATTAATCCATTATTTAAAACACGCCCTTTCCAGAGTTCATTGTTGAAGTGGGCCGGGGTAAATACAGGTACAGGAATGACGCCGGTAACGGTTTCTGCGGTAAATAAACCTGATTCTTCTAAAGCATCAGATACCACGGGAGTGCAAATGGCTACTATGCCTGCACAACATTATACGGATCCTTACGAAAATTTTTATACTAAGTATTGGTCAGGTAAACTGGGCAGTACTGAAAATTGGGAGAAGGC
>JBDSWG010000079.1:0-13966 GCA_039926825.1 Ferruginibacter sp.
AAATATTAGACCATGGCAAAAGAGCGGACAGCATTGTAAAAAATATGCTGCAGCATTCGCGGAAGCAGGTGGGTGAACTGGAACTTACGGACATCAATGCCCTCGCGGATGAATACCTCAAATTAAGTTACCAAGGCTACCGTGCCCGACATAAAGATTTCAATTGTATTCTCCATACTAGTTTTGAGGCCGACCTGGGGCTCGTAAAAATTATACCACAGGATATAGGTCGTATAATCATCAACCTCTTCAGCAATTCTTTTTACAGCGTGGGGGAGAAAAAGAAAAAACACCCGGAATATAATCCTGAGGTCAGCCTGAGTACGCAAAAGCGGGGTAAATTTCTTATACTAACGGTGAGGGATAATGGCCTGGGGATTTCCCAGGAGAATATACAGAAAATTTACCACCCCTTCTTTACAACGAAACCCACGGGAGAAGGTACCGGCCTGGGTTTATCTATGAGTTATGACATCATGAAGGCTCACCAGGGGGAATTAAAAGTAGACAGCGTAGAAGGAGAATATGCGTCTTTTACACTGGAGATTCCCATCTGATTATATTACTTACTTAATTCAATCCACACCGGGCCATGGTCACTGGTTTTCTCCCAGCCCCGCACGTGTTTATCCACGCCGGCTTGCTTTAATTTACCGGCAATGTCGGGTGAAAGCAGGAAATGATCGATGCGCAAACCGGCATCACGGCCATAGGCGTTCCGGAAATAATCCCAGAAGGTATAAATGGTTTCATCCGGGTGTGTTGCCCGCAAAGCATCCGTCCAGCCCTGGGCGAGCAAATCTTTATAGGCTTTCCGCGTTTCCGGCCGGAAGAGGGCATCTTCTACCCAGCGCTCCGGTTTGTAAGCATCCATTTCTGTGGGAATAGCGTTATAGTCTCCCGTTAGTATAATTTTGTTTTTAGTTTTCAAGAGGTGCGCAGCATGTTCTGTAAACCGTTGAAACCATTTTAATTTATAATCATACTTCGGCCCGGGTGCCGGGTTTCCATTAGGCAGGTAAAGGCAACCAATAGTAAAATTATTTATTTCTGCTTCTATATACCGGCTATGCGTATCATCCGGGTCGCCGGGCAGCCCCCGTTGTGTTTCTTTAATAGCCCCGCAACAGGATAATATGGCGACACCATTCCAGCTTTTCTGGCCATGCCAGATGGCTTCGTATCCCGCATCTTCAATAGCCGCCAAAGGAAATTTTTCATCCGGGGCTTTTAGTTCCTGGAGGCAGGCCACATCCGGCTTTTCTTCTTTTAACCAACGCAGCAAAACAGGCAGTCTTCCATTTACGCCGTTGACATTATAGGTCGCAATTTTCATAGATAATTATTTATTGAAAATTACAGCATTTATGAGAAATTTCTTTTATCAAAATTATCAGGCCAAAAATAGTAAAATCGGGAAGGCACTAGCCTCCTCCCCTGCTAATAGGAGATGATATTTCCGATCTGAACAAAATCCCCTGGGAGATGTTAGAATGTTTTGAATCAGAAGCTTTCCGGATAGAGCTAATTTTGTATTAAGGTTATGCGGGACAGCCAACAGGTATAGTACAGATATCTCATCATTTAGGGTGGTATATTTTCATAATAATAAATTCAAAAATATACAGGGCAAAAATGTTTTCAACTTTTAAAACAACAACTATGAATGATATAAAAAATAAAATCGCCTATATAACCGGTGGCAGTATGGGTATTGGTTATGGCATTGCGGAAGCCCTTGTGGCGCAAGGTATGCGGGTTGCCATCAGTAGCCGGAGCTTAGCGTCGGCAGAAAAAGCGGCCCGAAAATTAAGCCCGGATGATTCAAAAGCACTGGGTATAGAATCGAATGTAGTTTCATTGAAAGATGAAGAAGCCGCAGTAAAAAAAGTCCTGGACCATTTTGGCCAGTTGGATGTGTTGGTTGCCAATGCCGGCGTTGGGCATTTTGCGCCCATAGATGAAATGACAGAAGAAAACTGGAAAGATACCATTGATACCAACCTGACCGGAGTTTTCAATTCAGTAAAATCTGGCATTGAGGCATTAAAGAAAAGCGAAGGTTATATTATTACGATTGCAAGCCTGGCTGGCACCAATTTTTTTGAAACAGCATCCGCTTACAATGCCAGTAAATTTGGTTTGGTAGGCTTCACCCAGGCTATTATGCTGGACCTAAGAAAATACGGTATTAAAGTTTCCACGATAATGCCCGGCTCAGTGGCCACGCATTTTAATAACCATCAGCCTAATAAAGAAGATGACTGGAAGATACAACCTGAAGACATCGGTCAACTGGTTGCTGACCTGTTACAAATGAACCCACGAACGCTGCCCAGCAAAGTTGAAGTAAGGCCATCTCAACCTGGGGGGAGCAAAAAATAATTAACCCTTAATTAAATAAAAGGACAAATATGTTTAATTTGGAAGGATAGCTATTAATTATATAATTATGTCCTTAACCAAAAGTTGCTTTATTATTTTCGCCTTACTAACGGTTGCCTGTAACGCCATAGCGCAAACCGATTCTTTCTACTTGCTGAAACCCGCCCGCGTCTTTGATGGCGTGAAGATGCACACCAACTGGATCGTTTTAGTTAAAGGAGATAGCATTGAAGCTGCCGGTGAGATGATGTTTAAACTTCCGGCAAATACAAGGGTGATAGAACTCCCCGGCATGACCCTATTACCCGGTTTGATTGAAGGCCATTCACACCTTTTCCTGCATCCTTATAATGAAGAAAAATGGAATGACCAGGTATTAAAGGAAAGCCGGGCTGAGCGTACAGCCCGTGCCGTTATACATGCCCAGGCAACGCTGCGGGCCGGTTTCACCACTGTAAGAGATTTAGGCACAGAAGGCGCCGGCTATGATGATGCCGGCTTAAAAACAGCAATAGAAAAAAATGTATTCCCTGGCCCGCGTATGATTATTGCTACCACGGCTATCGTAATGAAAGGCACCTATGGGCCCAACTATAGTAATGCTGACCTGGAGCTGCCACAGGGTGCCGCTGAAGTGACGACGCCGGATGATATGGCAAAAGAAGTGGCTATGCAAATAAGTAAAGGTGCCGACCTTATAAAAATTTATGCTGATGCCCGTTGGGGAAAAGATAAAAAAACTATCCCGACATTCCCGGTGGAATTCATTTCCCTGGCGACTCAAATAGCAAAAGCAAGTGGCCGCGAAACGGTTGCCCACGCTACTTCTAAAGAAGGTATGCGCAAAGCCATTTTGGGTGGTGTAAGTACAATAGAACATGGGGATCAAGGGGATGAAGAAATTTTCAACTTAATGAAAGAAAAAAACGTTGCCCTCTGCCCTACCCTTTCTGCTGGTGAAGCCATCCTGGAATACAAAGGCTGGAAGAAAGGCGTGGACGCAGACCCTGCCAGCTTAACTGAGAAAAAGAAAAGTTTTGCCGCGGCATTAAAATCCGGGGTAACCATTTGTATGGGCGGCGACGTCGGTGTTTTTACGCATGGAGATAATGCACGAGAAATGGAATTGATGGTGGCTTATGGTATGACGCCGCTGGCGGTTTTGCAATCGGCAACTTCCGTAAACGCCAGGATTTTTGGTTATGAAAATAGCTTTGGAAAAATTCAAAAAGGATTACTGGCTGATATTATTGCCGTAGATGGCGATCCTTCTGTAAACATCAGCGATGTGCGACGCATCAGATTTGTTATGAAAGATGGTGTTATAGTTTTGCAGAAATAGGACAGGAAATATTTAAAAGGATAATTCTTTTTCTTCTTCTATTACATTCCCATCCACATCAAAACCGCGAAGGGTAATCAATACTTTCCTGGAAACATCATTGTTATAATACACCAGTTTAATGGTATTGGTTTTTTCATCGGTAATTATATAAGGCACCCATAATAAAGTGGTGCGCACATCATTTGCATTAGCATTACCAGGCTGTGCATAATCAGGTCTAAAAAATTCTCTTGAAACATTATATCCCAGGGAAAGTTTTTTATTCATACCAGACTGCCAGGCATTGTTGGTTTCATTTCCTTTTTTACGGTAAACATATACCGCTCCTTTATTCGTAGTAAATGATGACCCGATTACAATACCGGGAACATATTTTATGTAAGCAACCTGCGACAAGGAAATCGTTTCCAAACTTTCTTCCGGCCAGGAAACTTCATCAATAAAAATAGCAACATTCTTCCAGGTAAGGAAAGGATTGGTCTCAAAATGATCTATTGCTTTGAGCGTGCGTGTTCCGGGGCCAGAAACAACCCGTAACCCAGGACAGCGGTCAGCTATATAATATAATATATCAATGCCGGCGCCGGCAGAAGGGTCATCAGTAACATTCAACTGGTATCCTTTAGAAGTTCCCCTAAACAGTCCTGTAGTATAAGCATTTTCTAACTCCTGAAGGCGACGGGTCACCGGGTTAATGGCCCGAGCATTCAGCTTTACATTTTCCAGCATCTTTATGCCATCATTCAAACCTGTTCCACGTTTTATGTCATCATCATCAACCTTCCATATATCTTTTGAAATGTAATTTTCAATTTCCGGTGAAATCTTTTCAAAAACCTGGTCAACAAAAAAAGAATCCGGAAAATCAACCAGGCCTGGCTGCCGGAGTGTGAGGTAAGGGTAGGTATCCGGGTATCCTTCTACTTTGTAATAAATTTTTGCAGAATCATAATATACCAGGCCATCCAGGAAATAATTATTCTGAGAAACCTGTTTCAGTTTATAATACTGGTTGCCGCTGATGGTATCATGAATAAGTAAGGTCAGCTCGGCCTTTGATTGCAAAGCAAAATCTTTTTGTTTATACGATATGTTTAATCCCAGGTAATTCTCATTGTAAACGATAGGTTCATTTACTTCCCCTCCCGCTTCCCACTGGTATTTGCGCCAGCCATGCGTCAGGGTAATAAGATCTGAATTAGATAATAATATTTGGCGTGTAGCCATAACCGGTGGTAAACCAATTAGCTCTCCAGACCATAAATCAGTTTTCATGCTATGATGTTCATTTTCATAAAATGCTGCATCTGCCACAGATAGGGACATATTAGCACGGATTGGCATATCCGAATGTATAATAATTTCATTCCGGCCACGTAAACTGTCATGTTGCTGGCTTAGGCCAATAGAATAAGCTGAACCAATACGGCTTGCAGGAGAAATATAAACCAGCCTTTCCTGCAAAGGGTTCCAGCGGGAATCAAAAAGGGTAACCTGTGCCAGGCCTTCCATAAGAGTATCCGTGAGGAAATGATCCACTGCCTGGGACACTGTTTTCATGCGTAATTCTGCCCGGTAAATTTCTTTACTGTTCATTAATGCTACGAGGTGAAGGGTATCAAAGTTGGGAGCTGTTGTATTTTTAGAAACTGTATAATGAATATTTCCGCCGGAATATTCCACATGCAAAACAGCACCGTATGGGGAGAATATGGGTAAAGCAATTTCCCTAACCAATCCATTTGGATCTTTCCAGCGGGCACGGTATACATGGCCATTTTGTGGAACCATTTGCATTTTTCCCAACCCTAATTCGTTTGAATGAAAAGAGTCTATAATGTTATTTGTTGCAGTTTCAAAAATCACCCCGTATACGGAAAAAGGCTGGCCATTATCTGTATAAGATTTAAAAGCCAGGTAATTAAACAGCCCGGTTACACCATGGCCACCCTCGGGGAAAAAATCGAGGATGAAATTCGAATCCGGTTTCTCTATGGGTGGATGATGAGCATTTTTTTTTATTACCAGTTCCCTGGTATACCCATGTAGGCTGTCCAGCATCCACATTTGCCTGGTAAAAGCACGGGCAATTATTTTAGTACCCCAGTAATCTTTTGGAATATTAAAATCACCGTTTGCTGTGCCCTCCAGCATCGGGTAATGCAACGCATATAATAATTTACCATCGGTATTATAAAATCCAATAAAAAAATTTGAACTTGATTCTGATGGTTTATGGTTGTAAGCAGCATAGGCTTTAAACCAGGCTGTTTCACCAGGGAGGTAAATATCTTTATCGAAATGGATGAATAAAGTTTCCTGCTTTTGTGCCAGCGAGATCAGCGTATGCAGCATTCCTATGCAAAGGCAATAAATCATTTTAATTGCGGGCATGCAAAAATATTTTCAGGATTAAATACGAAAGAGTTTGATCCCTGTAAATATGCTGCATTTTTATGAAAATCGAGAATTGTTTCCAGTATAGTTCAGAACTAATAAGCCACGTTGCAATGCTCGTACGAATTTCAGCGGTAGCAGAGGCTTACAGAATTTCTGGCACAGGTACTACGTATCGGCACAGATACGCCACCCTACAATACTTTGCCGCACATCTGCGCCAATCCTTATTCTTTGGCTAATCCCTTTGACAGCCTTGCTGCAGCCTCTGCCAGGTTTACAAATTCCTTCCTGTATCCATCTTTATCCGGCCCCAGTGCATTCTTTGCAACCGCTATCATGTGGTCATACCCGCCAGCAGATTTATATTCTGAATGGCGCAGCAACATTCCAAATTCACTCACGGCGGCGGCAAAACGAAAATCTGCAGAACTATTTTCGAACGCAGTATGATTATCCATAACGGGGTATTCCAACATCTTACTCATATTTCCCTGTGGCGTCTTATACCGGAATTTCAGCGTCAGTAGTTCATGTGTAAAAATCGTCTTGCTGAAAACGGAAGGCGTTCCCAGGTATTTCAACTTATCAACATTCTTCAGGTAGGGACTGGTTTCTCCGGCAGGAATAATTTCATATAAAGCTGTAACTGTATGGCCACTGCCCAGTTCGCCGGCATCTTTTTTATCATCATTAAAATCTTCTTTTTTCAGCATCCTGTTTTCATAGCCAATGAGCCTGTAACCCTGCACCAATTCCGGGTTAAATTCCAGCTGCAGCTTTACATCTTTAGCGATGGTAAAAAGCGTGCCGCCAAATTCATTGACCAATACTTTCTTCGCTTCCTCCGGGCCATCAATGTAGGCATGGTTGCCATTCCCTTTATCCGCCAGTTGCTGCATTTTATTGTCTTTATAATTTCCCATTCCATAACCTAGTACGGTAAGAAAAATACCCGTACCGCGTTCCTTTTCTATCAGCCTCACCATGTCATCATCGCTGCTCATTCCCACGTTAAAATCACCATCCGTACAAAGAATAACACGGTTGTTCCCTTCTTTCAGGAACTGCTGGTTGGCAATTTTATAAGCCAGTTGAATGCCCTCTCCACCCGCCGTAGAGCCACCGGCAGATAAATTGTTTATAGCATCAGCAATTTTTATTTTTTCACTGCCAGGCGTAGGCGCTAATACCAACCCTGCCGCACCGGCATAAACAACAATAGATACTTTATCCTGTTCCCGCAATTGTGCTGTGAGCAACTGCAAGGATGATTTAACCAGGGGCAATTTATTGAAAGCACTCATAGAACCAGAAACGTCAATGAGGAAAACGAGGTTAGACGCCGGCAGATTTTCGACCGGAATTTGTTTACCCTGCATGCCTACAAGCAATAGGCGGTGGTTTGCATTCCAGGGGCATTCCGCCATTTCAGTTTTAAATGCAAACGGATCTTCGCCTTTGGGCTGGGGATAATTATATTTAAAATAATTGATCATTTCCTCTGTCCTCACTGCGCCGGCGGGCGGCAACTGGCCGTTTTTTATAAAGCGCCGCACATTACTGTACGAAGCAGCGTCTACATCTATAGAAAAAGTTGATAACGGGTTTTCGCTGGTTTTCAGAAATCCATTTTCAACAATATTGTCGTAACCTTCAGTATTATATTCAGTTTCAAATTCCGCGGAGCCTGACGGACTGTAAAATGCCGTATTGCCTTGCGCCATATCATAAGTTGGTCTTATACTTCTGATCTTCACACCCGAAACACTGGCTTTTAGGTCCGCTTCAACATTTATATTTGCTGCCACCAGGTTAATGTTAATTAAAGCTCTGCCGGAAATTTTTATTTCCTGTGTGTGAAAATTTTGGGCGGATACAAGCAGTGTTGCATTTTCTGCAGCGGATATTTCATATGCCCCGTTTACATCTGTAAGTGTAAACTGTTTGGTATTTTTTATAGCAACGGTCGCCTGGGCAATGGGTTTCCCTGTGGTATCCGCAACAATGCCTGTAACCTTTACCAGGCCGGAACGAGAGAAACTTAACACGATAAAAAATACCGGGAGAAATAAGAATAATAACTTTTTCATGATGATAAATTTTAGATTTTACTGCTCTTGTTTTGATTTTGGCAGTAGTTAGTTGTATGCCTGATGCTTAAATGAATTGTATTACATAAAAATTAATAAAAATGGAAAAAACATTACGGCAGGACGTTGGATATTTTATTAATTTCGGCTTGTGTCATTTCTTAATGTATATAGTGAAGAGGAAGACCCGGATGAGGAGCTGGCTTCTCAATACAAAGCCTCGGGAGATATGAATATACTCGGGCAGTTGTACAAACGGTATATGGACCTTGTATATGGCGTCTGCCTGAAATATTTTAAAGACCCGGAGAAAGCGAAAGACGCAGTGATGGCCATTTTCGAAGAACTTGTAACAAAATTATTGAAGCATGAGGTACATCATTTTAAAGCCTGGCTGCACCAGCTCAGCAGAAATTACTGCCTGATGGAGCTGCGTGCCGGTAAAAAATTTACGAAAGTAGATATGGATATATCTCTTATGCAAAATGAAGAAGAATTGCATCTGAATGGCGTAATGGAGAAGGAAGAACATTTTAAACAGCTGGAGTACTGCATGAGTCAACTGGTGCAGGAACAGAAAAAAGTTATTGAATTATTTTACCTGCAACAGAAATGTTACCAGGAAATTGTAAGCCTTACTGGAATGGAATGGAATAAAGTTCGCAGTTTTATACAAAACGGGCGGCGGAATTTAAAATTATGTATGGATAGACAACTAAACAATTAATGCCGGGCAAAAACGATATGATTTTCGGAGCGATAGATTTTGAGCGCTATCATAAGGGAGACATGAGCCCGGCGGAAATGCACGCCCTGGAAAAAGCTGCGCTGGAAGATGCTTTTTTAGCAGATGCCCTGGAAGGCTATGCTTTCACGGCCACGCCGGTTTATGATATAGAAACACTGGAAAAAAAGATTTTTTTCAAAAAAGAGGATAATAAGAAGATATTTACGTTATACCCTGCGGTAAAAAACCTTCTTAAAATTGCGGCCGTTTTATTAGTTATAATTTCTGCCTCCTGGTTTCTACTTCGGAATAACGGAGATGAAGAAACTTCGGCTACGCGTTACAGTGATAATACGCTAACGACTCCGGCAAGCAGGGATTCACCAACCGGCGGCAGCGTAGAATCTTTACCCGCAGACTCCGCAATAAGTTATTCAGATGTCGTAGTTGAACAAAAAGAATTGTCGTCTACTCTATCAAAAGCTGCACCAGGCAATACAACATTCCAGGCTGAAACCCAGGCCCTTAAACCGGCAAAGGATGTGGAGCCGGGCAATAAGTCTATTAGTAAGGATAATCTTACCAAAGCATTGGCTGGTAAAGTAAGTGGGGTTAAAATCAGAAGCATAGAGGAGCAGAATATGGAGGCTACAAAGAATATGGATACCTCCTACTTTACTAGCCCGGCTGCAGCATCTCCTTTTCCATCTCTGGCGGAAAGTGGCGCCAGCAGGGATGCTGAAGCATCAAAAGCCAGGAGGTTAAATGAGGTTTCTGCCACCACAAAGGCGGCGTCCATGCAGAAAATAAGCAGTATACCCGAGAAGGATAATACTAAAGCACCACCCCGGATAACGGTTACGAATGCCATACCACTGCAAGGTTGGGCCGGGTTTAATACTTACGTAAACGATGACCTGAAAACGGTGGAGGAATTAAACCAAGCCGTGCGTGCGGACATTGAATTAAGTTTTGATGTGGATGATGCCGGGAAACCTATACACATAGAAGCGGCAAAATCATTGTGTAAACCTTGCGAAAAGGAAGCTATCCGCGTATTATCCGGAGGCCCTGGCTGGAAGTTGAATGACCGTGGCGCACGGGCCGCGGCTGTAGTGCGTTTTTGATTCAGTTGTAAAACGTGAACGTTAGTTATCCCCTGATTCGCACCCTAAAAACCTACCTTTTATAACTTCTTATCGACAATTTAAAACTCTGTATACCTTATTTTTACATCTTGAAAATTTGTAAAGCAAATCATTAGTTCACTGTAAAATCGCCAGCGCACTTATATAATATGAAATTTTGCATATCATTTTTTTTCCTGGTAGCATCTTTCGGATTAAAAATTAATGCGCAGGTCATTCCACCACCCCAGTCAAGGATAGACTCTTTAAGAATAATAAATTATACCACTGCCTTTTCCCAACATATAGATTCGCAAGTGGTTTATCATTTCAATATAAACAGGGACAGCTCTGGTTATTATTGGTACCTGAAAAACGCACCTGTTGGGCTTACCATACATAAAGACGATGGCACCCTCAATTTTAAAGCTGCAAAAAATTATTTTCTTTCCGGAAAACTAAAATACGATTATGTCTACACGGTAGGCCTGGGCGTAAAAAGCCTGGATGACCCGGCCATTAAAATTGATACCAGTTTTACCATTACATTTTATAATACTGAAATCATACCTTCACACCTGAAGCCCAGTGTTTCCGGTACTGTCAATATTGAAGAAGGTGAAAAACTCAGCTTCAGGTTACAATGTGAAACGGGCACCTTCCCTTTTGAAAATATTTTTTTCAGCAGTTCTACACCTTTAGATAATTACAGCCCTGTAAAGGATTGCAATGATGAATTTTCCTGGACACCCGGATATGATTTTATAAAAGAAACAAACCAGAATAAAGAAAAATCTGTCACGCTCACCTTCATTGCCGCTACCCGGTATGCTGCACGGGACACAGCAGTGGTGAAAGTAGTAGTAAAAAACGCTTTAAATTATCCACATGCACTTGTAGAATTTGAACTGGTAAATAAAAACATCCGGTCATATATTTTGCAATTAAAATATGCTTTTCAGCAACTGGATAAAAAACTGAAGAATACCAAAACTACCCGGACAATATTTGATCTCACGTCTGCTTCTACAGCACTAACCGGTACAATTTTAAATACCTCATCTGATGCAAGCGCAAAAAAAACAGGCCAGATATTGCCCGGAATCGGCATAGCACTCGTGCCAATAAAAGAAGCTACAGCTCCTAATAAAACAATAGAACAAAACCAGGCCTCACAAATCCGAAGTGCCATACGCCGCCTGGAATACCTGCTAACGGACAACGTATTGGTAGGCGACAGGGATGAAGAAATTACCCGTAAAACCAATCGCCTGAAAGACGAACTGAAACAAGCCCAGATACAACTGATAGATATACCGGTAGACCTGAACAACGACATGAGCGAAGCAGAACTGGACAGGTACTTTAATAACCCTAAGGTAAATAAGAAATACCGGGTAAAGAGAAGGAAGTAATTTATGTTGATGTGGATGCTAAATCGCATTTACAAACCCATTCTCCGCCAATTCTGATTAACCACCATCTACTATTAGAAAATAAATAACAGTCTTCTGTTTGAGCTAAATAATTCCTTCATCATTAATGATTTTGCGATCAATGCATGTAATAATGACAAGCAGGTTGATGATTTGCGTTACATCTCTGGAAGAAGGTGTCTTAATAACGGCCAAGGGTAATTCGAAAAGACAAAAACGGGACAACAGAGAGGGTTAAACTTACGGGAAAGTCAATAAAAATTACTATTCCCAGGTAAAATAAATATTGATAAAGCCTGTAGGGGGCTGCTTTTGTTCCACCTGTCTTACAGTTTTAATTTAAGGGAGCCATAAGAATTAGGGTATAATTCTATTTCTAAGCATATATAGAATTATACTGTTGTCCGACTAAAATTTTAAAAAAGTGAGGGCATTTCTGCCCTCAAATAGTTACGTTTGAGTTACCAAGCTTAAACGATAACCAATGAATGAAATTAAGCAATTTGCCGGACAGCCGATTTTATCTCAAATATTAAACTGTATTCCTACTGCGACTATAGCAAGATGTTGCCGCAAGAACAAATCTAACAGGTATTACAAAAAGCTACCGGTACGGGTGCATTTGATTACGCTATTGTATGGTGTATTTAGCTATTGCAATGGTTTACGGGAACTGTGTGAAGGCATGTTGGGCTGCGAGGGCAAACTTGCCCATTTAGGTATGGATAAAGCCCCAGCCCGAAGCACTTTGTCTGATGCCAATACCAAACGCAGCTATTTATTTTTTGAATCGCTTTACTTTGAACTACTATCCCAATATCATTCCTTTATCTCGGACAGCCGGTTAAAGGGATTAAGCATTCGCAATTTAAAAATAATTGACAGTAGCACCATTCGCCTGTTCAGCGATATTTTAAGGGGTGTAGGACGTAATACAAAAGATGGCAGCCGCAAAAAAGGAGGCATTAAAGTGCATACCATGATGGATGCCTTTAGTGGTGTGGCGGAGTTTGTACGCATGACAGAAGCCCGTGTTCATGACCGCAAATTCCTTTACCACCTTGAGTTGCCTGCCAACAGCTTCATCGTTTTCGACAAAGCATATAACCTGTACAGCCAATTTGCAAAATGGAAGGCCGGAAAAATATGGTTCGTTACCCGTATGAAAGATAATGCCGTTTTTCATGTAACAAAAGTGATAACAGACAACAGTAAAAAGAAAAATACAAAAGGAATTTTAAAAGAACAATACATTACGATAGGGTATAAAAGCACGACAGGGGAGCCATTGCGCCTGTTACTACGCAGGATAATTTTTAAAGCCGAAGATGGTAAAGTGTACATTTTCATCACCAACAATTTTACTTTGCCGGCGACACAGGTAGCCACCATTTATAAATATCGCTGGATGATAGAGTTGTTGTTTAAACAAATCAAACAAAATTTTCCTTTGCGATATTTTTGGGGCGATAGTGAAAATGCAATTAAAACTCAAGTGTATTGTGTATTGATAGCCCAATTATTACTGGTAGTAATTAGAAAAAAAGCCAACACCAAAAAATCGTTCGCTAATATGATTACCATTATCCGTTTGCATTTAATGAGCTATGTGGACTTGCTGGAATTTATAAAAGACACTTACAAAGCCTGGAGAAAAACACACAATGCACCCAATGCTTTTGCAACGTAAAATTACAACCGACAACTACCCCTACTTTTTATACAACCTATTTTTGGCCCCAAACTATTGCCTACTTTGGATTACAGGGATTTTTATGCTATTTTTAGTCGGACAATAATGAAAATTTATCTAAAGTAAAAAACATAAAGATTATATCAAAGCTTTATTTGTCCGGAAGCAGGTTCCTTTAAATATGGCAATGGTGTGGTCATGTTGGTTAAATATAGAGATATGATATAAACCGGTTGATTTTCCGTTGTGCAGTTCTTTGGCTTCAGCAATGAGTATGTCACCAGGGTGTACAGGTTTAAGAAAGTTAATAGAAGTATCTAAAGCAACTGACAATACATTGCGGTTATTGCAGGCAAAAGCAAAAGCACTGTCTGCCAGGGAGAAAGCAATGCCACCATGCACAATACCAAAGCCATTGATCATCTCCGGCCGCACAGTCATTTTTATCCGGCTATAACCTTCTTTGATTTCCAGTATTTCTATGCCCAGCCATTGAGAAAAAAGATCATGCTCCATCATGTGGGCTACAACGTCATTGGCGAGTTTATTTTTTTCGTCAGACATAAGATAAATTTATGGGTAGTGGGTTTGGAGAGTCGTGAGTCATTGGGCATTAGTCAATTATTAGTCAATAGTCAATCACTGTTGTCCGGTAAAGTTATTGGATATAGATAAAAAAGGAGGCCGGAGCCTCCAAAAGTTAGTATTTTGAGTTACCACACTTAAAATATAACTATGGGCAAAAGTACTTTTTTTACCGGAC
>JBDSWG010000080.1:0-5396 GCA_039926825.1 Ferruginibacter sp.
GCATTAATATCTATTGGTTCTTTTTTACCTGTGCTGCTTTGTGAATGTTGCAGCATGCCTTTTACAATTGCATCGGCACGTTTGCCATGGTGGTTTATCTTTTCAAGATTTTGAATTACATCATCGGCTATTTCTTTTGCATCTTCAGTATTACCATTATTTAATTCTGTTTTCATTTCATCCAGCAACTCTTTACTTACTTCACTAAAATTATTTACAAAGTTTAACGGGTTTTGAATTTCATGTGCAATGCCGGCAGTAAGTTCGCCAAGGCTTGCCATTTTTTCTGATTGTATGAGTTGGGTTTGAGTAGATTTTAAGTTGTCCAGTGCATTTCTTATTTCTGCAGTTTGCATCTTAACCTCTTCCTCTAATACACTTTTTTGATTTAAAGCCTGCTGTTCTTTCTCTGCTGATAGTTGTACTACCTGCGCTGCATTTTGTCTTACATCGTGTATTATTTCTTTAAAACGCATGGAAACATATACCAGTAACGACAAGGGGAAGGATAGCGAATAACCGCTTACAATTAAGTATTTAAGGCTGGTGCTTAAATTACCATTGATGTATATTATCAGAGTATAAATAAGTCCGCATAGCAAAGAGAATAACAAACCAACTACTATTGTCCATTGCGCACCTTTAAGCTTTTTCCAGGAAGAAATTATATAATAAATGTAAAGCATCGATATCAACAGATATAACAATATAAATATAGGATCGGCAAGTCGGGGTTTTAAGAAAAAGGAAATTATTCCACCCAGTATGTACACAACCAAAAAGATCTTTGCCGGAGTTGCAACTTTTCTTCTAAAGATATTTACAAGGATTATTATAGTGTATATACTGGTAAGTACAGCAAATATCCTGAAGCCAAAGTTGTAGGCTAAGTATTCTGTAAAAGACATACCAATCTTGGATTGGTCTGCTGCGGCGCTAAACATCACAAATGTTTGTAGTGTGGTGCCAATGGCAATGAGTTGAAGATTTCTCTCTTCCCTGTTCTGAAAATATAAGAGCCAGAATAAAATACTTAAAGCAGCACAAACTGTAACCCAGATGGCACTATATATTGTTGATTCTTTAATTGTTTTAATGAAATAAGAATTATAGTTAGGGCCGGTAATTCTTAGGAGAGTCCTTAAACCTATTTTTTCTGTTTTTAACCTACCGGGTGGTAATGGGGACACATAATCTACCACATGATATGCCAGTGTATAATCCTTACCCGGTTTTATATCAACCGGGTAAGCCGGTATTCCGTTAGGACTATGCTCTTCGAAAGCTTGCCCATTCAATCCTGTATTGCCAACAGAATGTATCAATTTGCCGTTAATAAACAGGTCTGAAGCCGCCCAGCCAACTTGCTTTATATCAATTGGCTGGTTCATTAAACTATCGCTCAATCTTATTTTAATCCGAAACCAACCTTCTGCTTTGCCTGTATTGTCAGCATACATAATTGATAATTGCGTTGGTTTCAATTTTTTCCAACCGGTCACATCCGGGTTTTCTTTGGCCCAATTGGTGTCATTTCCCTGTTGAAAAATCCAACCATCCATGCCAGCGATAAAATCCTAATCAGTTGTTTTATCAAACATTGCAGGTGTTATTATCAGCACCGAATCCTGCGCTTTTACCATTACCGGTAGCAGCAATAAAATACTCAGTAATAATTTCATAGCATTAATTTATCATGGGTAGTTGAATAATGAAGGTGGATCCGCTTCCTGTTTCCGATTGAACTTTAATGTCGCCACCATGTGCTTTTATAATATCATAAGCCAGGCTCAAACCAAGGCCTGTTCCGCTGCCTGTAGGTTTGGTAGTAAAGAAGGGTTGGAAAATCTTATCTAAAACTTTTAGCGGAATGCCGTTGCCATTGTCTGAAACCTTTATCTGGACCTCACCCCGGCCCTCTCCAAAGGAGAGGGAGCGGCTTGTACTAACGGTAACAGTGGGCTTGTAACCCGGGTTGTTTAATTTCCTTTTCTCGTCGACGGCATAAAACGCATTCGTCAGTAAATTCAAAACCACTCTTCCTATATCTTGCGGAATGATATTAATGTTGCCAATGCTTTCATCAAAATTTGATTCAAAATTTGAATTGAAACTTTTATCCTTTGCTCGCAACCCGTGATAGGATAACCGTAAATATTCATCACACAAAGCATTAATATCTGTTGGTTCTTTTTTGCCGGTGCTGCTTTGCGAATGTTGCAGCATACCTTTTACGATTGCATCAGCTCTTTTGCCGTGATGATTAATTTTTTCTAAATTATTTTTTACATCTGCCGCAATGGCTTTAGCTTCTTTAATTTCGCCTTTGTCTAATTCCATATTCATTTCATCTATCAACTCATTGCTTACTTCACTAAAATTATTTACAAAGTTTAGAGGGTTTTGAATTTCATGGGCAATGCCTGCAGTGAGTTCGCCAAGGCTTGCCATTTTTTCTGATTGGATGAGTTGGGATTGTGTAGATTTTAATTTATCAACTGTGCTTTCCAGTTCGTCTCTCTGTTGCTGAACTATTTTTTTCGCTGTTTCTTCTTTTCGTTTAGTGCGCCAGAATATAAATGCAAGCCCTAATAGAAATAGGGCTGCAGCGCTTATCCCGTATAGTATCAGCTTGTTTTGAAATGCAGCATGTTGTGCCTCCAGTTCCTTCTGGCGCTGCATATCATTATAGGCCATCGACTGCGATTGCTCCATCACCTTATTGCCAAACAAACTGTCATTTAAGGCATGGTAGCGTTCCAGGTAAAATAAGGCACTGTCAGCATCGGGCAATTGTTTGTAATAACTTCCCATCAGGCTCAGGGCAGAAAGTTGAGCGGAGGTGTTGGCTGTTTTTGCGTAGCTGTTGAATTGCGAAGCATAATACAGGGCCGAATCCATCAGTTTGTTGCTCAAAAAATAACGGGCATATCTTGCATTAATGCTGTTTTTCATAGCTTGGTTACGTATACTGAATGGCATTTGCGCAGCCACCCGAAAGTAGCTCCGCTTATCTGGATTAGGGTCAAAGCGACTTAAGCTAAGAAGGCTGGCTGGTATCAATTGCTCCAGGTTTTTATCTACACTCACACTAAATGCTGCCAGGGCATAAGCCAGGGCGGAATCTTTCATTTTATTATCATAGAACATATTATTTAAATTGCCAAGGCCAAAGGCCTCAAATAAATAGTCATTACCCTTACGGGCATATTGCAAAGATTTGGTCATATACTCTTTGCTTAGTGTGGGATTGTTAGGATAACAATTACCCAGGTTATTATATGCAATGCCTATCGCCTGGGCGTTTCCGGTAGCTTCTGCTTTTTCAAGCGATTCATATACCATTTTCAACCCGCCTGCTGTATTGCCATTTTTGGCCGTGATGTAGCCAACTTCCGCAAGTACCGATGCTTCCAGCACTTTATCATTGCGCTTTCTTGCCCCGTCTAAAATTAATGTGTGATAATATAAACTCTGCTCCGGCGAGAGTTCATCAGAATAAGCCACAATATCATAAAACATTGCAATCCGTTGTGCCGGTTGTGGTGATAGCCACAGCAGGTGTAACACACTATCCCTGTTAAGCAGCAAAGGGTGGTTAGTTTTCCTGGACAATGCAACTGCCGTTAAACTATCTACATATTTTTTTGGGAAAATTTGTGCCATGCCAGTTATGGACAATATCAACAAACAGGCAGATAAAATTAGTTTCATATTAGACTATTGGTAAATGAATGATAAATGCACTGCCGACTTTTTCTGTTCCTGCCTGCGCTATCGCTTCGGCAGACAGGGTCTCCACTTTTATTTCACCGCCATTTGCTTTTATAATATCATAAGCTAAACTCAAACCCAGGCCGGTGCCTTGCCCGGTAGGTTTTGTCGTAAAGAATGGCTGGAAAATTTTGTCTAATACTTTTTGCGGGATGCCTTTGCCGTTATCAGAAACTTTTATCTCGACCCCCCTCTGTCCCCCCGCCTGTCCCGAGCCTATCGGGGAAGGGGAAATGACGAGCCTTGTACTAACGGTAACAGTTGGCTCATACCCTGGGTTGTTTTGCTTTTGCTTTTCCGCTACTGCACTTCGGCTACGCTCAGCACAAGCATAAAAAGCATTGTTGATTAAATTTAAAATCACCCTGCCAATATCCTGCGGAATGATGTTAATCTTGCCGATGCCTGCCTCGTCGGCAGACAGGCTTTCATCAAAATCAGTTTTGATAGTTGCATTGAAAGATTTGTCCTTTGCCCGTAAACCATGATAACTCAATCTCAAATATTCATCACACAAAGCATTGATATCTGTTGGTTCTTTTTTACCACTGCTGCTTTGAGAATGTTGCAGCATTCCTTTTACAATGGCATCGGCTCGCTTACCATGGTGGTTTATTTTTTCTAAATTTTGTTTAATATCCTTTGAAATAATTTTTGCTTCGTTAATATCTCCTTTGTCTAATTCCAGGTTCATTTCATCAATCAACTCATTGCTTACTTCAGAAAAATTATTTACAAAATTCAATGGATTTTGTATCTCATGCGCAATGCCGGCAGTGAGTTCACCAAGGCTTGCCATTTTTTCTGATTGAACAAGTTGGGTTTGGGTGGATTTTAAATTTGATAAAGTTTTTTCTAAAACTGTATTTGCTTTTTGCTTTTGCCTGTTGTTTCGATAAAATATAATTGCCAGTAATGCCACTAATGCTAATCCACTAAACAAGGCAATTGTGGTTATCCTGGTTTTGGCATCTTTATTTTGCTGAGCTTCTTTTTCCAGGCGCTGCTGCTCTTCGAATCCCATATTTTGAAACTGCGTAATTTTTTCGATTTTCGCTGTATTCAAGCTGTCGCTCAGTTTTTTTGAAATGCGTTGATAGGCAAATGCGCTGTCTGTATGTCCTAACATATTGTAGGCATCTGACATTAAGCCGGCGGAACTTGCTAATATATACGGATCGTTTAAATCAATTGCAATATTGAAGGCAGTTCTGGCATAGTGCATGATGGAATCTGGCTGCTGTAAACCGTTGTATAGTTTTGCAAAAACAATATTCGCTCTACCAAGCTCTGTTAAATTATACTCTTTAGTGTTACTTTCTATTGCATACCTGTAATAATATTTTGCGGAATCAACCTGCAGATGTTGCAGGTATAAGTCGCCTATTTTTCGAAGTATGTATCCTTTGTACAGTAAATAACCAGACTTATTAGCCGATAACAACGCATTGAATAGGTAAGTCTTTGCAGAATCCAATTTGTGCTGCAGTAGCAAAATATTACCTTTGTTCATACTGCCTTCTACCATTCTTTCATCTGCTCCAATCTCTTTTGAAATATCTATTTGCTTTTGATAATAATTATTAGCTTTTTCCAGGTTAGTTCCTGAATATTCATTACCT
>JBDSWG010000081.1:0-14980 GCA_039926825.1 Ferruginibacter sp.
AAAATCTTTTTTATTGAGATTCATCTCTACATGAGAGCCTTTAAAATCAAACCGGTTTGTGATTTCCTTTTTTACAACATTAATGGCATTGTCCAGCGTTTGCAGGTCTACTTTGCTTACTATATCAAATGAAGGCATATCTTTTTTTTACAAAGATAAAAAAACGCAACCCAATAAGGCTGCGCTTTTTTTTAATCTGTATGCTGATTTTAATTAGCCGATTTCAACCGGTTTTGTTCATCTGAAGCGCCGCCTGTATTCCTTTTTTTCATTCCTTTAATAGGTTTTCCGAAACGATAATTAAAGCTGATAGTCGCCACCTTGTTATCATTTACCTGATTAAAACTTGCGCGGGTATTTTGAAAATTGACAGTCCCGGCTGTTTTCATAGGCCCTGTAAAATCACGTAAAGCAAGCTTGAGTGTTCCTTTATTTTTAAGCACCTGTTTAGATATGCCGGCATTGAGGTTATACATTGAATTAATTATTATCTGCCCTTCAATGCCGCGTGACCGATAAAACCCGGACAATTCTGCCGCCCAACCTTTTTTAAAATTAAATTGGTTATTCATATATGCCAGCCAGGTTGCCGCCTTAATATCTAAGTCTTCTCCATAGAGCCTGCCGGCAAAATGATTGTAGTCACCAGAGGTATTCACCATAATGGTCCACCATTTTTTAGGATTCATCCGGGCATTAACAGATAAATTCACATTGTCTCTTTTCCCAAAATTTCCTGGACGGAGTATAGTGGCAAAATCTTTTTGTTCAAAAGTTGTTGTGCTTAAATCAACATCATGACTATACTTTAAAGAGGTATTTAAAAACTTGTTATAGCTATGTCCAACTTCAAAAATATGGCTGAAAGTGGGCCTTAGAAAGGGGTTACCAGCCTCGTAAGTGTATTTATCCAGGAAAGAAAGGAAGGGATTTAGATCTTCATAATCTGCCCGGCTGATGCGCCTGCCGTAGGAAAAACTCCAGTTATGTTTCTCACTGGCATTGTAACTTACATAAGCCGTAGGAAATGCATTAGTGTATCCATTTGTAAAACTACTATCCGTACGTTGGGGATTTCCAAATTGTTTACCGGAGTACGCCGTATTTTCTACCCGCAGGCCAGCCTGGAAGCCCCATTTCTTTATTTCTTTACTAAAGTTTACATAGGCAGCATTTATATTCTCTTCATAAATAAAGTTGTTAGATTTTTCGTAATCAATTTCCTTATTTCCCTGGATAACGTTGAAATAATCCGCATCATTTTTTGTTTTTACGAAGCTTGATTTAAGCCCGGCTTCCAATTTAATTTTATGCGGCAGTTGCTGGGTATAATCCATTTTACCACTGTAAATATCTATTCCGGAACCGAGGCTGCCAGCCAGTTCATCATGCGACTTTTTACTCCAGTCAGCATGGTAGCTGTTATTATAGAAATATTGATTTTTATTCATGGTATAATTTACATAATCAACATCGGCAGTAAGTTCCCTGCCAGTACTGTCAAACTGGTGGCGAAAATTCAGGTTAAGGGTACTGCTTCCCCAGCGGCTCTTCTCCTGGTTAAGGGCAGTAACAATAGAATCTATTGCACCGAAACTATTGCTCAGGTAACTGGTATTAATAATGTTTTCTGAGCCCGGGGCGGTGTAGCCAGTGGCGACAAAGCCAATAGTTGTTTTGGGCGAAAACTCATAATCCATCCCAATTTTAGAACTGTAATATTCTCTCACCTTGCGCATAAATGTTCCCTGCCGGAAGATGGCTCGCACAGATTCATCAGGATTCAGGTATATACGTTGTATAGATAAATCCTGGTAATGCCGGCGATAATTTCCATTTAATGTAGAAAAAATATTGAGTTTACCAGTACGGTAATTCAGGTTGAGGCTGTTGTTGGTTTTAGGGTAAAAACCCTGGCCATAAGCTGTACTCAGGTTACCATTAAACCCACGTTGTTTAATTTTTTTTGTCTTTAGGTTTATAATACCTGCATTGCCGGCAGCATCATATTTTGCTGACGGGTTCGTCATGAGTTCAATCTGTTCAATGCTGGACGAAGGCATGGCTTTTAGAAAATTTACGACTTCCTGGTTGCTCATGTATGTAGGCTTTCCATCTATCATGACCAATACGCCCTGCTTTCCCCGCAAGGATATGTTTCCATCTTTATCTACTGTAATGCCAGGAGATTTTTCCAGCACTTCCAGGGCCGTAGTACCTGTATTGGAAATGAGGGCATCAGGATTAATAATTGTTTTGTCAAGTTTTCTTTCGACAAATTGTTTTTTAGATGTTACAACTACAGCTTCCAAACTTTTTGTAACCGGTATCAACTGCAGCATAGCAACTTTGGCGTCTGCAGTTGTAGCTTCTACGGTTACAGGTGCCGAATAAACTTTTGAATGGCCTGTTGATGTAGCCATTACCAGGTAATTACCTGCCGGCACATTTTCAAAGGCATAATGCCCTTCTTTATCTGCCAGTGCTGTTTTCAGCAGGGAAGAGTCACCGGCATGTAACAATGAAATGGTGGCGGCATCAATAATTTTTTGATTGCCCCCATCCTGGATATTTCCGGAAATTTTTCCGGCATTTTGAGCAAAGCTCAGCAGTGTACTGCCCGAGAGCAGTATCATGGTAAATAATTTTTTCATGACTATACTTTTGTTTTTTATCCCGTTCTTCAGGCGGGAATGGCTAATTAAATAAGCAGTTATATACTTTGATAACTACTTAACAAAGGTAGGTACTTTGCATTACAAGGTACAATGTAACATACTGAACGGTCTGAATAGAGGAAGAATGGTAAATTTTGTATTTAGGATAAATCTTCGGTTGGAGATTTCTTGTAGCGTATGTAAGCATAGATAATGGTTCCAATACCAACCAAAATCAGGCAAAGGGCTATTATTTCTGCCTGGCTCAAACGTATTCCAGCTACATTATATAATTTATTCACCCGCATGAGTTCCATGAAAAAGCGCTCCAGTCCATTGAGTACGAGATATAGACCGAACATCACCAGTGGTACATGAATAGATTTTCTCAGGAACCATAGAAGGGCAAAAAGAAGTGTACAGATTAGAAATTCATAAAGAGAAGTTGGAAATACGGGCGAAGGAAGCACACGATTATGCTCATCTGTAACTCCTGGAATAAGCACCCCGTCCTTATTTACATTCTGAGGGAAGGAATAAGCAAAAAACCAATTGGGTAAAAAGCCAGCTCCACGGAAGCTCTTATGGGGCACACTATCCAGGGTTCCATAAGCACGGTCAGTAACGTAAATTGATTTGCCAGCACTATCCAATACTTTTCCTTCAGTAAAATAAGTGGCATTATTCTTTAAAGTATTTTCAAAATCGGCGGGAGCGGCTGCTGAAACATTTCCGTAAGCATCGCTTGTATAAGCACTATTATATATGCCCCAATCGCCATCGCCCGATACCTGGCAACCTATCCGGCCGATAGCATAAGCTATCATAAGCGCTGGAGCAGCAGAATCTACGAGGTGTACCAGCTTAATTCCTTTGCGGTAAGCATACCAGCAAATGGCAATAGCAGCCAAAATAAGTCCGCCGTAAAAAGTGAGTCCACTGGCAGAAAAGATTCTCCCGATTGGATCCTGGATGAACTCATTCCAGTTTTCCAGGTTATCAAATAATTTGGCACCCAGGATACCAAACACAAGCGCTAATATAACAATATCTCCTACCCTGTCATGCGGCCAGATGCGGACGGTGCGCTGTTCCGGATTTTTTAGTTTTATCTTATTTTTTTCGTACCATTTTATTCCTAATAAGATTGCTCCAAGCAAAAGCCCGCCCAGGAAATTTCCTTCCCGGCTGAAGATATATTCCTGTGCTGTTACCAGTTCTGGTTTGCTGAGAAACAAACCGAAAAGTTTATATCCAAAAATAAACCCTGTTATAAAATTAATCACCAATTCGGCTGTGGAAGCAGGTTTGCCTACAGTAATCGTTTCTTCCCGGGGCTGTAATAACCCTTGTTTTTCTTTTCGTCTAAGCTCAGACGTTAATACTATGGCAGCCGCAATGAATGAGATAGCCACCATGAGGCCAAAGCTGTTTAAAAATCCCAGGGCATGCCATTCAACCCCAAACCAGTCTTTAAATATATAATATAAATTGGGATACATTCCAGGTCGTTATGCAGTTATAAAATTGCAATATAATGTAAAATGAAACTGCCCTGCTAAACAGGGCAGTCATGTTGTCTATTTTTTCCGTACTAATTACAATAGGTTTCAAAAGCTGATTCCAGGTTGCTGGCAATCATATCTGCACTTCTACCTTCTATCATATGCCGCTCTATCATATGCACCAATTGACCATCTTTAAATAACGCTATAGACGGAGATGACGGCGGGTAAGGCATCAGGTGTTTACGGATGCTGTTGACTGCATCTATATCAAATCCTGCAAAACTGGTCGTAATGTTGTCTGGTTTTTTAGAACTGTGATGCACGGCTTTTAAAACACCAGGACGGGCCGTACCGGCACTGCAGCCACATACAGAATTTATCACCACCAGGGTTGTACCGGATTTAGATAAAGTATCTTCTACATCTTCTGCAGAAAGCAATTCAACGAACCCATTTTCAGTAAGTTCTTCCTTCATTGGTATTACAATTTCTTCGGGATACATAATTTTATTTGATGGTTTATTTAAAATGCAAAATTAAAGGAATTAAAACACAAGGTTATTATAATAACTTAAATGAAGTTTTGTCATTCTATTTCAAATGATTAGGACATTTTGTCTAAAAATAGCCTGAATTCCAGACTATTTTACCACTTTTTTCAATCGGTATTCAATTTGATTTCAACTGTAGAAATCTATAAATCTAAAAAAAAAATATTATGACACTAGTAAAAGTAAACCACCCGATTTCAAAATCCATTGATGGTTTTGTAAAAGATTTTATGAACGAATTTCCTTCTACAATGAGTAAAACATTTCGTGAAGATGTTTTGCATTACCCGCCTGTAAATATTATGGAGACAAATGAAAAATATGTTTTAGAAATGGCGGCACCGGGTTTTGAGAAATCTGATTTTCAAATAAAGCTGGAGGAAAAATTACTTACGGTATCGCTGGATCAAAAACCCGCTTCCGAAGCCTCCACAGATAAAATTATTCGCCGCGAATTCAGCAGCAAAGGTTTTAAAAGGAGTTTTAATGTAGATGAGAAAATCGATGGAGATAATATCTCTGCCCGGTATGAAAAAGGCATACTCACACTGGATTTGCCGAAGAAAGAAATACTTAAAGCAAGCGCCAAAGAAATAAATGTTTTGTAGTGTAGATTAATACAGTTGATAACTGGTGAGTTGAGACCCCCTTCCCCGCGGAGGGGGTTTTTACATGGGACAATTTTTTACTCTTCGTGTATCCGTAACAGATATAATCTTCCAGGTTCCTGCCAGGCGCACCAGGTGTATAACATCTACTCCGCAATGACTATAAATATTATTAAAATAAAATTTATACGTAGCCCAAACTACTGCTAGATCCCCATCAATAAGGATTTGACCAATCATGATTCTTTCGTCTAACGACCCTTTTGGACTTTCTATAATTGCTTTACTAAATTCTGGTATTGTTTCGTGGGTAACAGAAACTTCACCGCGGGACTTATTTACTGAACTTATTAATGCATCCCGGGTAAACAATTTATTAATGAAACCAGTATCTGCATTTTTCATTGCTGTTGAAAGGCTCAACACACTTTCTTTTAGGGCATCATGCAGGCTATCTTGAGCCAGGCTATTAAAACAGGCTAAACCCAATAACATAGTCATTAAAATCTTCATGTTAACATAATTTTAAGAAATTCGTGCCTTGTTTGGTAAGGTATTCGCAAGTATAGTAGAAAATCAACCAAATCCTATTTAAAGGCTCGTTCCTATCTATGTAACACCGTTTATTTCTATGATATCCTTAAGTTTTTGTATACTAAGCCCGCATTAGCGGGCTTTTTTATTTCGTATAGCCCAGGATTTTAAGCATACTTTGTGCTGTTTGTTCTTTAGCATAAACCCAATCTACCAATTTTCCATTTTTGTCGTGGCCAATTATGATATGCTTGGGGGATGGAATAAGGCAATGTTTTATACCTCCATAACCGCTAATCTGGTCCTGGTATGCTCCGGTATGAAAAAATCCGAGGTACAAGGGTTCACCTTCTCCTAATTTGGGCAGAAAGACTTCATTGATATGTTCCTCGCTATCATAATAATCATGGCTGTCGCAGGTAATACCGCCTAGTACCACCCTTTGATATTCTTCATCCCATTTATTAATCGGCAGCATTAGGAATTTTTCCCCGATACCCCATGTATCCGGCAATGTGGTAATGAAAGAGGAATCTATCATGTACCAGGTCTCCCGGTCATTCTGCCGCTTTTCTGATATTACGCTATAAATATGCGCCATGCTCTCTCCTACGGTATAACTTCCAAACTCAGTAAAAATATGCGGCATGGGAACCTTGCTTTTTTTACAGGCAACCTTTATATTCCGCACAATTTCATTGATCATAAACTGGTAATTATAATCAAAGCCCAGGCTATGTTTAATAGGGAATCCACCACCGATATTTATAGAATCCAGTTCCGGGCAGATTTTCTTTAACTGGCAATACAGGTTGATAACTTTATTCAGTTCGCTCCAGTAATAGATGTCATCTTTTATTCCTTTATTCAAAAAAAGATGCAGCATTTTTAACTGGAACCGATGTTCATTTCCTTCGATCTTATCCACATAAAATTCGAGTATATCTTTTGCACGTATCCCTAACCGTGAGGTATAGAAAGGAAACGATGGTTCTTCCTCAGTAGCCACCCGGATGCCAAGATTAAACGGCACTTTTACAGATTTAATGTAAGCCCGCAGTTCATCAATATTATCCAGTACGGGAATTACGTTTTTAAATCCACCGTTGATTAACTGTGCGATGCGGCTGGTATAAGATTTTTGTTTGAAGCCATTACATATAATATATGTGTCCTTATTTATTTTCTTCTTTTCGTAAAGTTTTTTTATGATTTCTATGTCGTAGGCATAAGAAGTTTCCAGGTGTATATCGTACTTGAGTGCCTCTTCTACCACGAAACTAAAATGCGAACTTTTTGTACAATAACAATAGTTATACGTGCCCTCATATTTATGTTTTTTAAAGGCATTGGCAAACATATTTTTTGCCTTGTTTATCTGCATTCCTATTTTGGGCAGGTAACTTACTTTTAACGGAGTACCATATTTATCAATCAGGGCTTTTATATCCTGGCCATTGTATTGCAGGTACTCATTCTTAAGTTGAAAATCCGGTTGCGGAAAAGTAAATGTCTGGTCCACCAGGTCACGGTATGTATTATTCATCATGTCCAAAATAGTTCCTGCTTTTTAAGTTTTTTTGAAAATATTTACAAATGTAGTTTTTTCAACAGAGTGCAATAAAAAAAACCGTTAGTAATAAACTAACGGTTTTAATGATGAACTTAAATATTACTTAACGGAAGCAATAATACCTTTAAAAGTCTCCGGCTCATTCATGGCCAGGTCTGCAAGTACTTTACGGTTAAGGTCAATATTTTTTACTGCCAGCTTGTGGATGAACTCACTGTACGTCATACCTTCTTCCCTTACAGCGGCATTAATACGGGCAATCCAAAGCCTGCGGTATTCTCTTTTCTTTAATTTACGCCCTACATAACTATAGGTAAGGCCTTTCTCCATTACGTTTTTCGCAACGGTGTATACATTTTTACGCTTACCGTAGTATCCTTTAGCGGCTTTGAGAATTCTTTTCCGGCGGGCCCTGCTGGCAACGGCGTTAACTGAACGTGGCATATCTGATTTTTTAAAAAGTTAATGGTTGTGATAAAATAGGAAAGCTTATTTCATTCCGAGTAATCGCTTTACGAAATGAACATTCGAATCGGCTACAATTCCGTCCATACGCATACCACGCTTGCGCTTGGTTGATTTTTTTGTGAGAATGTGCCTTTTGAAAGCTTTCTGAAACATAATTTTACCTGTACCGGTAACTTTGAAGCGCTTTTTTGCGCTACTGTTGGTTTTAACCTTTGGCATTATTAATAACTTATACGTTACTCCCTGCTGGCGCCCCGAACAGACGGGAACTTATGGAGCCTTGTGGGAAATGACCCGAACTTGAATTTCGGGCTGCAAAGCTACCATTAAAATTCCATATAAATTGCCTCCAAAGGTTTTTTCTTAACCCTGTTTCATGTACTGGTTGCGGGTATTCTTAATAGCTCCCAGGTAGCGGTTCAATTCATCTTTTACCCGCGGGAACAGAAATAATAAACCAATCATATTTGGAAACACCATCGCCAGTATCATAGCATCAGAGAACTTAATAACCGCATCCAGCGTGGTTGAAGCGCCAATGATAACAAAAACCAGGAAAAGGAATTTGTATGTTAGGTCCGAAACTGTACCCCTACCAAACAGGAACTTCCAGGCCTGTAAACCATAATACGACCAGGAAATCATGGTAGAAAAAGCAAATAATATAATGGCAATGGTCAGCACGTAAGAAAAATGTGGTATTACATCATTGTATGCTGCGGAAGTTAAATCAACACCGTTCAATACAGGAGCACCATAGATAAATGCTCCCTTAAGGTTGTAGATAACTATCACCAGGGCCGTCATGGTACAAATCACAACTGTGTCAATAAAGGGTTCCAATAAAGATACTATCCCTTCAGAAGCAGGATATCTTGTACGCACTGCGGAGTGCGCAATAGCTGCAGAACCAGCGCCTGCCTCATTAGAAAAACTGGCCCGGCGAAAACCTTGAATCAGCACGCCGGCTATGCCACCTAAACCTGCTGCAGGCGCAAATGCCTGGCCGATTATCGTACTAAAGGCATCGCCAATTAGATTGTAATGCATAAAAATAATGATCAGGGAAGCAATTATATATAAACCTGCCATGAAGGGAACAATCTTTTCTGTAACGGTGGCAATTCTTTTAATACCTCCAATGATAACTACACCTACCAGTACTGCCAGGATTATTCCTATCCAGAAACCAGAAGAACCACCAACCATACCCGTCATGCTAATGATTTGTGCTGCCGCCTGGTTGCTTTGAAATGCATTTCCACCACCAAAAGAACCACCCACACACAATACTGCAAATAATATAGCCAGGGGTTTTGCCAGGAGTGCTATTTTAGTAGACTTCAACCCTTTTTTCAGGTAGTACATAGGACCGCCATAGACAACGCCATTTTCATCCAGGTCGCGGTATTTTACCCCTAAAGTACATTCTACAAATTTTGTAGACATGCCCAGTAACCCGCAGATAATCATCCAGAAAGTAGCACCGGGCCCACCAATGGATACAGCAACTGCAACCCCGGCAATATTTCCAAGTCCTACTGTTCCACTCACGGCAGTTGCCAGTGCCTGGAAATGATTTACCTCGCCATGATGGGATTCATCTTTAAGTGTGCGTACGATATCACCATCATTCACATTAAGCGTTTCTTCCGGTACTGTGTCCAGGGCCTTTTCATCTAAATAATCATATTTGCCCCTTACCACACGAATGGCCAGGCCAAACTTCCTGATATTAATAAAACTAAAATAAAGTGTAAAAAACAAAGCCCCGCAAACCAGCAAAATAACCACAAAGGGTACATTAAAATTGCCTATATGTACGGGGTAAAACACGAAACCTTCCCACCAATCCGCAATGGGTGCAAACCAATCATTTATACGCTCATCAAATCCTTTTTCTACAGTGGTATCCTGGGCATAACCTAAAACAGGAAGCATTAAGATGGCGGTAAATACACGTATAAACTTCTTGAAGTTGGGCATCATATAAGCAGTAGTTTTTTAAATTTTAGAAATTGATTTGGTATGCCATACAGGGCAGCGTCCGGCGAATATCCTATTTTTTTGCATAATCCTGCTGCCTGCACTCTAAAATCAAAAAAATTTTTATAGTATGGCCGCCCGGATTTTATGACGTAAACTTTCTTAGATTTGAATCCTTATACTAAGACTGCTTTATGATAAATAGCCGAAAATCCGGAATTATTGCGCTTATAATTTTTACACTTGTTGCCTTATTCCATGCCCTGGAGTACTATAGTATTTTAGAATGGCCAATGGGTCTGCTAAAAATTACCCGCTGGATTTTTGTTGCCAGCATGGTATTATTTGCACTCACCCGCAAATCATTAACTACCTGGATATTGGTAGCCATGGTAATTGGAGTGGAAATAGGATTAGACTTCCCAGCTTTTTCTCAAAACCTCCAGTTCCTGAGTAAAATATTCCTGCGGCTTGTAAAAACAATCGTGGCACCTCTCCTGTTTTCTACGCTGGTGGTGGGCATAGCCAGTCATTCTAACCTGAAACAGGTAGGCCGTATGGGCTGGAAATCCCTGTTATATTTTGAAATCGTTACCACTTTTGCATTGATGATAGGCCTCATGTTCATTAACCTGACAAAAGCCGGCGCAGGAATAATCGTTCCACAAAACCTGTTGCATGATTTGCCCGAAGTAAAAATTAAAATCTGGCAGGATCACATCATAGATATTTTCCCGGAAAATATTATTAAATCTATTTACGAAGGAAACGTTTTACCTATCGTGGTGTTCTCGGTTATTTTTGGAATAGCCCTGGCCCTATTAACGGCAGAGCGGAAAAAGCCTATGCTGGAGTTTGCTGAAAGCCTTTCTGAAACCATGTTCCGCTTCACCAAAATTATAATGTATTTTGCTCCCTTTGGTGTGGGTGCAGCCATAGCCGTTACTGTCGGTCACCTGGGAATAGATATTCTTAAGAATTTATTGCTCTTGCTTGTTACCTTATACCTGGCCCTCGCTTTTTTCCTTTTGTTCATTCTTTTTCCCATCGCATTATACGTTGCTAAAATACCTATAAAAAAATTCATACAGGCCATTAAAGAACCAGTGTCCATTGCTTTTGCTACAACCAGCTCAGACTCTGCCCTGCCGAGTGCCCTGGAGAATATGGAACGCTTTGGTGTACCGCGAAAAATAGTATCTTTTGTTATTCCTACCGGTTATACGTTCAACCTGGATGGAACTACACTTTACCTATCCCTCGCTTCAATATTTGTAGCCCAGGCAGCAGGAATGGATTTGAGTTTCGGCCATCAAATGGTGATTGGACTCACGCTTATGCTTACCAGCAAGGGCGTAGCTGCAGTGCCCAGGGCATCTCTTGTTATCCTCATTGCAACAGCTTCTACATTTGGTTTCCCCATCTGGCCCATTATGGCTATTTATGGTATTGATGAATTAATGGATATGGCCCGTACGTCTGTAAATGTTATTGGAAATACCTTAGCGAGTTGCGTAATTGCACGCTGGGAAGGTGAATTTGATGATGCTAAAGCCCTGGCTTTTGTACAAGAATAAAATCAGGTGAAAGGCGCTATTTTTTTCATGGCCCCGGCGTTCTGAGGGTGTACAAAAATATAATCGTCACCCAATATGGAAACACCATTTTTTACTTCTGCCAATTTTCCTTTTACAACCTGGTAAGAGGAATATCCCAAATCATGAAAAAGCTTATCGATAACTGGCTTATGTTCGCCCCATGTTTCCACCTGCACAATGGGCTTTTGCCGCTCTAAAATTTCCTTCATATCCGGAAGAACAAATTCTTCATAACCTTCTATATCACATTTAATAAAATCGATCCTTTCCAGTTTGTCAAACAAGGATGCGGCTTTTTTCATATGGGCCTCAAACACATATCCATATTCATCCAGGCTACCATCTTTTTCACCTTCATAGACGTGTGGCAAACCCGTCTTGAAATATTTCTGTCCGGCAGGTATTACAAGACGGATATCTTTTTCTTCAGTGCCCAGGGCAAAGGGCAAAATCGTTACGTGTTTAAATTTATCCAGTTTCCAATGCAGTATGCGTTGAAAAACAGAAACCGGTTCTACCGAATACAGGGAACCATTTGGACCTACCCATTGTGCAAATAAATTAGAATAATATCCCAGGTTAGCACCCAGGTCCAGAACATGATCCCCGGGGGAAACCAGGTTCCTGGCAAAATAATGATAGGTATAAGCTGGATCTTTTTTTAAAGCACCTGTGCGATATAGGGCGAGATAAGCCGTATTCAGCAATTTTAAATATGCCTCCTGGCTTAATACGTTTGATAAAAACTTTTTTACAAAAATCATTTTCTAAATAGTACACGAAATTATTGTTTCTTGTTTACTCCAGAATTATATTAAATAAAAAAGCCGCCATCGCAGGCAGCTTTTATATTTAATCGATTAATTTCTTATTAAAAACCAGAATTGCTGGATTCTGCAGTGCCAGTGGCAGATTCCCCATCTGACTTAATTCCCAGCAGGCTCCGAAGATTCTCCGGGAGATTTTTTTCTGCCCAGCTTTTCCCTTTTGTTTTGAGATCTCCTACAAGATTTTCTTTCTCTGCAGCGCTCATTTTTGAATACTTATAATATCCGTAAGCTGCGAGGCCGGTAAGAGCCAGGGCAGCAAAATTGCTTTTCTTTTGCATACAATAAAGTTTTTAAGTTTTAAATAATGCTCAGTATATATAAAATATCATACCAAACCTTCGGGTGTTAGGTTGGAATATGAGCATCAATTTGTTTTGCCGTATGCACCCCGGAGGCTTTCCACAAAATTTTTCCTGCCTGCATAATCATAATTGTGGGTACGGACATAATTTGATACTGCGCAGCCACAGCCTTATTTTTATCAATATCAATTTTGATAATTGTAACAGCATCGCCCCGCATTTTCTTTAACTCAGCCAGCACGGGCGGCATCATACGGCAGGGGCCGCACCAGACAGCATAAAAATCTATAATAACGGGTTTTGGCCCATTAACGAGCGTAGAGAATGCTGACATAGTTGAAAATAAATTTTTATATTATATTGAAATATTATATCTTTAAAGCTACTCCTGATACATTTTCTGCAATCAGTTGACTTACATATATTTTATTGAATTCCTGATTTTATATAGTTGAACGTTTATATTCAAACCTGTTTTTGATCCTTACTCTTTTTCTAACCTTTTTTCCGGATATATTAATACCCGGGTTTAATGCGGTAACAATTAGGAACAAAAATTAAGCCCGGCTAGGTTATCTTAGACCGGGCTTAATTTTTAATGAGGTTTATAAATTTAAACTATAGGGAAATAACAGTATACAATTGAACCGTCTCCAGGTATACTTTCTGCCCTGATAAATCCCTGGTGCAGTTCCATAATTTTCTTGCAGATAGTGAGACCCAATCCACTTCCTTTGAACTTACCAGTTTGGGCAATCTTATAAAACATATTGAAAATGTTTTCACTTTCTTCCATCACAAAACCTTTACCATTGTCCTCTATAATAATAACATTGTAAAGTTGTGATTTAATACTGTAAGGATGCAGAATTTCTGCACCTGATATTTCTTTACAGGAAATAGTTACTAATGAATTTTCGTTATCATTAAATTTAAGCCCATTTTCTAAAATATTATAAAAGAGAAGATTTATAAGGCTGGGAAATGCTTTTATAGGTGGGGCACAATCAAACTTGATTTCTATATTACCTGCATAACCCGCATTGTGCAGGGATTCCTTAAGAACAGGAATAATTTTTTCCAGGTGCACATATTCCAGCTCTTCTATGCTTTTTATATTTGCATATGCAATAATATCATCCGTAAGCAATTTCATCTTTTGAATAGCTGCCTGGCTTCTGCGCAAATTTGCTTTACCACTGTCACTCAGTTTACGGGCGTCTGTAGTAAGAATAAATTCTATACTAGTGTATAATTTTTTGAGGGTTTCTTTAAAATGATTGGCAACAATATTATTGAAAGTTTGCAACTCTGCATTCAATGAAGACAACTTCCTGTTTTTTCCATCCAGTACTTTATTGAGCTCGATAATGGAGTTCCTGTCATGAGGTTCCTCTTTTTCCAGCTTTGGATTACTAATTTTATCTATCATGTTATTTCTAATAAAACATTAAATGCCTTAGTAGCCATGCAATGCCGTCACATGAACTTAGAAAACACCAATAAAAGTTGCCATACCTGTAAACCTGTAGATGCAGAGAAGAAATAATAAGGAAGAAAATGTTTTGGCCAGCTTATACAGCGGTGAAGCATGAAGTTACTATAATAATAACGCCACTAAGATAAAAGTTTCAATATCGTCTTCATTTTCAATTTTATAGGTAAAAAAGAAATTTCTATAGATATTTGCAAAATCATCTCCAGTATGAAAATAATACTCCGGCAGGCAACCATTCATGATAAATCTTCTGTTCATGATAATTCCTGTTGTGATGTGCTCATCCAGGATGGAATAATCCAGGAAATTTCTTCTCAAATTTTAGAACAGGCGGATGCAGAAGTCACGCATCCCGATTTACACGTGAGCAATGGCTGGGTAGATATTTTTACCTTCATCGGGCAACCAGGTTATGAACACCGGGAAACGCTGAAAAGCGGTGCAGCAGCTGCCCAAGCCGGTGGCTTCACGGATATTTTTATGTTGCCCAATACATCACCGGTTATATCCACACATGCACAGGTAAGCTACCTTACACAGCAATCAAAACTTTTACCGGTAAACATCCTTCCCCTGGGCAGCGTTACCGCACAAACTGAAGGCAAGGCATTATCTGAAATGTATGACATGTATAAAGCCGGAGCTGTTGCATTTTCTGAAGGCCTGCAAACCCTGGAGAATACAGGCATTATGCTGAAGGCGCTGCAATACCTTAAAACTATAGATGGTACAATCATACAAGTGCCGGGAGATAAAACCATTGCGCCACATGGCCTGGTAAATGAAGGCATCACGAGCACCCTTATGGGCCTGCCCGGTAAACCAGCCATAGCAGAAGAAATATGTGTGGCCCGGGATATAGAGTTA
>JBDSWG010000082.1:0-16595 GCA_039926825.1 Ferruginibacter sp.
CATGGCAAATGGAGCCTGCGGGCCAGCGCTACGGGGGAATTGGTTTTTGATAATGTAAAAGTTCCAAAAGAAAATATATTGCCGAATGTACAAGGATTGAAAGGTCCGTTGGGCTGCCTCACGAAAGCCCGGTATGGCATAGCCTGGGGCGCCATCGGCGCTGCCATGGATTGTTATGATACGGCCCTGCAGTACAGTAAAGAAAGGGAGCAGTTTGGCCGGCCTATCGGCGGTTTTCAACTGCAGCAAAAAAAACTGGCAGAAATGATTACGGAAATTACCAAAGCGCAATTGCTGAACTGGCGCCTGGGCGTGCTGATGAATGAAGGGAAAGTAACGCCGCAGCAGGTGAGCATGGCTAAAAGAAATGCTTGTGAAGTGGCGACAAATATTTGCCGCGATGCCCGCCAGATGCTGGGCGGCATGGGCATTACAGGAGAATATTCTGTAATGCGGCATATGATGAACCTGGAAAGTGTCATCACCTACGAGGGCACACATGATATTCATTTATTGATAACAGGTATGGATGTTACGGGGTTGAACGCCTTCAAATAAAGAAAATTTTATGAAAAATATTAGTGTCATTGGCGCAGGAACTATGGGCAACGGTATAGCGCACGTATTTGCCCAGGCAGGTTTTATGGTGAACCTTGTAGATGTGAATCCTTCGCAACTGCAACGGGCCCTGGAAACCATTAAAAAAAACCTGGACCGACAGGTGGCGAAGGGTTTGCTGACAGAAGATGCAAAAGGCCAGGCGCTGAAAAATATACATGTCGTACCGGATATTTCTAACGGTGTTCAGGAAGCAGAACTGGTGGTGGAGGCTGCAACAGAAAATGTTTCTCTTAAGATGGAAATTTTTAAGCAGTTGGATATTGCTGTCCCGGCGGGCTGCATCCTGGCGACAAACACGTCGTCTATTTCCATTACTAAAATTGCAGCCGTAACCAAAAGGCCGGGACTCGTTATTGGAATGCATTTTATGAATCCTGTGCCGGTAATGAAGTTGGTGGAAATCATTAACGGTTATGGCACCACGAAGGAAACGACTGGCACCATCGTATCGCTCACTAAAACCCTGGGGAAAATACCCAGCGTTGTAAATGATTACCCGGGTTTTATTGCCAACCGGATATTAATGCCGATGATTAATGAAGCCATCACCAGCTTGTATGAAGGTGTAGCCGGTGTGGAAGGTATTGACACGGTAATGAAGCTGGGTATGGCACACCCGATGGGGCCTTTGCAACTTGCAGATTTTATTGGCCTGGATGTTTGCCTGAGTATTCTTAATGTTTTACATGATGGTTTTGGTAACCCCAAATATGCACCCTGCCCCCTTCTTGTCAATATGGTAATGGCGGGAAAATTAGGCGTAAAAACCGGTGAAGGATTTTATACCTACACTGCAGGAAATAAAGACCTGGTAGTGAGCGAACGTTTCAAATAAAGCAAATCGTTTTTTTTCCGGAGACGAGGTTGTAAGAATGTGTTATCATTTCTTTCAGGGATGCAGTGGGCAAGGTACCTTCCACAATAATGGTATTCCAGTGCTTTTTATTCATGTGGTAACCCGGCAGAATAAGGTCCGGGTATTCTTCCCGGAGTTCCAGTGCTTTACCAGGATTGCATTTTACATTAAACTGCAGTGGAAAGGAGTCTAATGATAGCAACAGAAAAATTTTTTCTTTTACTTTGAAAACAAGGGTGTCTTCCCCGAAAGGAAAACTTTCCTCGGTGCCCTGGAATGAAAGGGCAAAGAGTCGTATATCTTCTGCATGCATTGTGCAAATGTAAATAAAGGGGCTGGGAACACATCCGGAGCTGGATTTGAAACTTTTCTGCTTCTTACGCCCCGCACTACACGGGATTATCATTAGCGTCATTTTATTCTGAATGTTCATAGATAAATAAACAAATAGCAAAATCAAATTTTTGTTATCATCTAAGCGAATTAACGAATATCTCGAATTTTTTGCCTGCCTGATACTCCACATTCATATGGATATAAAAAAAACCTTCCCATTTTTTTCAGGAAGGCTTTCACTAATATTTAAAACAATTTTTTATCTCAATATGGTTAGATCAGATTTTATCGTTACGACTCTTCCTGTAATCAGCGTAAAGTTTACCACAGCATAATACGTTCCATCCGGAAGAGATTTACCCTGGTAACGGCCATCCCAATCGTTACGATAGTTACGGGATTCATATACGCGGGCACCATAGCGATTAAAGACATTTACAGTAATATTTTTCAGGCAATCATATTGATCATAAACCTGCCAGATATCATTAATGCCATCACCATTAGGCGTAAACGCATTTTTTACTTTTATGCAATATGGAATCACCGTTACCAGCAAGTCGTCAGAGGCAGTACATCCCACATCATTTTTAGCCGTGAGCGTGTAAAGCGTCGTAGCTGTGGGCTTGGCAATAGGGTTTAAAATATTGGTCGCACTCAATCCTGAAGCGGGCGTCCAAAGGTAGCTGGTTGCGCCTGTTGCACTGGCATTCAAAGTGGCCTGCTCGCCTGATATTAGAATTATATCTGAACCGGCATACACCGTAACAGAATTTACGACATTGATATTTACAGAAGCTTGTTTGCTGCACTGCCCTAAAGTAGCAGTAACCGTATAACGTGTCGTTTGGGCTGGTGAGGCTACAGGCGACTGCGCTGCAGGGTTAGCCAGGCCCGAGGTAGGTGTCCAGGAATAACTGGCTGCATTGCTGGTGGTGGCAAGGGCTACGTTTTGACCAGAACAGATTGTTGTATCTCCCCTCACGGATAAAGATAAGTTATTGGTAAGCGCAACATTTATGTTATTTATTATCCTTGTGCAATTATTTGCATCTTTCACCGTGACATTATAAGTACCATTAGTTACTGTGAAGACATTGGATGCCTGGTACGTCGTGCCGCCATTTAGGCTATACTGTAGCGGTGCCACACCGCCACTAACCGTAACCGTTATGGCTCCATTGCCCGTTGCAGAACACGTAGCATTTACAGTAGCGGCTGTTCCTGTAATAGCAGCCGGTTGGGTAATATTAATGACGGTATCTTTTACGCAGGCACCGGCATCTTTAATGCGTACATTATATACGCCTGCTGTTAAATTATTAAATACTCCTGTGGATTGGAAGGTAGTGCCTCCATTGATAGAATACTGGAATGGCCCGCCACCGCCACCAAAAGCTACTAAATTTATAGCGCCGGTATTAGAAGCGTTACAGGAAATATTTGAAATAGATGTAGTTGCATTAATAGCGCTGGAGCGAACCACACGTATTGTATCCAATCCAATCTCAAACTGCCCAGGATTATTAAATTGCTGGTAAGTAGATTTTACAACGTAAGAAGTGGTGGTAGAAGGACAGACATTTGGAAAATTAACTTCAAAAGTCTGGCTGCCAATGGTTGTTGTATCGCCGGTAGAAACCAGGTTTCCGGCCAGGTCAAACAACTCTACTTTACGGTAAAGCGTAGGGCCGGATGCCGGTACAAAGCGCCAGCTTTCATTCATATTTACAATTCCCCAAGGCGGACTGGAAGCAGTCCTGCCCGGTGCCATGAGACCGTTGGTCCTATTAAAATCCTGGATCCCCACCATAGAACGGCCTTCGTTCCAGGCAGCACATTGTTGCATACTGCTTATAAAAACTTCTATAACACCAAGGCCTTCGTACAAGACAATCTGATGTGTATTTTCAAACAGAGTGGTACAACTGAATAAGGGCATTTTATAAAAACTTAGTATCCATCGGCGATGCGGTGCCGTTCCCACAACATCATATTTAATCAAACGGTTTGGAGATGTGGTAGTAGCCGGGTTAATATCATGGTAGGGCCCCATGATTAATGCGGGGTCATAACGTGTATTGGGCAAATCCTGGGGTGTACCAGAGGTTGCGCTCAAACCTGTGCCTGTACTTAAAATGCCATAATGAGAAAAAGCGCCCGCCAGGGCCACATCAAATGATAAATAACCATTTGTACTCGCCACGAGGGAAGTATAGTTAGTTCCATAAAATGGAAAAGTAAAAGGTAATGTTATCGAGGAGGAATACCTGTCATCTACCGTAAGACTGGTAGAGGTGCCGGGTGTTCCCGGGTCTACATAAGGATTAAAACACCCACTGTTTGCACTAAATGGATTCACCACGTAACTGGCCGTAGAAGAACGTATATCCGGGATGCGGGCTTTTAGCGTGATACAGGAAATAGAACAATTTGTTATTATGGTATCGCGGCTGCAACGGAAACTAAATCCGCCTTGTGCTTGTGCTATACTATTTAAAGAAAATAAAATAAAAAAGGAAAGGAAAATTTTTTGCATAATGCAATTTTTAGGATAAAAAGTTTTATTTGTCGTGTTGTATAATTTTTTTCTGTAACCTTCCTGTAATCATATCCCAGAACATCATAAAGTCTGATGCCAGGCTATAAAGCGGATAAGTGAATGTGGCTGGCCGGTTTTTTTCGATGAAAAAATGGCCAACCCAGGCAAAGCCGTAACCCAAAACAGGAATGAGGACAAATAACCACCAATATCCTGTGATGATACCCGCAATAAGGCAAACCAATAAAAGCGCAGTGCCTGTAAAATGCAGGTAGCGGTTGGTGCGGTCTGCATGTTCAGACAGGTAATGCGGGTAAAACTCGCGAAGTGATTTATATTTTTTCTCCTGGGTCAAAATAATTTTATTTTTTATCAAAATCGAAACGAAGACCAATTTCATGTGCGCCGGAGCCATTCGTAAATACGCTGATAGGAGTATTGTAATAATCGTAACTATAAGTCAGTCCGACTTTTTGTAAAATTTTAAAGCCCGCTTGAATACTCCAGTACTGGTGCACCTGCCAGTTAAGGCCCCACCAAATTTTCTCCTGGTAATTTACCTGCATACCCAAATTAAATTCTGATGGGGAGTGTTCTATAAACCTGACCATTGCATTGGGTATAAGATAAATATCATCGCCTGTTTGAATTTTATAATTGGCCATAGCATTGTAATGGCGGTAAAGTTTGCCGCCTTCTTTGCTGCCAGGCACATTTGCCAGTTCCAGTTTAGATTGTATGAGCTGGCTAACGGCAGCGCCTATACTTAATTTATGATTGGTGAAATAAACCCCGGCACCCGCATCTACGGCTGTTTTATTAGATGAGCCGGCTAAAACCGGGTCATTCGCCAGTGCTTCGTTTAGTTTTGTTTTATCAATAGCGAATTGTAAGGCCCTAAGTTCCAGGCCCAGGCCGAGTGTGTTTTTTTGATCGGCAGAGGTAATGTGGTAAGAATAGGCAAGTTGCAATCCTGTACGGCTTGTAGGACCCGTTTCATCCCGGTACGCATAGGCACCCAGGCCAGCGTTCATTTTTGTGAGTGCCGCATCTCCATAAACCATAAAGGTGCGGGGATTGCCCGGGAATGATGACCACATGCTACGATAAGAAATGCCCAGCATATTTTTATTTGCGATACCGGCGGCAGCAGGATTATACATTGAATTGTGCTGCAGGTACTGACTGGTGAAATGAAGTTGTTGGGAACTGGCGCTTGTACACACGACAAACAGGGGCAAAAAAAGCAGGTAGAGTTTCTTCATGAAGATGTTTAATTGGTAAATTAAATGATGTAGTTAAAAAAATTTAACCAGGTATTTTTAGGTCAATTTCAGGGATATTAGAAACTTCTTCCAGGAAACTAATGTTATTGTTAACTGGAATTGAAGCCTCTAATGTACAAAATAGCTGCATATTCTGCGTACTAATTTCTGCATTATTCTTACGAAGTATATGCATCACTGTATTCATAATGGTGTAATTAAATTCCAGGACATAAGATTTCATTACCGGCCGTGAAACAACTGGAACGATTTGAAGTGCAAGCGATGCTGCTGTTTTATATGCATTTATCAGCCCCGGTACGCCTAACAATGTGCCGCCGAAATAGCGCACAACAAATATGCAAACATTGGTAAGATTCCGGCTGTCTATCTGCCCCAGTATGGGTTTACCTGCAGTACCGGAAGGCTCGCCATCATCTACTGCCCGGAAAATATTTTCATCTATCCCTAACCGGTATGCATAACAATGATGTACGGCTTTAGCGTGTTCTTTTTTTAAAGATTGAAGGTGGTTTTTTACTTCAGCGGCATTTTGCACCGGGAACACGAAAGCTAAAAACCGGCTGCCCCTGTCTTTAAACTCTGCCTGTGAATCGCGGGCAACAGTATAATATTGAGTCTTCATATTCCGGCAAATATTTCCCTGTTATTTTTAAAGAACTGAACCTGGTCGGTATCAATATTTTTAGTTTTTACCAAACTGGCAAAAGACAGGCGGGGTGCAGGAATGCCGTCATTTATATTTTTTGTGGAAGACGTGATGACCCGTGCCTCATCCCACATTCCTTCGGCAATAAAAGATTCAATCAACATACTGCCACCTTCTATAATAAGTGAAGTAATATTCCGCATATGCAAAAGGCTGATGACGACTGCAACAATATTTTCTTCGGATGAAATTTTGTAAAACAACAAATCGCCATCTTCTTCATTTTTAATTGTATTGATGACGATGGTGGGCGACTGCTTATCCAGAAGATGAAAGTCAGCAGGTATTTTTAAATTTTTATCAATGACGAGGCGCAAAGGATTTTTACCCGGCACATGCCGTACGGTTAAAGATGGATTGTCCGCCAGGGCCGTATTCGTTCCCACCATAATGGCAGCTTCTTCTGCCCGCCATGTGTGTACAAGAATATTCGTTTGATTATTGCTGATTTGAATTGATTTGTCCTTCTCCCCTATAAAACCACTTGCCGTTTGCGCCCATTTTAAAATAATATAGGGCCGTTGTTTTTCATGAAAAGTATAAAATCGCTTGTTGAGTTCGCGTGCTTCATCCTGTAAAATTCCTGAAATAACTTCTATACCAGCTTCTTTTAAAAGTTCCACACCGGTACCATTTACCTTTTCATAACTATCCAGGCAACCGATAATGACCCGGGGAATTTTATGTTTTATAATAAAAGATGTGCAGGGGCCGGTTTTGCCCTGGTGAGAACAAGGCTCCAGGCTTACATATAGAGTAGAGGAGGAAATGAACTCCGCATCTTCGGGCAAAACACTTTCAATACAATTTACTTCAGCATGGGCTTCACCATATTTACGATGAAAACCTTCGCCGATTACGCGGCCTTCATGTACCAGCACCGCACCTACCATGGGATTTGGCGCCACATACGCTTTACCTAATGCAGCCAGTTGCAGGCACCGCTTCATGTAAAATTTATCGTCCATGTGTTCAAAATTAAGCATCATAATTTTAAATTAAGTTTGTGGCATGACGGCAGGAACTGCGGGGCTAACATTATTTTCAGCCCTATCAAAAATTTACAATGCGGGAGAAGCAACAGCCATAACGTCTATGGTAATAGATTTTGTAATGGAAGAAACTCCGGTACTGGATAAAAAAAATAAAAATTATGCGCTGAATACCAGGCAGGAAATATTTTTGGAGCAGGCACTTGTGGAATTGCTAAAGTTTAAACCCGTGCAACAGGTAATTGGCCGGGCTTTTTTTTATAAAGAATTTTTCCAGGTAAATGAACACGTGCTCATTCCCCGCCCGGAAACAGAAGAACTCGTTGACAAAATAATAAAGGAAGAAAAAGGAAGCCATCAATTGCAAATATTAGATGTCGGCACCGGCAGCGGCTGTATTGCTATTTCTTTGCAAAAAAATTTATCATCAGCCTCTGTAACAGGAATTGATGTAAGTGTAGAAGCCCTGGAAGTAGCCCGGAATAATGGTATCAAATTGAAATGCAAAGTGGACTGGAAGCAACTTAATTTCCTGGATGAGAATGAATGGGCAGTATTAAATATATATGATGTCATTGTAAGTAATCCGCCCTACATTCCAGAAAAAGAAAAATCAGGTATGGAAGTTAATGTTGTAATGCATGAGCCATCGCTGGCTTTATTTACACCAGATAATGATCCATTCATTTTTTATAAAAAAATTGCTGACTTTGCTAACGGCCATCTTTCTGAAGAAGGAAAAATTTATGTAGAAGTGCATCGTGATTATGCACAGCAAACTGCCGCACTTTTTGCCAGGCAAAATTTCGAAGCGCTGATAGAAAAAGATATGTCAGGGAATGATCGTTTTGTAACAGTTACTCGTTACCGCTAACCGTTGCAGACGTAGTTGCGCCCAGGCGACGGGCGACTTTCATCACTTCTACTATTTCCCCCCATTGCGAAGAAGAATCAGCATTGATAACCACGGCAGGTTTTATACTGTCTCCCTGGTTAATGAATTTTCGTAATACTGATTCCAGGGAATCTCTTTGGATAAGGCGGGAACCGACATACATATTTTTATTTTTATCTACACTTACCACCACGCTTTGTTTTTGCTTGGTGTCACTTTTTGCCCGGGGTACGCTCATTTTTATTACGTTAGGATTTGCCAGTGTAGATATCATCAGGAAAAACATCAGCAAGATAAATAAGATGTCATTAAGCGGACCCGTATCTACCTCTGCATGTTCGTCCCGGAATTTATTTTTTCTGAATGCCATGGTGCTGATGAAATAAATATTATCGTGTAGGCTCCTGTAAAATATCAATGAATTCGCTGCTAGCAGATTCCATACGATTAGCCGTACGGTTTATCTGTGTATCCAGGTAGCTATACCCCAGGTAAGCCAGCATACCGATGATAAGGCCGCTTGCAGAAGTAATCAGTTTTATGTACATAGCATCTGCAATTTGACTGATGCTGGGGTTATTGATGGTGGCAAATTGTTTGAGCAATAAGACCAGCCCGACAATGGTTCCCACAAACCCAAATAAAGGTGCAATGCGTGCAATAACGGACAACATCACGAGGTTTTTTTCCATCTTATACATTTCCAGCTTGCCCACATTATCCATACTGTTTTCTATGGCGTCTATTGGTTTACCAATACGTTGAATACCCTTATCTATCATGCGTGCCACGGGCGTGTTGGTATTTTTTGCCAGGGAGCGGGCCGCCATTACATTGCCATTTACAATATGATCGCGTATGATGCTCATGAAATTTTCATCCATCTGCCCGGCCTTCCGGATAACCATCAACCTTTCAATAAAAAAATAAACAGCCAGGGCAAATAATAATCCAAGTGGAAGCATAAGCGGGCCACCTTTGGCAAGCATGCTCCAGACAGATTCTACCTGGGCCGGGGCGGCGGAAGTTGCTGAATTCAGGCTATCTACCTGCAGGAAAATATCAAACATAAACGCGGGTTAGTTGAAGATTGAGAGTTGCTATGCAAACAAATATCTGCAATAAAACGTAAGCTGGAAGATTCGCTGCATAATAAATTGTTAATTTAAAGAGCTTGCCTGTGAACCGTGTCCAGGGAAAAAGCGGGCATGCATACGGACCAGTATTCGCAGAGCTCTTCAAAGGGGTTACTATAACGTACACGGCTACCCGCAACTATTAAAATACTTTGGCCGGCTTCTACCACCACTTCTTTTCCATCCACTTCAAAAAGTTTTTTGCCTTTGCTCACCAATGTATATTCATCAAATTCCGGAGTTTGAAAGGGTTCAGTCCAGCCCGGGGGAGCAACCATATAAGCGATGCTGAGGCGACGTTGCCCGTTAGAAGAAATTCCGAAGTGTTCTACAATTAATTTCCCATCCGTTGTAGGAATAACAATCGGACTATCTTGTTTTATAAATGGCATAATAAATAAATAGGTCTATAAATGGTGCAAATTTAAGGTGAATGAATTTTATGCCCTTTAATCTGTCTTTTCTTCCCAAATTGTACATAGGTGGACGATGGTTTCTGCTGCCTTTACCATGTCCTGAACACCCACCCATTCCAGCTTACTATGAATGTTTTGCATGCCCGTAAAAATATTCGGGCAAGGCAGGCCCATAAAACTCAGGCGGCTGCCATCTGTTCCCCCGCGGATGCTCTCTGTTTTAACCGTCAGGCCCGTACGCCTGATGGCTTCTGCTGCGTTTGCTGCCACACCTGGATGTTGTGCTAAAACTTCTTTCATATTGCGGTATTGTTCCTGCGCTTTGTAATCCAGTGATGTGCCGGGATATTTATCTATTATTTGGCGGGCAAGCATTTCCAGGCGGGCATGATGATCCGCCAGTTTTGCCGTATCAAAATCTCGTACAATAAAATTGACCTCAGCATGTTCTGCATTTCCACTAATGGCCACCGGGTGTACAAACCCGGATTTTTTATCTGTAGTTTCCGGGCTCCATTCATCTTTTGGTAAGGCCCCAACAATTTCTGCGGCCAGCTTAATCGCATTTACAAGTTTATCTTTAGCATAACCCGGGTGGGCAATTATTCCATGCACTTTCATGGTAGCGCCATCAGCACTAAATGTTTCATCTTCCAGGCTACCCGCTTCGCCGCCATCCAGGGTATACGCACAGATGGCACCGATTTTCTCTATATCAATTTTAGCTGTACCCTTTCCCACTTCCTCATCCGGGGTAAAAACAATTTTTATATCTCCATGCTTTATTTCCGGGTGCTGCAAGAGGAAAGCTGCTGCCTGCATAATAACAGCCACGCCTGCTTTATCATCGGCACCTAGCAAAGTATGCCCACTGGCAGTAATAATATCCTGCCCAAGATGATTTTTTAAATACGCAGATTTTTGCACACTCAATACCTGGGTATTATCGTCCGGCAAAATAATGTCTTCACCATTCCAGGCCTTGTGCAGTATGGGTTTCACGTTTGTTCCGCTGCAATCCGGAGCAGTGTCCACATGGGCACAAAAACAAATTACGGGTACGTTGTCTTTTGATGATGTAGACGGTATAGTTCCATACACATAACCAAAATCATTCGTCTCAGCATCCTTCAGGCCAAGCCCGAGCAATTCATCACATAAAATCCGGGACAAATCTTTTTGATTCTCAGAAGTGGGAAAATTACTACCGCGGGGATCACTTTGAGTATCCACCTGCACGTAGCGCATAAACCTCTCCGTTAGTGCTTCACCATTTATAAGTATCTCCATAAATTAAGTATTAAAAAAACCTGTGAATGAAATCCACAGGTTTGTAAAAAATATGTATGTAGGAACCTGCATCAATTTTTAACTTACAATTTCAACCAGTTCAATATCAAATACCAGTTCTTCTCCTGCAAGGGAATGGTTCGCATCCAGCATAATTATATCATCTTTTACTTCCTTAACTATTACGGGAACAGGTTGGCCTTGCTGGTTGGTAAGGTTAAGTTTCATACCCGGCTCCAGTTTCATTTCTGCTGGTACATTTTCTTTCGGAAATGGAATTATAGCTTCATCAGACTTCTCGCCATAAGCATCTACGGGAGCAATATTGATGGTTTTTTTCTCTCCTACTTCCATACCTGGCATAGCGGCATCAAATCCTTTAATCATCTGCCCAGCACCCACGGTAAATTCCAGGGGTTCGCGACCCACGGAAGAGTCAAATTGCTCCCCGTTAGTGAGTTTACCAGTGTAGTGTACCTTAACGACATCTCCGTTTTTTACTTGTGCCATGATTATATTTTTTTTAGATTCTAAATTCCAGGATTATGTTCCTGCCAACAATTTTATTGAATAAACAAACAACATTACCGCAAATGCGGATCCATAAAAGGAAGTACTAATGTGTTGTTGCAAATTTAAACATTACTAAAGATTCTGCCGAATTAAAAAACTTTACACAACTTTGAATGATGAAAAATTTATTCCCGGCTATGGCCGTGTGTTATTTTATGATACTTGCAGCATGTAGTGCTCAAATACCTTCCAGCCCGGTCCAGAATACTGTAGCACAAATACAGCCAGGTGCAGAACGCATGGAAGTTTACCTGCCGTACCTGGTCAATAAAAAGGTGGCCGTATTCGCTAATCCCACCAGTATGGTCGGTTCGTCTCACCTCGTAGATACATTACTGAAACGCGGCGTAAATGTGGTAAAAATTTTCGGCCCGGAACATGGCTTTCGTGGCAATGCCAGTGCAGGTGAACACGTGGAAGATGGTAAAGATGCTGCCACGGGCATACCGGTTATCAGCCTATATGGCAATCATAAAAAACCTACCCCGGAAGATGTGAAGGATGTTGATGTTCTCATATTTGATATACAGGATATTGGTGTCCGTTTTTACACCTATATTTCTTCTCTGGAATATTACCTGGAAGCTGCCTTGGAAAACAATAAGCCATTGCTTATACTGGACAGGCCCAACCCGAATGGATTTTATGTAGATGGCCCCATCCTGGAAAAAGAATACAAAAGTTTTATTGGCATGCAGCCCATACCGGTAGTTTATGGAATGACGGTGGGTGAATATGCGCTCATGCTGGCCGGGGAAAAATGGCTGTCTGCTAAAGCCAACGAAATAAATGCTTACAATATAACAACAGAACCTACGACTGATACGGCGTTTCATGTGCAGGTGATAAAATGTAAAAATTATGACCATACCAGCCTATATCACCTGCCTGTAGCACCTTCTCCAAACCTGCCGGATATGCAGTCCGTTTATATGTATCCTTCAACATGTTTTTTTGAGGGAACGGTGCTGAGTGAAGGGCGTGGAACAGCACATCCTTTTCTTATTTTCGGCCACCCGGCTTTACCGAAAAACCTCTATCCATTTATTCCAAAACCAAATGAAGGTGCCAAAAGCAGCAAATGCTATTACCAGCAATGTTATGGCTGGAATGAGTATGGAACAGTGGCTGAGGTTTTGGCAAAAACGAATGGGCACATTCGCCTCAGTTATTTGTTAGATACCTATAAAATTTTCCCAGGGAAAGACAGTTTTTTTCTGAAAAATAATTTTATAAATAAACTGTCCGGCAATGCTGACCTGGCGCGGCAGGTAAAAAATAACACGAATGAAGATGAGATCAAAAAGAGCTGGAAACCAGGGCTGCAAGCCTTTAAGCTGATAAGAAAAAAATATTTACTCTATAAAGATTTTGAAGATTGATGGACATACGAAAAGAAGATTTGAAGATAATATTTATGGGGACTCCGGAGTTTGCTGTGGCTTCGCTCGACGCTATTTTACTGGCCGGATACAATGTTATAGCGGTGGTAACAGCTCCCGATAAACATGCGGGGAGGGGAATGGAACTACAACAATCTGAAGTGAAAAAATATGCTGATGAGAAAGGCATAAAAACCTTGCAACCCGTAAAATTAAAAGACCCTGAGTTTATTGAGGCACTTGCAGCTTTAAACGCTAACCTGCAAGTGGTTGTAGCCTTTCGAATGCTGCCGGAAATTGTATGGAATATGCCGGAATATGGAACAATAAACCTGCATGGCAGCCTTTTGCCGGATTACCGGGGTGCTGCACCTATTAACTGGGCCATTATTAATGGAGAAAAAGTAACCGGTGTAACTACTTTTAAACTGCAGCATGAAATAGATACCGGCAACATCCTCCTGCAGGAAAAAATAACCATACTTGAAAATGATACGGCAGGTTCTCTTCATGATAAAATGAAAATAACCGGCGGGCAGTTATTGGTAAAAACCCTGGCATCATTTTGCAGTGGTCCCATTACAGAGCACAAACAGGATGCATTGATAAAAAGTACATCTGTGCTTCATCACGCACCTAAACTATTTACAGCGTATGGGGAAATAACCTGGGATAATCCTTGTGAAGATGTTTACAATAAAATACGGGGACTTTCGCCTCATCCCGCTGCTTACACAACATTACATGGAAAAAAATTAAAAATATTTTCTGCAGCAAAAGAAATCATCATACATAAATTATCTCCGGGAACATTAGAAACGGATGGAAAAACTTTTATGAAATTTGCCTGCCCGGATGGATTTATTGTACTGGAAGAATTACAATTGGAGGGAAAAAGAAAACTGGCTGTAAAGCCCTTCCTTACAGGATACCGGCACAGTTAAATATCGTAACAGCCACAAGATTTGAAGACCTGGAAAAAGATTTCGAAATTAATAATTTACCACAGCATCAAAGTTGCCCGTTTCCGTTACGCCGAGAGAAGCTGCGGCTGCATTGCTTATGCTGAGCATAATGTTTTGCGTTTGTTTCATATCAGGAATAGCATCCAATACTTTCGCATAAACGCTGCGATCATTGATAGTAATTTTTACAATACTTCCTGCCGCCGCCTGGTTGAAAAGGCAATAATATTTTCCATCTTCCCAGCCACTGGTACTTTTAAAAATATTTCCTGAGCCGGATTTCACCCCGGGATTTGCAGCTTTAGCTTGCTTCATATAAGCAGCCTGGAAGAAACCTGCATTATTTTCAGATATTGAAACAACGGGTTTTAATTCAGCAGTATTTTGCTGGATAACAGGTTTTGTTGGTGTTTCAAGAATCTTTTCATTCTGCACAGGCGCAGCTTGTGTTGTTACAACAGGAACGGGCTCCACGGGTTTATCTACTGCATGTGGTACCAGATCAGGCACTGTAGCGACAGAGGCGCCAACGTAATTTTTTCCATTTGTAAAATCGGATAAGGCTTTATTTACTTTTAAGTACCCTACGACAACATCAGCATTGGCTGCAGCATCTTCAGCGATAATTTTATTCCATTTTTTTAATGTGGCCACGGGAATTTTATTATGCGTTGTACTGATGTGCGCCAGGCTCTCTTTAGCTTCTGCATGATAATAGAGCGGGACAACGGCTTCATCTTTCCCCACTGCAACTACCTGCGTAAAATTTAATGTTGTTAACGGTATGCGTATCACCTGCCCTATGGCAAGGCCATTCTCGAGCGTCAATTTATTATAGGGAGCAATTTCCTTCGGACTTATATTATATAGCCGGCCAATACTGTAAAAACTTTCCTTAGGTGCCGTGGTATGTGTGAGATATAAATTAGGCGTGCTGCCTTGAATATTTAAAGTAGGTTTTTGCGCTAAAGAAAAAAATGGTAAGAGAAAAAATAGTATGAATGTATTTTTCATGGGAGAAAATTTTGACCGATGCAAAGATGCAAAAATATTCTGTTAACGAAATCATTACTTATGCAGGATTCGCCAGCTTTTGGGGTAATAATTATTGATGCGGCCGGGTAAAACCTTGATCCATCCCAGGGCAATTTCCTTATATGAAACTAAGACCCAGCCTGTATCTTCAGAGAGAGGAAAAAATATATTCCGCCTTAAATATTCCAGTGCATCTTCCCTGTTTAATTCAATCCGATAAACTTCAGGGGATACAAATTTACTTAGCGCAAGGGCATGATGTGGAATAAATTCATTACGAATGATGTTACCCATTTCAATTCCGGCCTGGCGGATATACAGGCTCCGGGAAATTAAAGTCAACTCTTCAAAGAGGTCATAAGAAATTGCAATAACCGATTTTTCAAAATGAAATAATACCATGGGTGGTGGAAGCAAGATGAATTTTCCTGTAATCACTTTTTCCGCAGCCGACAATAATTTAAATTTTGGCCGGCCATTATTATGATCATTCTTTTTTAATTCCCCGGGTTTTTGAAAAACTGAAAGGTAAAATCCTTCCCCTTCAAGTTTATCCGGGTAAAAACGATACCCAGGAGATTCGGTTCCAGGAGAATATGAGGTAACAATTTTCCATTCCGGGTTTACCTGCAAGGGCAGGCTTATAAGATTTTCCATTTGCACCAAAAAATCAGAAATGGCCTCATCCTCTTCTGCAGAATACGAACAAGTTGAATAAATGAGTATTCCCCCAGGCTTGAGTGACGGTATTAAGTCCTGCAATATGCTTTGCTGCCGGCGGCTGCAAATACCCACTTGTTCCAGGCCCCATTCTTTTATGGCGTTAGGATCTTTCCTGAATAACCCACTGCCACTACAGGGTGCATCTACTACTATAACATCAAAATATTCCGGCAGCCGGTTGAAATCCCGGGTATCATTATTTGTAACGACCACATTATCTGCGCCCCATTTAGTAATATTTTCCGCGAGTACGCTTACCCGTGACTTTATCACCTCATTGCTCACGAGGATACTCTCCGCGGAAATGAGCGATTGTATATGGGTTGATTTACCTCCCGGTGCGGCACAGGCATCCAAAACATTTAAGTTTCGCCCCAGGTCAATCGATTGCCTGAGCGCCTGCTCTAAGAACATGCTGCTCGCCTCCTGCACATAATAGGCCCCGGCATGAAACAGCGGGTCTAGCGTGAAAGAAGGCCGGGTAGAAAGGTAGAAAGCATCTATGCTCCAGGGTATTGCACGCATTTCTATGCCTTCAAATATTTCTGCGGAAGTTATGTTTTTTGTCTTATGCGGGTTGAGTCGAAAAGACGTTATTTTTTCTTCGCTATTATGTATATCAATAAATGCCTGGCGATCAAAACCAGGTATATTTTTCAGGTTTGCTAATAAATTATCCGGGAGTTGCACTACGTAAAACTAAATACTCTAACCCATAAATAGGTAAATGTAGTGCTTAGAGATTTTTTATTTCGGCAATTAAATCCTGCAATACTTTTTTTGCATCGCCAAATAACATAGAAGTTTTCGGCTGGAAGAAGAGATCATTTTCAATACC
>JBDSWG010000083.1:0-21509 GCA_039926825.1 Ferruginibacter sp.
GGTTTTGAAAAATGTCTCACCTTATTTCCACTCTTTAGCTGGAACCCAATCTTCGAAAGTATTAGTCGCTTAAATGATTTCGATCCCAAAGCCCGGAATTTTCGCCGGCTGTTTTTAAATGGTGCCATACAAGTGGAGATGGATACCGCAGGCAGGTTAATGCTTCCCAAAAACTTAATGGGATATGCCAGCCTGGAAAAAGATATCGTTTTGGTGTCCGCCGTGAATAAAATTGAAATCTGGGATAAACCAACGTACCAGCAGTTATTTGAAACTTTTGATGCCAATGCGTTTAGTAAACTGGCCGATGAAGTCATGAACCGGAACGATGCCGGGAATATTGCCGGTATGATATAATTTTTATGACCACACAGCCAGCACAGGAAGAAGGAGAATATCACATGCCGGTGTTACTACGGGAAGCAGTGGAAGGGCTGGCGGTCAGGGAAAATGGGGTTTATGCAGATTGCACATTTGGGGGGGGCGGGCATAGCCGCGAAATATTAAAAAATTTAGGTAAGGAAGGGAAGCTCTTTGTTTTTGACCAGGATGCTGCGGCAAAAGTAAATCTGCCACAGGGAGATGACAGGGTAGTATTTATCCAACAGAATTTCCGCCACCTGTCCCGCTTTCTAAAATTGCATGGCGTAGAAAAACTGGATGGCATACTGGCGGATCTCGGTGTATCCAGTCACCAGTTTGATGAAGCAGAACGCGGTTTTTCTACACGGTTTGATGGGCCAATGGATATGCGGATGGACAAAAGGCAGCCCCGCACAGCAGCCATGGTGTTGAAAGAAATGCCGGCGGCAGAGCTGCACAAGATGTTTGAAATATATGGTGAAGTGACGAATTCTAAAACGCTGGCAAATACCATAGCAGCTCAAAGAGGGTTGAATGCTGTGGAAACTATAAAACAATTTAAACAGGCCGTGCAGGCAGTGGTAAAAGGGAACCCGAATAAATATTTTGCCCAGGTATTCCAGGCGTTGCGGATTGAAGTAAATGATGAACTGGGTGCGCTAAAGGAAATGCTGGAACAAGCACCGGGGTTATTGAAAGCCGGCGGCAGGCTGGTCATTATCAGTTTTCATTCCCTGGAAGACAGGCTGGTAAAAAATTTTTTGAAGTATAATAATTTTTCCGGGGAAGTAGTCACAGATGCATTTGGCCACTCACCAGAGAAACAATGGAACATCATAACGAAGAAGCCCATAACGGCAGGGCCACCTGAAATGAAAAAAAATAGCCGTTCCCGAAGTGCAAAACTGAGGATCGGCGAAAGAAAATAAGCATGAAATTAAAAGGCAAAAATAGCAAACCGGAGTGGCGCAGGTTACTGAACCATAAATGGATAGTTAAGAACATCCCCTTTTTTTTATTCCTGGCAGGCCTGGCTATACTATATATATACAACGGTCATCATGCAGATAAACTGGCAAGAAAAATTGCCCGCACAGAAAAAAATATTAAAGAGCTGGAATACGAATACAAAACAATTAAAGCAGAGGTTATATACCGCAGTAAATCCAGTGAGTTAAAAAAAGCGGTTGAGCCCCTGGGGTTGAAAGAATCATCAATACCGCCCTCTCTGTTGGTATCAGAGGTTAGCGGGAAATAATTTTTGAGATAAACAAACAACTGCGTTTTTGGAAGTAAAAAAGGACATATTATGGCGTGTTTACCTGTGCTTTCTCGGCATGGTACTTATTTCGGCTTTCGTTTTAGGCCGGGCTATTTACATTCAGCAGGCTGAAGGCAGTTATTGGATAGGCATGGGCGATAGCCTTCACTTAAAGTATTTTCCCATAGAAGCAGAAAGAGGTAGTATTTATAGTGAAGATGGCAATATGCTGAGCACCTCACTTCCTGTTTTTGATGTATTCATAGATTTTGGCGCCGATGGTCTGAGAGAAAAGGGCGGCCGCCGCTTTCGTGAAAATGTGGATAGCCTGTCCACATCGTTTGCAGGCCTTTTTGGTGACCGCAGCCAGGCAGAGTATAAAAAAATATTTAAACAGGCCTACTCCGAAAAGGAGCGTTATTTCTGTATCAAGAAAAAAATATCTTTCGAGGAACTCCGCGTAATGAGAGATTTCCCCCTCGTTCGCCAGGGACGAAATAAGAGCGGATTCATCATATCGGAAAGGGATAAACGCATAAATCCTTACGTCCTGATGGCTAACCGTACCATTGGGCTTTCCCGCCAGGATGCTTCTAAAAATGTAGGACTCGAACTAACCTATGACAGCCTGCTGCGTGGAACTACGGGTCAACGCCTCATGCGTTATTCTGCCGGTAGCTACCTGCCTGTGGAAGATGCTGAATTAGATCCGGTTCATGGAAAAGATCTCATCACCACCATTGACACTTATATACAGGATGTGGCGGAGCATGCATTAAAAGATATGCTGGAAGGTAACCAGTCCATACATGGTACAGCTATCGTGATGGAAACTGCAACAGGTAAAATAAAAGCCATTGCAAACCTGGGCCGCCAACCGGACAACAGTTACATCGAAGATTTAAATTATGGCATTGGTAAACGCACCGAACCAGGCTCTGTTTTTAAACTCGCAACTTTACTTTGCCTGCTGGAAGATAATTATGTTGACATAAATTCAATTGTAGATTGCCAGGGAGGAAGCATAAGTTTTCATGGCCTGCGCATCAGGGATTCACACTCCGGTACAGGAAAAATAACGGTGAAAGAAGCCTTTGCAAAAAGCAGTAATGTTGCCTTTGCAAAACTGGCCGATCAATATTATTCCCAGCAACCCACAAAATTCACCAATCGCCTGCATGACCTGCGCCTGGATACACTTACGGGTGTTGAGATTGTAGCTTCTTCAGGTTATCCAATTATAAAAAATCCCAAAAGCCGCACCTGGAGCAAAACTACTATTCCTTATATGGCGCATGGCTACGAAGAACTGGTGACACCACTGCACATGCTCATGTTGTACAATGCAGTTGCCAACAATGGCACCATGATGCGGCCTTACCTCGTAAACGCAATAAAAGATTATGGCCTGAATCAACAGATCATAAGCCCGCAGGTTGTGATAGAAAAAATCTGCAGTGATAATACCCTGGCACAATTAAAAGAATGCTTGCTGGAAGTGGTCGAAAATGAGCATGGTACGGCTCATAAACTGAGAGACTCTACATACCAGATAGCAGGAAAAACCGGCACTGCAGTAACGGCACTGGATAACCGCGGTTACAACAAAGGCAATAAAATATACCAGGCATCTTTCATCGGTTATTTTCCTGCAGCACATCCCCAATACACAATGGCCGTAGTTATTCAAAACAGTACGCAATCAAAAATATTTTATGGGGCAGATGTGGCTGGTACTGTTTTCAAACAAATCAGCGATCGCATTTACGCCCGTTTTGTGAATAAGCCCGTTAAGGCCGAATTTCTTAAAGACAGTAGCCAGCTTGAATATATTGGCAACCGTTCAGATTTACAATCACTGTTAACATATATGAATCTTGGTGCTTCCGGCGAGCCCTCGGCAAAATACTGGCAGAAGGCAGAGTTAGTGAATAACGCAGTTATTATGCTACCCAGCGATAGTGTTACAACCTATAGAAACATAACTCCCAGTGTGGTGGGCATGGGCCTGAGGGATGCTATTTACATGCTGGAAAATAAAGGGTTTGACATTGCTTTTGAAGGAAAGGGAAAAGTTATTTATCAAAGCCCCGGAGTCGGAAGTCATTTTATTAAAGGACAAAAAATAAGATTAACACTGAATTAATGGTATTAACAGACCTGTTATATGGCGTGCACCTGGTGGCTGTGAAAGGCCCGACTGGCGTGGATATTACATCCCTGCAACTGGATTCCCGTGCCGTAACAACAGGAACTTTATTTCTTGCCTTGAAAGGGGCAACTGCAGATGGCCACGATTTTATTACCCGGGCCATTACGGCAGGTGCCACTGCAGTCTTATGTGAAAATCTTCCAACAGATTTGGAAGAAAGTATTACTTATATCCAGGTTGCGGACAGTGCCCTGGCTGCGGGTAAAATCAGTTCTAATTATTACGAAAATCCTTCTGCAGGTTTAAAGCTGGTAGGCGTTACCGGTACCAATGGGAAAACTACAGTTGCCACGTTATTATTTAAATTATTTTCTGCCGCCGGTTACACCTGTGGTATGTTGAGTACAGTACAGAATCAAATCGGGGACGAAATAATTCCTGCTACACATACTACCCCGGACCCCATTAGCCTGAATGCGCTTTTAAGAAGAATGAAAAATGCCGGTTGCACACACGTGTTTATGGAATGCAGCAGCCACGCCATTCACCAGCAAAGGCTGGCAGGCCTCGTATTTACCGGCGCTATTTTTACCAATATTTCCCATGACCACCTGGATTATCATAAAAATTTTGATGCTTATATCAAAGCAAAAAAATCCTGGTTTGATTCATTGCCATCTTCTGCTTTTGCCATTAGCAATGCAGATGATAAAAGGGGAACGGTGATGTTGCAGAATACAAAGGCGAAAAAATATTATTACAGCCTTCATAAAATGGCTGAATTCCGTGGAAAAATTTTGGAGAATAGTATTGAGGGTTTGCACTTTGTTATGAATGATTACGAAGCACACTTCAGGTTGATAGGTGCTTTCAATGCGTATAACCTTTTAGCTGTGTTCGCAGCTGCAACCTGCCTCGGCCTGGAAAAATTTGAAACCATACGACTCATGAGCGGCCTGCAAAGTGCAGAAGGGCGTTTTGATTTTGTAATGAGCGAAAGTTCCAATGTAGTAGGTATTGTAGATTATGCACATACCCCGGATGCGCTTTTGAATGTATTGGTTACCATTAAAAATTTAAAACATGGACCCCAGAAACTGATCACGGTCATTGGCTGTGGCGGTAACCGCGATAAATCCAAAAGACCTGTTATGGGAGAAGTGGCTTGTGAGCATAGTGACAAAGTGATTTTTACTTCTGATAATCCCCGCAATGAAATACCGGGAGATATTATTAAAGACATGGAGGCAGGAGTAAAGATTACTGCCCGGAAAAAATACCTGAGTATACCAGACAGGAAGGAAGCCATTAAAACGGCTGTGAGCCTGAGCCAGGCTCAGGATATTGTTTTGGTAGCGGGCAAGGGGCATGAAAAATACCAGGAAATAATGGGTCAGAAATTTGACTTTGACGATAAAAAAATTTTAAACGAAATGTTCCGGTTGCTGGAAAAATAATAACCTGATTTAACCATATGTTGTATCACTTATTTGATTGGCTGACAAGAGAAAATTACCAATTCCCCGGTAGTGGACTTTTTCAATTCATCACCTTCCGCGTGATGTTGGCCATGATCTTATCCCTGGTGATAACAACGGTATTCGGAAAAAAACTTATTCGCATCCTGCAAAAAAAGCAGTTAGGCGAAACCGTGAGAGACCTGGGCCTGGCAGGTGAACAGCAGAAAAAAGGAACGCCTACGATGGGTGGTATCATCATCATTCTCGCTATCATCATTCCGACACTCCTGCTGGCCAACCTGGATAAAGTGTATATCCGCCTCATGTTACTTGCAACCTTATGGCTGGGTACCATCGGGTTTATAGATGATGTGCTTAAAATCAGGAGCAAGCGCCGGGCAAAGGAAAAAGGCCTGGTATACAGTAAGTCTGATAGTGATGGGTTGGCAGGTAAGTTTAAATTGTTTGGCCAGGTAATGTTTGGACTCATCCTGGGTATTGTTTTATACTTCAATCCTAATGTAACAGTTAAGCGTGAAGTTTTAAAAGTTGACAATGATACAGGTGTGTATAGGGGAGAAGTAAAATTGAATGAAGACACGGTAAATATTGATGGGAAACTGCATCGGTTTGTTACTGTAAAGACACCCATTACCACTATTCCTTTTGTAAAGAATCATGAATTTAATTATGCCCGCCTTCTGCCTGAGCGTTGGGAAAAATATACTTATATTTTATACATAGGGGTTATCATTTTTATTGTTACAGCTGTTTCAAATGGGGCAAATATTACAGATGGCCTGGATGGCCTGGCTACCGGTGTATGTGCCATCATTGGCATCTGCCTGGGCATTTTCGCTTATGTAAGCGGTAACGTAAAGTTTGCTGAATACCTGAACATTATGTACATCCCGAACCTGGGGGAATTATCCATTTTTATTGCCGCCTTCGTAGGCGCCTGTATTGGGTTCCTCTGGTATAACTCCTACCCGGCGCAGGTGTTTATGGGCGATACCGGTAGCCTTGCATTAGGCGGCATCATTGCAGCGTTATCCGTTATCGTGAGGAAAGAATTATTAATACCGATTTTTTGCCTCGTGTTTTTTGTAGAGCTGGTGAGTGTGATGTCGCAGGTTACATATTTTAAATACACCAAAAGGAAGTATGGCGAAGGCCGGCGGATTTTTTTAATGAGCCCCCTGCATCATCATTATCAGAAGTTGGGGTACCATGAAAGCAAAATTGCTGTTAGGTTTTGGATCATTACGATCCTCTGTATGGCTATGGCTATTGTAACATTGAAATTGAGGTAAGAAAATAAATTCCGGATGGTGTTAATGGTTATTAACCCCGCCTTGTAAAATGATAATAAACTATGACTGAACCGCGACCCGTTAAATTCTATACTGTTGAAAAACCAATTTTAAAACATTGAAAGTATTTTTTCAATTCTATGCTGTTGAAGAACCATTTTAAAAAAAGATTTAAAAAGAGTGCCTATTAAATTCTATGCAGATGAAAAACCAATTTTAAAACGGATTTTAATGCACCTGTTAAATTCTATGCTGTTGAAAAACCAATTTTTAAAAAGAAATTTAAGACACCTGTTAAATTCTATGCTGATGAAAAACCAATCTTTAAAAAGCTTTTAATGCACCTGTTAAATTCTATGCTGTTGAAAGACCATTATTTATTTCCGGGTTTCCACAGGTGACTGAGTTGTCCTGTAAAACTCCAAACTACTGAAGAACCAATTTTTTTCACCGGCAATGCCTCCATATGACTTGCCGCCAAGGGCTGGATGATTAAAAGAAAATGAACAAAAAAATTATCATACTCGGAGCTGGCGAAAGCGGTATTGGCGCTGCCATACTTGCTCACAGCCAGGGGTATGATGTTTTAGTTTCCGATGACGGCCTTGTAAAGGCGGATCACAAGGCAGAACTGGAATGCCGCGGAATTAAGTTTGAAGAAGGCGGCCACAGTATGCATGAAATATTAAGTGCAGCAGAAATTATCAAAAGCCCGGGAATCCCGGAAACGAGCCCTGTCATGAAAAAAATCCGGCAGAAAGGAATCCCGGTCATCGGCGAAATAGAATTTGCATTCCGCTATGCCGGTGAGAGTACAATAATTGCAATAACCGGCAGTAACGGTAAAACAACTACGACGGCATTAACCTATCATATCTGCCACCATGCAGAAAAAGATTGTGCCATGGTGGGGAATATTGGTTTTTCATTTGCCCGGCAGGTGGCTTTGGACCCAAAAGAACTTTATGTGGCTGAAGTAAGTTCTTTCCAGTTGGATGATACCCGGGAATTTCGGCCACACATTGCCGTTATTACAAATATTACAGAAGATCATTTAGACCGGTACGAGTATAAGCCGGAGAAGTACATTGAAAGCAAATTCCGGATTACAAAAAATCAGCAAGCCGGGGATGTATTCATTTATTGTGCAGATGACGATAATACCGTCAATTTCCTGAACCAATATAATTTAAAAGCCACACCAGCACCCTTTACCATGAAGAAAGAACTACCACAGGGGGCGTACCTGACCAACGCCACAATGCATCTTAAATGGAAAAACGAAGAAATGCAAATGAGTATAGAAGACTTTAAACTAAAAGGAAAACACAACCACTACAACAGTATGGCAGCCAGCATGGCTGCTACCGCCATAGACATTCGTAAAGAAAAAATCCGGGAAGCCCTGCAGACTTTTGAAAGCCTGGAGCACCGGATGGAACCTTGCGGCACAGTAAAAGGTGTATCATTTATAAATGATAGTAAAGCGACTAACATTAACAGTACCTGGTTTGCACTGGAGAGTATGATGAACCCCGTCATTTTAATTCTTGGTGGTGTAGATAAAGGAAATGATTATGCGCTGCTGGATGAACTGGTGAAAGAAAAAGTAAAAGCTATTGTCTGCATGGGTGCTGATAACCGTAAAATTTATGAAGCCTTTGGTGAAAAGGTTTCCCTGATGGTGAATACCAACAATGCGGAAGAAGCAGTGCAGGCTGCATTTCATTTTGCTAATAAAGGAGATGTGGTTTTGCTAAGCCCGGCTTGTGCAAGTTTTGATTTATTTAAAAATTACGAAGACAGGGGAATGCAGTTTAAGCAGGCCGTAAAGAACCTATAATTATTATGTCGGAACCCATAAACTTAAAAAACTTTATCAATCCTGCTTTTAACGGTATGGGCGATAACCTCGTACAAAAAACGCGGGGCGACAGGGTTATATGGGCCATTGTAATTATTCTTACGCTGGCCAGTTTGCTGTTAGTTTACAGCAGCACAGGTTCCCTGGCATACCGCATGAGTAAGAGTACCGAAAGTTATTTGTTTAAGCAGTTTGCATTTATAATACTGGGCCTGATAATTATTTATTGGGCACACCGGATAAATTACACCATTTACTCCCGCGTTGCATTGATTTTATTCCTGGTTTCAATTCCCTTGCTTTTATACACCTTGTTTTTTGGCGTGCAGTTAAATGCCGGCAGCCGGTGGATAAAACTCCCGGTTATAAATATGACTTTTCAAACGTCTGATCTTGCAAAACTGGCTCTGTTCATGTACATGAGCCGCTTGCTCAGCCGAAAGCAAAATGTAATAAAGGATTTCAAAAAAGGATTTCTCCCGGTAATTATTCCTGTGGCCATTATTTGTATGCTGATTGCCCCAGCTAATTTATCTACTGCTTTGCTTATTGGCGGCACGAGTCTGTTGCTCATGTTTATTGGCCGCGTGAGCACAAAACATATTTTGTATACAATGGGCATTGCTGCAATACCTGTAGTATTATTAATCAGTATTGCTGTCTCTACCTATGATAAGCAATCCCGTGAAACAAAAAAATTACCGGCTATATTAAATGCCGGAAGAATACCAACCTGGATAAGTCGCATTCAAACTTTCGTGTACAGTAAAAAGGAAGATGAGAATGAAAAAATGTACCAGATAAACCAGGCAAAAATAGCCATTGCCAAAGGTGGATGGCTGGGCCGCGGCCCGGGTAATAGTGAGCAAAGAAATTTTCTCCCCCATAGTTATAGTGATTTTATTTACGCCATTATTATTGAAGAATATGGCATTATAGGAGGTGCAGCAATATTATTTATTTACCTCTTGTTTTTATACAGGTGTATCCGCATTTACCGGAAATGCCCTTATGCCTTTGGCGCCTTCCTGGCATTGGCACTTAGTTTTACATTGGTAATACAGGCCATTGCAAATATGGGCGTGAATGTGAATCTCTTTCCTAATACAGGCGTTACCCTTCCTCTGGTAAGTATGGGGGGCAGCAGCTTTTTATTTACATGTTTAAGTATTGGAATTATTTTAAGCGTTGCCCGCAATGTGGAGCAACAGGAAGGCCATAAGATTGCTGACCTGGTGCCGGTGCCGGTTGCAGAAGATGAAAATGAAGAAATGGAAAAAACAGCATGAGTGATAGCATAACCATACATGGCAAACAACCTGCACGCATTATTATTGCGGGTGGTGGCACAGGGGGGCACATCTTCCCGGCTGTTGCTATTGCCAATGCTATTAAAAAAATACAACCGGGTACGGAAATACTTTTCATTGGGGCCAAAAATAAAATGGAAATGGAAAAGATCCCCGAGGCTGGCTATCGTATAGAAGGAATTGATATTGCTGGTTTCAACAGGAGTTCTATGCTTAAGAATGTAGGACTCCCACTAAAGTTGATAAAAAGTTTTTTACAGGTAGCCCGTATCGTTACCCGCTATAAGCCTACGGCTGTGCTGGGAGTTGGTGGTTACAGCAGCTTCCCGGTGTTACGATATGCGCAGTCTAAAGGCATTCCCACTTTTATACATGAAAGCAATTCATTTGCCGGTAAGTCTAATATTATGTTAGGCAGAAAAGCTACTATGATATTTACGGCTGCAGAAGGCATGGAAAAATTTTTCCCCGCATCCAAAATAGTTGTAACTGGAAATCCTGTTCGCCAGCGTATTGCCAATGCAGTAATCCCCAAAGAAAAAGCCCTGGAATTTTTTGGATTTAATAACGATAAAAAAACGGTGTTCTCTGTCGGCGGAAGCCTGGGCGCAGTGAGCATAAATGAAGCCCTTAAAAATGGCCTGGAAGTTTTTGATGAAAACAACTGGCAACTCATCTGGCAAACCGGTAAAACATATTTCCCCACAGCCGAAATGGCTGCTACAGGCCATAAAAATTTAAAAGTATTACCCTTTATATCAGAAATGGAAAATGCATATGCAGCGGCAGATGTTATTATAAGCCGCAGCGGTGCTATGGCCATTGCTGAAATCTGCGTGGTAAAAAAACCAGCCATTTTTGTGCCTTACCCACATGCGGCGGAAGACCACCAGACGGCTAATGCCATGAAGCTGGTACAAAAAAAAGCTGCTCTTTTGGTAAAAGACAGCGAGGCTGGCTCCCAATTGCTGCCGGCCTTAAAAAACCTGATGAATGATAAAACGCAACAGGATGAAATTTTAAAAAATCTTTCCGGTATGGGAATAACGGATGCTGATGACATTATTGCAAATAAAATACTGAACTACACCGCGTGAAATCTTTATCCCACATATCATCTGTTTTCTTCCTGGGCATTGGTGGCATCGGCATGAGCTCCCTGGCACGCTACTATAAATACCACGGTGTAAAGGTGAGCGGGTATGATAAAACAGAAACAGCTCTTACACGTGACCTGCAGAATGAAGGCATGCAAGTGCATTACCAGGATGATATTGAAAAGCTGGACAGTAATGCTTCTATGGTTATTTATACGCCGGCAATACCCGCAGATAATAAGGAACTGAATTATTTCCGCAACAATGGCTACCAGATGCTGAAGCGCAGTGAGGCCCTGGCGTTGGTGATGGAAGATGGATTTAATATTTGCGTAGCGGGCACACATGGAAAAACAACCACCAGCACTATGGTAGCGCATATTTTAAAAGCTAGTGGTTATGGTTGTAATGCTTTTTTAGGAGGTATCAGTTCAAATTATCAAACAAACTTCTGGACGGCAGATAACCAGGTAAACGTTGCTGAAGCAGATGAATATGATCGGAGTTTTTTAAAGCTTTCGCCAGACATTGCCGTCATCACCTCTATGGATGCAGATCACCTGGATATTTATGGTACTGAAGTGAAAATGCAGGAAGCGTTTGCTGACTTTAGCCGGCGTATAAAAAATGACGGCCTGTTAATATATAAATATGATATGCCGCAAAGTAATACCCTTACGGCTACACGAAAATTAAGTTATGACCTTAAGGATGACCAGGCAGATGCGTATGCCAGCAATATAACTACAAGAAATGGTGCATATACTTTTGATGTAAGCGTCAGCAATAAAATTCTTACCGGGTTTGAACTCAATATGGGCGGGTTGCACAATATTGAAAATATGGTGGCAGCTGTTACAGTTGCTGTTCAACTGAACATTTCAGGAGAAAAAATAAAAGATGCAGTGGCTTCTTTCACAGGGGTGAAGCGGCGATTTGAATTTGTTACGAAGTCACCTAACCTGGTTATTATTGATGATTATGCACATCACCCCGCAGAGTTGCAATCGCTACTCCAGGGAGTAAAAGATTTATACCCGGAAAGAAAATGCACTGTTGTTTTTCAACCGCACCTTTTTAGCAGGACGAAAGATCATGCAGAGGGTTTTGCTTCCGTCCTGAGCAAGGCAGATGCGTTAATACTGTTGCCCATTTACCCCGCAAGGGAACTGCCCGTAGAAGGCGTAAGCAGTCATTTGATTTTAGATAAAGTAACCATAGAAAATAAAAGAATGCTGGAAAAAGAAGCATTAATTCCCTGGTTGTCCGCACACAAACCCGAAGTATTGGTGATGTGTGGTGCCGGTGATATAGATGTGTTAGTGGACCCCGTTCGCCAGGCTTTGGAAAATATAGCATGAATAAGAAAGCTTACATATTAAAAATCGTTACGGGCATTTGCTGGGCCCTGGCTGGTGCGGGATTAATCTTCCTGCTGGTTTCTGCTGTGCTGGTAAAAGAACATAAGCATTGTGCAGGGCTACATGTGAAAATAACCGGTGCTACCAGTAATATTTTTATTGATAGAACGGATGTGGAAAAAACCATTTACCAGTATGCTGGTAAATCCCTGGAAGGAAAGCCCATACAGCAATTTCGATTACGGGAAATTGAAAACAGGTTAAAGAAAAATATTTGGGTAAAGTCCGTAGAAATTTATTTCGATAATAACAATGTATTACAGGCAGAAGTAGAAGAACGGGAACCCATAGCCCGGATTTTTGCAGAAAATGGCAACAGCTTTTATATTGACAGCAGCCTGGCTATTCTTCCGTTGAGTGAAAAGTTTTCTGCCCGGGTTCCACTTGTGACCGGCTTCCCGACAGATGCACGCGTATTTTCCCCACGGGACAGCGCCTTATTGAGAAGCATACGGAAATTAACCGTTTTGCTTGCCGCAGATAGTTTTCTAAACGCCTTGGTAGAGCAGGTAACGATTACGCCTGCACGACAATTTGAATTTGTTCCTAAAATAGGTACACAGGTGATTGCTTTTGGAGATGCCCGTTTTGCAGAAGAAAAATTTGAAAGGCTAAAATTATTCTACCGGCAGGTAATGTCCCAGGCAGGGCTGAACCGCTACAGTTATATTGATTTAAAATATAAGAACCAGGTAGTGGTACGGTTAAGGGGGAAGAATGAAATAAAAGAAGATTCTTTGCGCACTATGCAACTCATGCACGTAATGGCTCAAAGGGCGGCAAGAGAAGCAGCAGATTCTACCATGAATTTTATACCCGACGCCGAGAATAATACCACAAATGCGAATATGATAACCACGAGTAAAGAAAGAGAAACACCATAAACAATTTTAAAATAAAGACATCATAAAATATAAACTACAGTTATTATGAACCAGGAAAATCCCATCATTGTAGGTTTAGACATCGGTACTACAAAAATTGCTGCCATCGCCGGAAGAAAAAATGAATTCGGCAAACTTGAAATTCTCGGTTTTGGCCGGGCTAATAGTAATGGCGTGCAACATGGTATGGTACTCAATATAGACCAGACGATAAAAGCTATACAAACAGCATTGGAAAACTGCTATGCCTCCAACCCTAACCTGGAAATAAGCGAGGTGTATGTGGGCATTGCGGGGCATCATATTAAGAGCCTGCAAACCCGCGGGGATATTGTGCGCCAGCAAACGGAAGATGAAATTCAGCAGGAGGAAATTGATCGGTTAGTTACAGATCAATACCGTACCTATATTCCTGCCGGTGACCAGATAATTGATGTTATTCCACAGGAATTTACGGTTGATAATTTTCAAAATATTCCAAATCCTATTGGTTATAGCGGCGTAAAAGTGGGCGCTAATTTTCATATTATCACCGGTGATAAAAATGCCATCCGGAATATTAACCGCAGCGTAGAGAAAGCGGGTTTAAAAACGAAAGATCTTGTGCTGCAGCCCCTGGCTTCTGCTGCTGCCGTGATGTGCGACCAGGATCTGGAAGCCGGTGTGGCCATTGTAGATATTGGCGGTGGTACAACGGACCTCGCTGTATTCTATGAAGGAATATTAAAACATACCGCCGTAATTCCATTTGGTGGAGAGAATATTACCAATGATATTAAAACTGGCCTGGGTGTTTTAAAAACACAGGCGGAACAAATGAAAATCCAGTTTGGCAGCGCCTTAAGTGATGAAGCTAAAGCCAATGCATATATTACTATACCGGGCCTTCGCGGTATGGCAGCAAAAGAAATTTCAGTGAAGAATCTTGCTAGTATTATACAGGCACGCATGAGTGAAATAATGGACTTTGTTACCTATCATTTAAAGCAGGTAGGCCTGGATAACCGCATGCTGAATGGTGGTGTAATACTTACGGGCGGCGGCTCCCAGCTTAAGCACCTGCTGCAGTTAACGGAATATGTTACCGGCCTGAATGCCCGTATCGGGTATCCTAATGAACATTTAAGCGGTGGGCATATAGATGAACTGATGAAGCCGATGTACAGTACCTGCATCGGATTAATATTGAAAGGTTATAATGATTATGAAAATAAGAACAGGCAGTTTGATCAAAACTTTGTTCGTGTAAATGCACAGGAGTGCCCGGCTACAAACGAGGTGCCCGAAGAAGTACCAGGAGAAGAGGAATATGTAGCGCCACGGAAAATGAAACAAAGAAAATCTTTAAAAGGATTTATGGATAGCTTTAAAACAAACCTCATCGAAATGTTTAAAGAAGAGGAAGACACAAAGTTTTAATCCTGATTTTATACCGGGCTACTATTTAAAATACTTTATAAAAATCTACAACTTACTACCATGATTCAATTTGATTTGCCTAAAGAACAAAGCTCCATCATCAAAGTAATTGGTGTGGGCGGCGGTGGCAGCAACGCAGTAAACCACATGTATTCCCAGAATATTGAGGGTGTAAATTTTATCATTTGCAATACAGATGCACAGGCCATTGCACTGAGTAAAGTCCCCAATAAAATACAACTTGGCCCACACCTTACACAAGGTTTGGGTGCGGGGGCTAACCCGGCTATTGGCCGCCAGGCGACAGAAGAAAGCCTGGAAGAAATTAAGCGCATCCTGGAAGTAAACACCAAGATGGCTTTCATTACTGCCGGTATGGGGGGTGGCACAGGCACCGGGGGTGCGCCTATTCTTGCAAAAATCTGTAAAGACCTGGGCATTCTTACCGTGGGCATTGTAACAACGCCATTCGCTTATGAAGGAAAGAAAAGAATAGCCCAGGCTGAAGAGGGCATCATGTTGTTGAAGAATCATGTGGATACATTGCTGGTCATTAGTAATGATAAGCTGCGGCACCAGTTTGGTAATTTAAAAATGAAAGAAGCTTTTGGCAAGGCAGATAATGTGCTTGCTACCGCTGCAAAATGTATAACGGATGTCATCAATAGTACAGGCCAGATTAACGTGGATTTTGCGGATGTATGTACCGTTATGGTAAATGGCGGAGTAGCCATTTTAGGCAGTGCTGCTGCCGATGGAGAAAACCGTGCACAACTCGCTATAGAGAATGCGTTGACTTCGCCGTTGTTGAATGATAATGATATACGGGGTGCTAAATGGATATTAATAAATATAAATTCTGCAGAAGGAGAACATGAATTTACCATGGATGAAGTGGAGATTATTCAGAACCATTTATTGAGCCAGGCGGGTGAAGACAGCGATGTTATCCTGGGGCTTGGGTACGATAATACGCTCGAAAGTAAAATAGGTATAACCCTTATTGCTACAGGCTTTGAACATAAAGACCCCTTCAATAAAGAAATACCGAAATCACAAAAGCCAGCCTCTAATGAGAAAATTGTGCTGGAACTGGAGATGCCATCAAAGCCAGTGGAAAGATTGGCCCAGCCTATTCTTGATTTTGAAAATAAAACAGCCGCCCTGGCACCAGAAATTAAAAAAGAAGAAGTTCCTGTTATTCAACCGGAAGTTCTAACTGATCCTATGATGCCGGTGTTGAATTCCACATCAGAAGAAAAAATGCCAGTAGAATTACCACGTAAAATTTCTGTGGAAAATTCTTCTGAGGCACCGGAGTTTTTTGAAATATCTTCGGGTCCTGACCAGGCATCTTCAATCAGTTATGACCTGGATTTTTTCCCTGTTCCGCAAAAACCAAAAACACCGGAGGCTGAAACGCCATCCGCGTCTGCTCCCACAGAAATTAATAAAAATGCTAGCAATAGTAGTTCCCCTTCGTCTGGGAGCTACCTGGCCAAACCTTCGCACATTTACGCGGAGGAGAAGCCGGAAATTCCAGAATCCAATTCGAAAGAGGAACCACTGCCCCTGCAGATTTCTATTAAAGATGACGAACCTGAAATAGATATGCAACTGGTAGTTAAAGATTCCCAGAAAGCGGCGGAGGAAAAGCCAATTGTACAACAAACTCAGCCCATCATGATGTCTCCAGTTGAGGAACCTGCACCGCAGGACGAAACGGAAGATCTCAGGCGCCGGGCTATGGAACGCATTGCGAAGCTGCGTAATTTGTCTTTCAACATCAACGCAGCTGATCCAAACAATGAGTTTGAAACGGTGCCGGCTTACCTTCGCCGCAATATGGAAATGCACAACCAGATTGCAGACGTGGAATCTTTCTACAGTAACTACACTGTGAAAACAGATGAAAATGACCAGGCCACAATAAGTGGGATCAATACTTTCCTCTTTGGTAAAAAACCGGATTAACTTTTTTTGCTTTTTTATTAAGCATTTTATGATAACCTCTTAAATCTTCTGAAAGACCTCCAAACGGAGGTTTTTCAGTTTTTATTACCTGGAAAAGATTTGCATATTTCCGGTTTTGTAGAAAATTTTCCTTTACAATATGTAAATTTAAATATTAGAGGAATGTAAATCCTTATTGAAATACAGGTTACCTAATGAATACATAGTAGAATGTTTAACCTCGGTATCTTATTTGTAATGATATGTCCAAACAAACAACAATAACATGAAAAAGATTACAATCCTGAGCATATACACTTTGTTAGTAGTATTTCTTATTTCCTTTAGTGCCTGTAGTAAATCCGATAGTGGGGGTGGTACAGGCGGTGGTGGTGGTGGTGGTACAACTGTGAAAGGAACTTTGAACTTTTCATTTAACGGTTCTGCTTTTAATGCAGACTCTGTATTTGCAACAGGAAGTACCTATAATATAAAAGCTTTTCAGAATTTCTCTTCACCGTCTGATAATAAACTCTTAGATATAAACCTGAACAGTTTAGCACCGGGTACGTATACAGTAAATAATATGGCTCCAAATATTATCAACATAACCATTGGAAGTACTGTAAATTATACGTCCCAGACGGGTACAGTAACCATTACTTCAAATACAGGGACAGTTGTTAATGGTAGTTTTACTTGTACTGTTGAAGGCGGTCTCCCTTTGAATGGCTCATTTGCTAATGTGAAAATAAGATAACAGGGATAAACCTTATAATTAACCATCATACTCATGGCAGGTCTGAAAATCTGGCTGGGTATGATGGTTTTCTGTTTTTGTCGGTATTCCATATTACATTTGCACTTACTTGAAACTCAAAAAGATTTCTGAAAACTGTTAGTAGTGGGAAAACACATCAACAAATTCTCCGGTGCGGGATTGCTTATTGCCCTCGGGATTATTTACGGAGACATCGGAACTTCACCTTTATATGTTTTTAATTCTATAATAAAAGGCAGGTTAATAAATGAAGAATTAATTCTTGGAACACTTTCTCTTATTATCTGGACTATAACTGTTCAAACCACTATTAAATATGTGACACTTGTTCTCCGGGCAGACAACCGCGGAGAAGGTGGCATATTTGCTCTATTCGCATTGGTACGACGGCGGAGAAAATGGCTTGTTATTCCCGCAATGATAGGCGGTGCAGCACTTCTGGCAGATGGTATTATAACACCCCCAATTTCTATAACTTCAGCTATAGAAGGATTAAAAGAGTTGCCCCAATTTCATGAACTGGGAAAGAGTACAGTAGTTATTTTAGTACTCATTATAATTTCCATGTTTTTTTTCACCCAACAATTTGGAACATCCAAAATAGGAAAGATGTTTGGCCCGGTGATGACTGTCTGGTTCCTGATGCTGGCAACGTTGGGCATTATCCATATATCAGATAATATTGGTATTATAAGAGCACTGAACCCCTGGTATGGTATAAATTTCCTGTTTAATTATCGTGAAGGATTTTGGTTATTGGGCGCAGTATTCTTATGTACGACCGGAGCCGAGGCTTTGTACAGTGACCTGGGTCATTGTGGCCGCGCAAATATAAGGGTGAGTTGGGTGATGGTGAAGACCTGCCTTATTCTGAATTATTTTGGCCAGGGGGCCAGTCTTTTGAAACACCATACCGGAAAGTATATGACGGAGGCCGCACTTAACCGCGAAGGCATAAATGCGTTTTTCGATCTTATGCCCCAATGGTTTATTTTACCTGGTGTTATTATCGCCACAAGTGCAGCAATTATAGCCAGCCAGGCAATGGTATCCGGTTCGTTTACCCTTATCAGTGAGGCTATGCGCCTCAACCTCTGGCCAAAAATGAGGGTAAAATATCCCTCTGAAGCAAAAGGCCAGATTTATATCCCCGGGTTGAATACACTTTTATTTGCCGGCTGTGTAGGTGTTGTATTATATTTCCGGGAATCGGCCCGCATGGAAGCTGCGTATGGCCTGGCCATCATTACCACCATGCTGATGACCACCATCTTATTTGCGAATTACATGGTATTGCACCGCGTAAAACCTGTATTTATTTATCTTTTCCTGACGGTTTATTTTATTGTGGAACTTGCTTTCCTAATTGCTCTAATGGATAAGTTTATACACGGTGGCTATATCACGCTGATGATAGGTTTTCTGATGTTCTCCGTTATGTATGTCTGGTTCCGGGCACGGAAGATTAAAAACCGTTACGTGGAATTTGTCCGTGTAGAAGAATATGTTCCCAAACTGGAAGAGCTAAGTAATGATAGTTCTGTTCCAAAATATGCAACGCACCTGGTATATCTTACCAGTGCCAATAACCCGAAAGAGATTGAGCATAAGATTATTTACAGCATCCTGAGTGGTAAGCCAAAACGCTCCGATATTTATTGGTTTGTACATGTGGATACGTTGGATGATCCCTATACCAGCACCTATACAGTAGAACACATTATTCCCAATGATATTATACGGGTAGAATTCCGGCTGGGCTTTCGCATAGCACCCCGCATAAACCTGATGTTTAAAAAAGTTGTTGAAGACCTGGTAGCAAACCGCGAAGTAAATATCACAAGCCGCTACGAAAGCCAGCAGCGAAATAATATGGTAGGCGATTTTGAATTTATTGTAATGGAAAAGTTTTTAAGCCAGGATAATGAATTGCCTTTCTTTGAGACAATGGTGATGAAGGCCTACTTCTGGCTGAAGAAATTCAGCGTAAGTGAAGAAAAAGGATTTGGGCTGGAACAAAGCAACGTAATAGTCGAGAAATTTCCATTGGTAGTGGCACCCGTAAGTAAGTTAAAGATGGAACGTATTTATGAAAACGAGGATTATTAATTCCGGTTATTTAATGATGGCCTCTTGTTTTTGATTTCCTATTTTAACTTATATTATATTTAGTGTGTGAGCAGTACCGTTATATACATCATTATTGGGTATGGTATTCTGTTACTACTTGTCTACCTGGTACAGGAACGGTTTATATTTAAGCCGGAAAAATTAAATAAAGATTTTGCTTACCGCTATGATGTCCCTTTTAAAGAATTATTTTTTGATGTAGAGCCGGGCGTTAGCATTAATGGCCTGCATTTCACTACGGATAATCCGTTGGGCCTGGTGTTATATTTTCATGGCAATACCCGCAGCATAAAAGGCTGGGCAAAATATGCACGCGATTTCTCCCGATACCGTTACGATGTGGTATTAGTAGATTACCGTGGCTTCGGCAAAAGCACCGGCAGGCGCAGTGAAAAGAAAATGCTGGAAGATATGCAGTTTGTGTATGATAAATTATCCGGGGAATATTCAAATCAACACATGATCGTTTACGGACGCAGCCTGGGTAGCGGGTTTGCAACTAAAGTGGCCAGTGAAAATTCTCCGCGTTACCTTATATTAGATGCGCCTTATTTTAGTTTTGCAAAAGCCCTTCAACGTCTGCTGCCGCTTTTACCCATGCGGTTTATCCTGCGCTACCAGTTGCGCACGGACAGGTGGATAAAGCAGGTGAAATGCCATACGTATATTATTCATGGCAGTAAAGACTGGCTTATTCCCATAAGCAACAGCAAGCAATTACACGCACTCAACCCCGAGCGTATTACGCTTATAACCATTCCGGGTGGGGGCCACAATAACCTGCCTTCTTTTCCGGAGTACCATAATTTTTTACGGGATATATTATTATACTGACATGAAAAAGTTAGGGATATTTTTACGATGGTGCCTTGTTCTTTACATCCTGGGAGCAGTAATTTTGTATGTACTGCAGGATGCAATTTTATTCAGGCCAAAACCGCTGGAAAATAATTTTGAGGATACCTTCTCCCTGCCACACCAGTATCTCCGGATTCCTTTAACGGCAACGGATACACTATCTATCTTAAAAATTTATTCTCTTCTGCCTTTAAAAAAAGGAAGTGTCATTTATTTTCATGGCAACCGGGATAATGTACAACGATATATTCCTTTTGCCGGTATTTTCACACGTGCCGGTTATGACGTCTACATGCCAGATTATCCTGGTTATGGAAGAAGTACAGGGATAATTTCTGAAGCGTCTCTTTATGCCCAGGCAATGAGGGTTTACGAAGAAGCTTCTGCAAATAGTTCCGGCGACAGCATTATTATTTATGGCAAATCCTTAGGGTCGGGTATCGCCGCCTACCTGGCATCGCAAAAGCCCAGTCGTATGCTTATATTAGAAACGCCGTATTACGATGTGTCGGGGATATTTGGAGCCTATGCTTTTATGTATCCTGTTCATCAATTGGTAAAATATAAAATTCCCACCTGGAAATATGTTCAGCAGGTAAAAGAACAAGTCATCATATTTGCCGGTGAAGCTGATGGCGTCATTCGTTTTTCCGAAAATAAAAAACTGGAGCCTTTATTAAAACCACAGGATGCTTTTTATTCTATACCTGGTGCCGGCCATAATGAAGTAAATCTTTCCCCGGAATATTTATTTAAAATGGATAGTCTTTTAAGGTTGTAATTCCTTAAGAATGGAATGTTGCCCACTGATGGTGAGTTTATAATTTGCACCAATCTTTAAAGCCACGTTTTCTAATCCATGGCTCACCGGGAAGTTAAAACATACAGGCACGCCCATGTCACTAATCACTTCATTAATAATTTCATCCATCGTTTTACCGAAAGGCCTATCTGTGTCTTTAGAATCTGTAAAACCACCAATAATAACGCCTGCTACTTTTTTAAACGCCCCACTTCTTTTCAGTTGGTATAGCATCCTGTCTACGTTGTAAGTGTATTCTCCCACATCTTCCAGGAAGAGAATGGCATTTTTTGTGGAAGGAAAAGATTTAGTACCACATAAGTGTGCCAGCAAAGCCAGGTTACCGCCCACGAGCCTTCCCTTTACTGTGCCGGGTATATTAAAAGGGTGGCTGTCAAACTGGTAACGTTGTGGGGTACCCGAAAGGCTGGCCCGCAAAGT
>JBDSWG010000084.1:0-16064 GCA_039926825.1 Ferruginibacter sp.
TAGGGCCATATTCATTCATCCCATGTTGCCCATCCTGGAATAGCATCCAGAATACATAAAATGGAATGATTTGCCACCAGCCAGATTTACCCATGTCATGGCAACGCTTGGAACCCTGCGCAAGCAAGATGAATATTAAAGGCAACCAAATTACAAGAAAAAGAATACTGAATGGCCCTTCTTCCTGGGTACCTGGACCTCTAACAATGCCAATTGAAAAAGCAGCAATAAAAATGATCAGGAAATAAGCTAAGTATGACAAGCCGTATTCCAGGCGACGGATACGTCCATTAAAAGAAAATAATTTTTTAAACATAGCTCTTGTTTTGAAGTCCCAAAATATTACAATAAATCAGCATTCACAATCTATTCAACTCACTCTTTTTTTATCACTGGCTTCCAGCCATTTTTTATGATTACAAACACTGCAAAAAGTAGCCTCCACTGTAGGGGAATGAAAATGATGTGTATGGCCACAACTGGCACAGGCGTAAATTCCTTTAGCTGGAACTTCACAGCTGGTTTTTTCATAAAGGTGCGGTAGAATTGGTAGGCCTGGTTTTACTTTTTCATCATCATAAAATACCGTACTTACGGTTCCATTGGTTTCCAGGATAGCAAATTCCACCTGGCCAAGATGTACAATATTTTGCTGCCGTAAAAGGGAATAAAATTCATCCATGGCTATAGGTTGTGACTTAAAATTATCAAAATCCATTTCTCCTTTTCTTATGAGATATATGGGCTCACCTTCCAAAATTTTTTCAATTTTTTCACTACTGTTAATGAGCCAGGCCATAATTCTGTATAAAAATACGATAGTGATAAAAACGACAAGGCCAGGTAAAATACCTACCTCAGCATATAAAGTCGGGTCGCCTGCTGCAGAGCCCAGTCCTATAATCACGCCCAGTTCAAATACAGATAACTGGTTAATACTTCGACGCCCTAAAACCCGGAGGCTAACGAGGATAATGATATACATAAAAAATGACCTTAAGGCCACTTCAAGAAGAAAATCCCATTTGGACTCGCCCATTAATATGGCTTTCCAATCTATATCCAACAGTGCAAGTTGTGTCATTTAATAATAGTTAGTTCGACTAAAATAAAACAAAAGCAGTGCATTTCACCTTACTTTTTACCGAGGTAAAAATTATGGGATACGGAAAGAATATTATAACAGCTTCCAAATCTCAAAAACCTAAACTTCTATTATGTAGGAATTCGCTTAAATTGCTTCAATTATTTATGCTTACCCCGCATACGGCATGGCCGTTATAACTGAAACAGATGCTGAATATGAAGCGCCTTTTTGGCAAAGCAGATTTATTAAAGAGATATTATTATAAACTGGCAATTATCATTGCCCTGGTCTGGATATTCCTGGATTTCACCAATTTTATCTCGCTCATTTTTACTGAAGACCCCGATCAATATCCATTTACCAGGGAAGTGAAATACCTGCATTGGTTACGGCTGATGATTACCAGCATTTCATTTTTAATTTTCTCTTACTGGCTTATTTTCCGTTTAAAAAACTGGCTGCGATTAAGGCCTGTATGGGTAAATTTCCTGGTAAAATCTTTCTTACTTACTGCGGCTTCTATCATTATGGAATGTATATTTTATTTTGCCACCTATATCTTATTATATAAAGAAAGTATCACAGAAAGCTTTTCCCAGTTTAGCTTTTTCGTTTTTGATACATTATGGATTTTCCATTATGCTACAGGAAAATTAATGATTTTCATGATAACGTTATTTGCCCTGGAAATAAATGAAAAATATTCGCCCGGGGTTTTTGGTGATATATTTTTTGGAAAATACCTTGTGCCCCGGGAGGAAAACCGGATCATTGCATTTATAGATCTTAAGAATTCTACTCCCATTGCGGAAAAACTTGGACATAAAGAATACTTCTTTTTTATCCGGAATTTTATTCATCATATTTCCCAGGCTTTATTGCAATATGATGGATTAATTTATCAATATGTAGGTGATGAAATAGTTGTAAGCTGGATTAACAACCGCACCAATACTGCAAAAAGCCTGAAGTCTCTACGTAAGGCGCAGCAAATAATGCTGAGGGAAGCGGCTTATTATAAACACCGCTATGGTGTAGAGGCAGCTTTCCGCACCGGCATTCATAGCGGCCTCGTTACCGTAGGAGAAATAGGGATCGTAAAAAAAGATTTAGCCATTAGTGGTGATGCTATGAACACTGCAGCCCGCATACGTAGTATGTCCGGGGAACTGGATGAAGACTTCCTGGCCAGCGCAGATTTTGTACATGCTGTAGGATTGCCTTCTGCAGTGGTACGCAGCTTAGGTTTTTATGAACTGAAAGGTAAAGGAGAAAAAATGGAAATATTTGCATTAAATTTTTAATACACATATATGAAAAAGCTGGCAGGTTTTATTATAATTTTTATTTTGATTCACCAGGCTTTCGGTCAAGCTCCTATGGTTTCCAGAAAACCTTTTGTGCTGGGTTATACAGAAGTTATTACTTCGCGGTTATTAAATGAAAACCGAACCTTAAATATATATCTTCCGCCGGGCTATAATGAAAAAGATAGTGTACGCTATCCCGTTGTGTATATGCTGGATGGCAGTGCAGATGAAGACTTTATTCACCTGGTTGGTTTGTACCAATTTAATAATTTCCCCTGGATAGACCGTGTTCCTGCTTCCATTATTGTAGGTATTGCAAATGTGGACAGGCGGCGGGATTTCACTTTTCCCACTACCCTGAAAGAAGATTTAAAACTTTATCCTACAACGGGGCATTCAAATACTTTTATCCAGTTCCTGGAGAAAGAACTGCAGCCATATATTTCAGCACATTACAAAACAAACCTGGACCGTACATTAATCGGACAGTCTTTAGCAGGGCTCCTGGCGACACAGGTATTATTAGAGAAGCCTGCCTTATTTAATACATACATCATTATCAGTCCCAGTCTTTGGTGGGATGATGGCTCTTTGCTTAAACATCCGGCTACAGCCTTAAAAAATAACACGGAACCGGCAAAAATATATATCGGGGTGGGCAAAGAAGGGCTTACGCCAGGCATACCGGTAAGGGTAATGGAAGTAGATGCAAATGCCCTCGTGGGGAAACTCCACCAATTACATAATAAAAATCTCAAATTATTTTTTGATTATTTACCGGAAGAAGATCATGCCACCATTACACACCAGGCAGTTTTCAATGCACTCAGGCTTTTGAACCCTGATAAAAATAAGAAGCTCTAGGTTATTTCACAAGCAGCGTTCCCATTTTCTAATGCCTCTTATAAATTCACGATAATGCCTATACGAAAATAAATCATGCTAAAATTATTAAGCATTATTTCATCTACTGTTTTATTCGCTTCCTGTTGTATGGGTACTAAATGCCAGCAAGATTATAACAGCATTCGTTTTCGCCTCCTGGATAAGATAACCGGCCAGGATTTAGTATTCGGTTCCGCTGCTCCCTACAGAGCCAGTCAGCTAAAATTATATTCTTTAGAAGGCAACGATACTATCTTCCACCGCGTAGGTGCCGGAATATATCCCCAGCCGGGTGGCGATAGCATCCTTTTTGCAGATTTTGATTACCGGAAAAAGTCGCAGGCTTATCTCCAGCTAAATAATAATGATAGAGATACCTTATTGCTAACTTATAATATTGTAGAAACTTCGTGTTGCGAATCCTTTACCCGGGTTGCTGTGGCACAATTTAATAATGCAACAGCCGGCAACGGGCCTAATGGAAGTTTTATCCTGAAAAAATAATACCGTTTTGTTTTTAAAGGTTATCTAAGAGATCCTGCACACTGTTACGCTTCCGGTAATCCGTATTAAAATAAGCATATTTTATTTTGCCATCCTGGCCGACAATATACGTCGCAGGCACGGGCAGGTTTGCACCATTGTCCCCATTCGCAATGTCAAAATCAATTCCGTATGTTTTGTACTTCGTTATCGTTTTTTCATCCACGGTGAAATTCACTTTATAGGCTTTCATAATGGAGAGTGCTTTGTCACTTATTATTGGAAAAGAGGCTTTTGATTTTTCGACCGTCTTTGCCACGTTTATATCTGTTTCCGGGCTAATCGCAATAACGGTTGCGCCGCGGGCAGTTATCAGCGACAAAGAATCCTGCAGGTAGCTTAGCTCTTTGTTGCAATAAGGGCACCATTGGCCACGATAAAATATAATGATAACATCACCCTTCTTAAGCTGCTTCTTCAAATCAAATTTATTACCGGCATTATCTTTTACTTCAATCTGGGGCGCTTTATCGCCCACTGCAAGGCCGGAAGGATATTGAGTATCCTGCGCAAAAGAAAACAATTGAAAACTCAACACACAAACCAATAAAAGAAAAACCCTTTTCATACTTTAAATTTTGTCAAAGGTATTCAATCGTGAAACCGGAATGCTGTTAATTATGTTTATTTCGTGGTAAATAAAACAGGTATCGGCCTGCAGGTAACAATTTCATACATAAAACTTCTTAGCTATTGCGTCAATTTAGGCAAGAAACCGGGTTTAGTAAATCCGGAAGATTAAGTTGTTTCATTTCAAACCCGAAATGTCTTGTTTTGATTAAACTAACACGCATGGCATATTTCATGTATGCCTATGAGTACGTTTTAGAAATTTATTAAATCTATTGTTATGGCAAATAAAACCCTCCGGTACATCAGTACCAAAATGAAACATTTAGACATTTGTATGATGAGTACTTTAGGTAGTCGCGAAGAATTGCATACCCGCCCAATGAGCAATAATAAAGACGTAAAATATAAAGGGGAATCTTTTTTCTTCTCTCTGTCTGATACACGAAAGTTTAAAGATATTCAACGTGAAAAATCAGTAACATTATCCTTTAGCGGGGAAAAAGGTTTGTGCATAATTATAACCGGTAAGGCCCGCCTCATAAAATCTAAACCCATATTGCAAAAACACTGGGTGCCTTCCCTGAAACAATGGTTTAGTGATGGCGTAGATACATCTGACCTGGTACTCATTTCAGTAAAAGCAAAAGTAATTAAATCCTGGGCGAATTACAAAGAAGGCAATATTGACGTAGAATAAACGCTGCTATTTTTAAAATATTCCTGGTTTAAAATAATATTCATCCCGCATATTTACAGGTACGGAAAACGTCTTCATCATCGTATGAGTGTGAAACTCCCTTTTGCTGTTACAACCTGTCCCGCATCGCATAGTGCTTCCAATACCCACACATAACTTTCCTGTGTTTGGGGTGTGCCACGAAATTTACCATCCCATCCTGATGTTTTATCATTCGGCATAAAGTCACTTCGCTCAAAAACTTTTTGGCCGAGCCGGTTGTAAATGGTAAAATGTTTAATGCTGGTGATACCCCGTGTTAATGGATAGAAATAATCATTCAGGTTGTCACCATTTGGCGTAAACGCAGTAGGCATATATAAATTAGAACGCTTACATTCTATAACAATATTTATTGAATCGCGTGCTACACAGCCACTATCACTGGTAACTGTTATTGTAAATTTCCGGGAATCATCTGCCATTCCATTCACGACCCTGCAGGTTGTACAATTTAAACCTGTGGAAGGTTCCCATAAATATGACCTTACATTACTGCTATACACCGGGCTTATGGTAAAAGGTGCATTAAACGGTAGTACCTGGTCGGGACCAGCATTTACAACAGGAGAAGCTTTTAAAATTACATCCACATTTACTGTGCTGGTGAAGCATCCTGCAGAATCTGTAAGGGTGGCTACATAGGTTTCTGTTCGGGGAGATATTACCGTAGGGTTATATCCATTAGGCGTGGAAAGGTTAGCAGCCGGCGACCAGGAAATAACTCTCCCCGAAGGTTGCACATTTATACTTACGGGTTCTCCTTTACAAACCTGTATGGGCGATTTAATAGCAGTGGCATTAAAGGGAGTATATACAGTTATAATTGAACTATCCTTACTCATACATCCGGCAGCGTTTACAACCTGTGCCCGAAAAATGGTATTCATGTTAGGCTGAATAAAGGTAGTATCACAGGTACTGCAGGAAACACTTCCGGCGGGTATCCACGTTAAGTTACCATCGTGAAAAGCAAACAACGTATCCCTGTTACCAGCGCATAACGTATCTGCACGGGGAAAAATGCGGAGGTAAGGAATTTGATTTACAGTTATCGTGTAGCCCACGCTATCCTGGCAGCCATTTATGTCAATAGCTTTTAATGAAACAGGGAAGAAACCGGGACTATAATAACTAAAGGGAGCAGGTTGATAATTACTATCTAATAAATTGCTGTTTCCGAAATTCCAGTACCATTTAAGAACGCTATCTCCTGCTATAAAAGGGTGTGAGCGATTTGTAACGCTGAATTTCTCATCTACACAAACCTCAGGCGGGCCACTAAAATCAATCACCGGACCGCGGACAAGGATAGAATGATCCAGGTAAAGCGTATCCTTACAATATCCCACACCTTTATCAATTATGACAAAATTATTTGTAAAATTTCCATGCTGATACGCGGGTGGAAAATGGTTTGGCGCTGACGTTACATAAGGCGGCTGCCCAAGAGCATTCCAGGTATATATTGTATTGGCTGGAGCCAGGTTACCCGATAAAGCAAATAGGGCTGTTGCGCCTTTGCACAATTGAGACTGTAGATTCACAATTGCCGGGTTATCGGTAACTATATCTTTTGCATAAGTATCTGCACAACCCGTAATATTATCAGTAACGGTAAGGGTTGTGTTAAACACGCCTATTGCCGGATAGTTATGAGACGTATTAAGTGTATTTACAGATGGGCTGCCATCTCCAAAATTCCAGGTATAAGTAGATTGATTTCCCTGTGTCGTATTCAGGAAGTCGAAGCGAACCTTATTAGTACAGGTATTGCTGTAAGTAAAACTGGCAATGACGCCGATTATTTGAATACTCAGATTCTGGGTGGCACCGGCACATCCGTTAAATAGAGGGGTTACGGTTAAGTTATGAGTACCTAAAGTAAGGTAGCGATGAGAAATGAGGGTATCAGGAGTATCCGTTATAGTTCCATCCCCAAAATTCCAGCGAAAACTATTGGCATTGGTTGCATGTGCTACGCCCACTACATCTTCTGAACCGCAGTATTGCAATTTGGTAGTATAAGCAGTTAGATTCGTAGGCGGAATACCAAAAGCAATTGTCGACATCGTAATTGAATTGGTGCAACCTTCATTCGTTACAATATTTAATGAAGGTGTATAACTTCCCGTAGCAGTATAAGAATGAGTAACAGATGAAGAAGTAGAATTATTAAGCTGAACACCATCTCCATAATCCCAGTTATATGCTGTAACATTTGTGCCGGCAGGTACATTAACCGTGGAAGTATGCGTAACCAAAGCAGGAATGCAACCACTGGTGGGGGATGATGATGCAGTAATAAGAGGTTTCTCCAGTTTGACCGTAGTAGTCGCCGGGTTTGCACAGCCATTTGCATCTATAGGTTGTACAGTAACCGTATAAGTATTAAAAGCTGAATAATTATGTGTTGCTGTATTAGTACCCGTAGAAGAAGTATTGCCATCACCCCAGGTCCAGTTATAGCCTGAAGGGGTGCCCCCGGAAGTGTTTGTTGTAAAGTTAATGGCACCGGGAGTACAGATGTAAGGCCTGTCAGGCGTAAGCGTTGTATTTATAGTAGGATATATAGTTACCTGCTGAGTGGTTTCAGATAGTGTAGTTTCGTACAAGGTCGTCAATTTTACCGTGTATACACCCGGGTTTGCAAAAGCTATTCCCGGGTTTGGTTGGGAACTGGTTTGGCCATTACCGAAATTCCAGCTAAAGCCCAAAGGTGAACCGGTACTCGTCTGCGTAAATTGAATTATAGCAGGGGCACAAAATTTTCCGCTGGGAGAGCTAAATGTAAAATTTGACACTTGTCCAAATGCAAATACGCCTATAAAGTGGAAAAACAGGCATAGGGCAGTTTTTTGCATAACGTGTTAGGGCGGTTTGAGGGTAATATGGAAAATGTTGTTTTGGCAATTATAAATTAATTCTCAAAATCTTTCAATGTTGACTGTCAATGGCAAAAAGTATACCGGGGAACTTTTTACTATAACGGATAATCAAATTAAAATTGCACATGAATTACCAAATTTCTGTAAACACGATTATTTCTGTAAATCAAAAAATGCTTTTCACTAAATTAAAAAGATTAATACAGAATTGCGATTACCCGCTCATTGCAATTAAAAATACATTTAATTAATTAAAAAATTCTATTAGATGTTTGATTATCATTACTATATAAACATATTCTAAAATTTTAATTAATATACTATTTTAAGCTGAATTTCTTCCTGCATTAATAATTCCAAATGAGCAGCGTATAATTAGTTTTTCCAAGATAGTTTTTTTGGTATTTGCAATTGGGCTTTCTGTCCTCAGTTTTTGTAACCCATATTGTTGAATAGTTAATAAGGGTAACACGATTCTTTCCCTCATAGAAATTGAAAGTTTGTCAACCGGGTAATTGTCCATTAGCTCTATATTGCCGGATAATTTCAGAAGGTACTTAACAGAAAGGTTGTATTCATCTCTTATATTCAACCATAACTCCCCAAAAGCCGGGTCTCCTGACAAATATTCCGTGAGTGGGAGAAAAGATTTCTTTAATGACATTTCACAATTATCCAGAAGGGCTTTAAAAAATAATGAATCTTTATATAAAAGTTTTACTTCTTTCCATTTACCAGAGGCTTCGAAATCCTGTAATGCAGTTCCGACTCCGTAAAATCCCGTAACATTTTGTTTCATTTGACTCCAGGCTCCCACATATGGGATAGCCCGTAAATCTTTCAAAGTAAGCTTACCTGCATTCCCTCTTTTTGCCGGACGGCTGCCAATATTCGTCTCCGCATAAAATCTCAATGGGCTTACCTCTGATAAATATTGTGTAAATCTCGGGTGATTTTTAAGTGACTTGTATTTTAAGTAACTCACTTCTGCAAGCTTAGAAAATACAACGGAATCATTTTTGTCTAATGTCTCTTTATCCCTGGAAAACAAAGCATTAGAAAGCCCGGCATGAAGTAATTGTTCAATATTATACCGGGCTGCTTCCACGGTGCCAAAACCTGCACTTACAGTTTGACCCTGAATGGTAAGTTGAATCTCCTTATCAGAAACGTCTTCTCCCATAGATGCGTAAAACCGATGCGTCTTACCTCCTCCCCTTGCTGGCGGCCCACCCCTGCCATCAAAGAAAATTACTGCAAGGTCATATTTCCGGGCCATTGCCGTCAGCTCTTGTTTGGCTTTCAATATCGCCCAGTTGGCCATTAAATATCCACCATCTTTTGTTCCATCAGAAAAGCCGAGCATAATGGTCTGGATATTTTTCCTTTGGTGGATATGTTGCCGGTATGGTTTTACCTGGTAAAGCTTTTCCATAATTCCTGCAGCATTGGTCAGGTCATCTATCGTTTCGAAAAGCGGAATGATGTCTACTGTAATATTATCCTTCTGCCAACCCGCCAACCGGAAGAGTCCATAAATTTCTATCACATTCAGGGCACTGCCGCAATGGCTGATGATGTACCGGTTGCAACCATTCTCCCCGTTTAAAAGTTGAATTTTAGCAGCTGCCCTCATACTATCCAGGGTATCTGTCCAGACCTTTTGACTTAAAAGAGGAGCTTTCACTGGTTTTTTAATATTCATCAATACATCAATCTTTCCTCCTTCAGTTAATGATGAATAATTACGGGGAAGGCCCTTACCCTGTATTGACAAGGCCTCAAGCAATTCTCCATGGATATCGCTGTCCTGCCGTAAATCTAATGAAGCGAAAAACATCCCGAAAAGCTGAACCCGCCCGATGCTGTTATCCAGCATTTGAAGGAAAAGGCCATTATGATGCTTAATCAGGAGGTCTCGTGCCTTGATGAGATCATCCAGGATTTCAATGGCCTTCAAATCTTTTTCAGTATCCGTTTGATATAAAGCATTATAAATTTTTTCTTCCAGGGCAGCAATTATAAGCGCAACCGATTTAAAGGTTAAACGCCGCTTAAGGTTTTTAACGGAAACATAGTAACTGCGCAGAATTGCTTTCCTCAATGAGGCGGCTACTTCCAGTGTTGTATCAGCTGAAACAAAAGGATTTCCATCCCTGTCGCCACCCGGCCAGAATCCCATATGGATAACGGGATGCGTTATGCGCAAATCCGAACCTGCAAGCTGCTGCATCTGAAGAACAATGTCGCCCGCTGCCTTGTAAAAAACATGTTCCAAAAACCAGATTAAACTTACGGCTTCATCATAGGGCGTAGGTTTTTCCCGCTTGAAAAAAGGCGTTTTACCTAATTGCTGCAGGTAAAGATTGATGTTCGCCGCGTCATCTTTATGAAGTGCCTTTGATAAATCATTTATAATGCCCAGTACTTCCCCGGTATAGAATTGCGTAGGATGAGCCGTAAGTACAATTCGAACGGCAAAATCTTTAATCTTTGCTCCCAGGGCTTCCTGCTTTTCTTTACTGGTAAGCGCAGATTGTAATTGCTTTAAAGTGCCCGGGCCCTGCATATCATTTACACGGGCAAAAGCAGCATCTTCCAGGGCATCAAATAATACTACCTGTCTTTCTGTGTATTGAATGAAACGAAACAGCAAATCAGCAATATCTTTTTCGCTGGTATATTGCGAATACTGTTTTACAAAACTCTCAATTATTTGAACCGGGCTTAGTTTATGGTTATAGCCCTCTTCGCAATGCAATAAAAACATCGTAAGCAACACGCCCGTTTTTTCCATACGGTGAAAAGGCAGGGAAGTAAACAGGCTGTTATAAACCTGGAAACGAAGCCCTACATAATTTCGAAAATGTTGCAGTCTGCTATTCGCATAAATTTCCATAAAATTTCAATTGTAATGCTTTTCTGGCAGGCAGGTAAATTTAAGCTAAAAGGCTATGCTTGTCGCACAAAAGAAAATCCTGTTTAGAAATGCAGAATATAATTTTAAAAAGTTTTGAGATGTGGGCAGATTGGAATAAAATATTACTAAGTCTCAATGGGTATTGATAAGGACATGTTTCCCTAAATGTTTATAAAAAGGAAAGGCTTACTGTAAAGACGAAATGATTTTTTTTGTCAAAAAAAAAACTATGAAGGCTTTCTAATCTTAAAGCACCATTTCATAATACATCATAGGATGAGAATCTCCTTCCATTAAAATATCTTTTATGTAGGTTAAGCCTAATTTTTTCAAAAGATTTTTTGACGCCAAATTTTCATCCAGTGTAATGGCGCATACTTTCCGGAGACCAAAATTGTCCCTCGCCGACTGCAAAACGGCACTGGCGGCTTCAAAGCCATAACCTTTTTTTTCAAATGCTGGCAAAAATGCAAAGCCCACATCTACAATTGGAAGGCCTGGCCGTTCATACAAACCACAGGCTCCCATAGGCACGTTGTCTTCTTTCCTTATAACAAGATTATTTCCATACCCGAGTTTCTCTAACTGTGGCAGCATACGAACGCGTATATATTCTTCGGCTTCTGAGACTGTATGAACATTTCTATCTCCAATAAATTTTATCCAGGAGGGAGCATTCAAAAGTTCCAAAATAAATGGGGCATCTGCTAAAGCAATGGGCTTAATGAAAAGTCTTTCTGTTTCTAATACAACAGGTTGGTTATGTTGCTTCTCTTCTGCCATAATTTTTTTTCTGATTCGGTAAAAATAAATACATAAACTCGTAGAAATAATGGATATTCTCTTCCTTCATTTACATAGGCTTACTTATTCCTTTAAAATATTAAACACCCAGGGTACCAGTGTAAGTAGAAAAATGGTTATCAGCAATAAAGATTTAAATCTTTGTTTAATAAGTAGGTAGCCTGTATAGATTGGCAGTGCAAATAACAAGACCAAAAAAGGCAACCATAAAAATTCAAAAACAACGCCCGCAATAGCATAAGTATATATATCATAAAAGCTTCCCACCGCCCAGAATACCAGGTTAACCAAACATAGTAATAACAAAACATTTATTCTATTTACTTCCATAAAATTTTTCTTAGCATTCCACACCACTCATTTAATAATTCATTCGGGAATATTTTAAGCATTTTAGTATAATGTCATTAGGAAAACATTTTCAAAATGAAATGCTAATGAAATGCTTTAACAATGCCTTGCAAGCATGATTAAGCGAATTGGCACTTGAATTGAAAATAAGGTATTAATAAAGAACCGGTTTAAAATAATTTGCTTCTTGTTTTTTCCGGTTAAAGCAAAAGCACCCGCTCTAAAAATTGAAATTATGAAAAAGATTTTCACTTTAATTTCAGCCAGCCTGTTTGCTTTGGTGCTTACGGCTTCCGCTGCCCAGCCCCAGGTTACTATTACAACTTATGGTAATTATGAAGTTGCCATTGATGGCCGAAACTTCTCTGGTCAAAATACATATATAGTTAATGACCTTGCGTTAGGAACACACAATGTTAGTATTTACCAGGTAGTCTCCAATGGCATTTTGGGTATAGGTAAAAAAAGGAACCAGGTATCTAACCAGCAGTTCAGGCTTCAAAACAGCGATGTTACGATTAATGTAGACCAGAATGGCCGGGCACGTATTTCCCAATACGGAAATAACGGGGGATATAATAATACAAATGATGGCCGTTATGACCGCCGTGATCATGATGGTGACCACAGGGATGGCGATTACAACAAAAACAACAAAAATGAGAAAGGTCGGTATGGTAGAAGTGAAGGCAAAGGAAATGGTCATAAATATGGTCATTATAAGAATAAGAAAGGAAACAGGCAAGACAATAATCGCCGGGATAACTAGTACATAAGGGTTGATGATTCTTAAATATACAGCCGCCGCAAGGCGGCTTTTTTTATGTTTTAGTTGAGCCAGTTAAAATTTTGTATTTAGGTTGAAAAAAAACTCCAGATTTTTGAACTTACCTTCGCCTCATTGGGTTAATACTTAAAATTGAGAGATTTTAAGGTATGGGAATTGTGATAATTTAGTACACTAAGTAAAGTATATTGATATAAAGCATTTGTTAGTTATGATTAGAAAGGACAAGATTTCCCGTGCGGAAGTAATGAAACATTTAGAAAAGGATGTTTCCCGGGCTATTACTAATTACCTGAAACCAGTAGATAAAATATGGCAACCTGCCGATATACTTCCTGAAAGTGATAAAGAAGAATTTTTCGATGATTTGCGCCTGCTGCAAGCTAAAGCAAAAGGGCTTTCATACGAATTAATGGCCGTGCTTATTGGTGATGCCATCACAGAAGAAGCACTTCCTACATACGAATCCTGGCTTTCCAATATACATGATATTAGCGATGACAGGGAAAGCCCCTGGAATCAATGGATACGCTCCTGGACGTCAGAAGAAAACCGCCATGGAGAAATTCTTAATAAATATCTCTACCTCTCGGGGCGGGTGAATATGAGGCAGATGGAAATTTCTACGCAATACCTGCTGGCCGATGGTTTTGATATTCAAACTTCGCATGACCCTTACCGCAATTTCGTTTATACCAGCTTCCAGGAATTGGCTACAAACCTTAGCCACCGCCGGGTTGCCCAATTTGCAAAGCAGAGCGGTGATGATTTGTTGGGCCGTATTTGCGGCCATGTAGCGGCAGATGAGGCCCGGCATGCGAATGCCTATAAATATTTTGTAAAAAAAATTATGCCCATTGATTCTAGTGAGATGATGCTGGCTTTTGAAGATATGATGAAGAAGAAGATAATTATGCCGGCACATTTCCTCCGGGAAGAAGGTCGTGAACGAGGTTCGTCTTTCGATCATTTCTCTGACGTGGCCCAGGATATTGGTGTGTATACTGCCGGCGATTATGTAGATATATTAAAATCATTGCTGCAAGACTGGAAAGTGGAAACTATTTCAGGGTTGACAGAAGAAGCAGAAAAGGCCCGTGATTACCTGTTGAACCTTCCGGAAAGATTATTAAAAGTAGCCAGCCGGAGAAAAGCGAAATCCACAACAAACGCCAGGTTCTCCTGGATTTACGGGGGTTAAATTTCTGAAAAGCATAAATTAAAAATCATTTTTGCCTGTATCCGAATTGAAGGTTTAATGTTATTAGTAACAACTTTCTATCAATTTCCTGGCAGTAATAACAGTCTCACCAAACATTAATTTACCCCATTCTTTCGGCGAATTTAAGGTAGAAAGCGCAAGTATTAATGCCAGGCCTTCTTCCTGAGACCACCACCTACCACCCCGCCGTACACCCTTTAGCGCTACTCCAGAACTTATATTTGCCCCTTCGGGATGAACTAACCAGGCATACATGGAAAACTGTCCTACTCCTTCCATCGTGAGAAAGAAGTCATCTATTTCACGAAGCCTAATGTATTTACCGGTAAAATATTTCTGTTGTCGTTGATGCATTTTTTTCAATGCTGAAACAATCAGACGAGTCCTGATTTTCTTCTCGCCAGAAAAAAAAACGTTGTAAAACATATCTTTTTCTTCCTCGTAATTTTTTTTGTATGAACTATCTTTTTCAAATATCACCTGAACCAAATCATCGGTAAAATCTTTATCAAAATGTGATGCATTTTCCAGCAAGGTAATTCGCTTTCCAAAATTTTGCATTTGCTGGGTATGACTAAATTCATGTAGAAATACGCCAGTAATTAAATTTTCCAATCCCAGTTCTTTACTTTTTACACCTGCAGATTTCCAGAAAGAAGGCAGCGGCATTACAAAAAATGATTTGCCTGATTTTAACTGGCCCGCGAAAGAAATAAGGGAAATAGGAACCACCTGGCTATCCGGAAGCAAGAGAGAATCGTGATGCAACATTTTACGCCAGGTTAAAGGAGAATTCATGAATGGTGGGCCAGTTATTAACTCTCCTCCAGGCACAGTTAAGATAGATGTTGAATACACATCCAGGGAATCAAAAAACACAAAATCCACTGCTCGTGTTACCGGTAATTTGTACACCTTACTTTTCACGAGTGACCAGGCTAAGAACCATTGACTTACGGCCTCGCTAAACGCCTTGTTTTCTCTTTCCCCCTGCTGAGCCATACTGGCTTTTGGGAAAATAAAGGCAAGGAAATATAATAATCGCCAAGGGTAAAATATTCTCTGCATAACTAACTTCCTAAATAGCAAAATTAACTGGTAACAATCTATACTATCCAGGAATTATCCAAACTGGATTTTTATATCTTTATTGTTCACATAATGCTTTAAGAACTTCCATGGCTTTAGGCATTGTATTCAAAAGGTATTTTCCCATTCCAGCAGTTACATCATGGGTAACTTCCAGATGAATGCCTTCAGCGGTAGGTATTAACACGTACTCTTCCCTTATATTATCCCACGTCTCTCCCACCGGCTCCCGTTTTTTTAATTCACAAATATGCCGGAATACCATATGTTCACAAGGAATATTTTTGTCTACCAGGCTTTGAATGCCAGACCCATCTTCCGTGAGAAATAAAACTTCGCTCCCTTCTTTCCAGTCCGTTTCTGCATAAGACCCCTGCATAAAAACAGATGTCCATTTACGATAACTTTCATCTTCCCACAAAGTGTTCCAGACCTTTTCTTTAGTGGCAGAAATTTCGATAGTAAAATGTAACCGATCCATAATATTTTTTTTCAGAATGTAAAATGCTAAGTTAGTCTTCCCACATAATTACCAGAGGTTAATTGCGACAATTAAAGGTGTGGGTTACGGAATTAATAATCTAACAAATTTATAATTGTGGACCTGGGATTTGACTTCTACTATATATCCCCAAGTTGCTGCAAAGATTGGTATAGTGGAAGACAAAGCTTCTCCTGGTATGCAGGTATAGGAAAATTACTGAAATATATAAGTAGATTGTTTTAGAGGTGATACTTCTAAATAAGCAGACTATTTAGAATAGTAGATTTCAGGATTCTTAAGTCATATTTTAAAAAAATGCACTTCTGTATAGGCAATCATATTCTTTTATTCTTCATAACGGAAAGGTCACTTATACCTTTTCAGG
>JBDSWG010000085.1:0-4080 GCA_039926825.1 Ferruginibacter sp.
ATGGTACAAATGGTGGGCCATGCAATGTAGAATTTAATTCCACAGGAACAAAGGTTGCAGTGTCCACATGGGGCATACCACATTTTGATACACCTGATGCCGACCTTACTCTGCAAAAGCCAGGAAGGTTGTATATCTATAATTTTACAGCGGGCAATTTATCACAAACGGGTTTGTACCAGGAAACAGGTGTTTCAGGAAATATAGGTATATCATGGAGCCCTAACGATCAATATGTTTACATGGCAAATTTTAATCTTCATTCTACCAAGGAGGCCAACAGTGTCACAGTACACGATGGAACTACTGCGGCTAAGGTGCAAAATTTTGGTACAAGTGATAGAAATGATGAAGCCTGCTGGACGTGGGTTAGTCTTGATAACCGGAAATTGCATGTAGCCAGCTTTACAGGAAATGATATTAGCACCTTTGATATACAGGCTAATGGTAAACTCATTGTGACTTTGCAACCAAATTTTGTTCACCGCCGTGGTGTACCGCCGCAGGATACGAAAGACATGCACGAGGCTGGTGGTTATTTGTTTGTGTCAGGTGCTTTTAAAAGCCACTCTATCGCTACATTTAAAAGAAATGAAAGCACCGGCGCCTTAACAGAGATTCCGTCTTCCCCTTATTTTATACCTTCTGTTGCAGGAACAACTCCAGCACAGGTAGCCTTTATGGGATTAACCGGGTTTGATAAAAACGACCTTTACTAATCCAGTGAAAATATCATTGCAATTACCTGGTGATGACCCTCTGTCACTTTAAAGATGAATAATGGCAATACCATAAATCTTAAATAAGGTGATTGTGTAATGAAGATTGGAAAAATGGCACACATGCTAACGAATAAGTTGATGGATCCGAAAATGTAAATTTTTCTCAACAAGCTTCTTTAGGATAAGAAGCTTGTTCTTTTTTTTAAGCCTGCTTATTTTTAAGCCTACTCTATTTTTAAGAGAAGCAGTTTCAACGGAAATTACATTTTATACTGATAAATACTTAAATAACCTTACCGGTTCAACTTTAAAAATTAAATTTTAACCTTAATAAGTTTTTTAAAAAAAAATATTCAATACAAAATAAAAATTTAATCATGGAAACAATAGTTCGCAATACCAGAGGTGAAAAACTTGAAAGGCTGGGTACAGATATTCTTCGCTACGGCCTTGTACTAATATTGTTATGGGTTGGCTTCTTGAAATTTTCTGCTTACGAAGCGGAAGGCATTAAGCCTTTGGTTGAAAATAGCCCCTTATTATCATGGGTTTATAATGTAATAAGTGTGCAGGGTTTCGCTAAAGTCCTGGGTGTTATTGAAATTATTTTAGCAATATTAATCGCTACCAGGCAATTCTCTCCGAAACTGTCGGCTATTGGCAGCATAGGAGCAATTATAATGGCTCTGATCACCTTAAGCTTTTTGATAACAACTCCTGGTGCGTGGCAACCCGAGTATGGCTTTCCATATCTTTCGCCAATGCCAGGCCAGTTTATAGCCAAGGACTTTTTGTTGCTGGGTACAGCTATATATACTGCAGGCGAGGCATTGGTAGCTTCTTACCATACTGTAAATGGCAATAGAAAAATAAATACCAGGCCTATGTAAAAAGTTATAAACATCAAGTTTGGATCATTATCTTCCGCTTGTAAAAACATTTATCATGCAGGAAAAATTAAGATTATGAAGCATAATAAATTAACCGCCGAAGTAGAAAGCATGATCGTTCATAAAGGCACAGAGCGCAGCTTCACATGGAATATCGTTTAGCGATAATAATTCAGTTGCGAAAACCCCGCTGGTATACAAACTTTCCCAGGATGATCCTTATTTATACCCGGTTTTTTTACGCACTTTTCTTATAGTAGAATACACGCCAAATATTACCATCAGGCTGATAAAAATTTAAACCCATACGGGAATATCTTATCGGCGATTATGAGGTATAGGTAAGCTGAAACAAAAAATAATCCCGTAAGCCTTGCCGTTAGCACATAAGGTTTTTTATTTTTAATATTATAAATGGTATGGTACAGGAAGAAAAAGAAAAATGGTATGGCACCGAGATTGATACCACCGAAAACTTAAGGGTTCACATTGTACTTTTCCCCCAGGCTAATAAACCATTCTGTAAAATTTTGCCACCATTCCATAATCTTAATATTTGTTGTGAAACTGCACTTGTTTAACTGAAATATTTATAAATAAATCGCAGTAATCTTTTTACTGTACCGGTGAAGCTTTTTGATTTATGTTTAGTTATCAGCTGCTGGTTTATTCTTGAGGCAGTGGGGTAGGGATAAATTTTATTAAATATTTTATCTATGGATAAGCCGGCAGTCATAGCCAGGATCAGCTCCTGTACCAGTTCTCCTGCGCCCGGTGCCAGCATGCTGCCGCCCAGTATTTTACTTTTGCGCAGCCACCCACCTTTACTGATGTAGAGGATTGTTTTTGCGTACCGGTAATTATCGGTAACAGCGCGGTCATCATCAGAAAAGTCCTGTGCTAATTTCAGGTAAGCGATATTTTTTTTCTTCAGCTGTTCTTCATTTAATCCAAAGGAAGCCAGCTCCGGGTCCGTAAATGTGACCCAGCTCATATAACGGTTATCTAATTTTTTCTTCAGAGGAGAGAAAAAGTTATTGAGAATGATCCGGGCATGAAATTCAGCAGCATGAGAAAACATAAGGTCCCCGGCTATATCCCCGCACACGAACACATTTTTATTGGTTGTGCGCAGGTGGTCATCTTTCACTATTTTTTTATCCTTCATTTGTATGCCGGCATTTTCTAATTGCAGACTTTCCGTTTCCAGCCTGCGGCCAATGCCCACGAAGACGGTATCAAATGAAATGCTTTTTGTTTCACCAGTTTTGAATTTCAGGAGGCCTTCTGTTGCGCTGCTAAAGCTTTCCACCCCTGCCTCCATTATAAATGTAATACCCTCAGCCGCCAGTTTCTCCTGTAGAATACCGGCAAGCGAAACGTCATCATGCTGTAATATCCTCGGACCCATATCTACTACTGTTACGCTACTTCCCAACCGGGAAAATGCCTGTGCCATTTCAATGCCTATAGGCCCGCCGCCAATGATGAGGAGTTTCGCAGGCAAATCCTGCATATCAAAAACATTTTTGTTGTCATAATATTTTACCAGTTCTGAACCGGGTACCTTAAGTTTTACAGGCAGGGAACCCGTAGCAATAACGATTTTTTTTCCCTCGTACTGCACATCATTCACCCGGATAGTTTGCTTATTTATAAAGGACGCTTTCCCGATGGCCATGGTGATGCCTTGTTTTTCCAGGTAGGGTACATCTTCATGAGCACGTATAATTGCCTGCCGCTGCTGTACGTATTGCTGGGCTTTTTTAAGGTCCGCTTTCCCTGTTAGTTCCAGGCCAAAAGCGGCAGCCATTTTTGCCGCATGCGCAATGCGGGATACGTGTATCAGTGATTTACTGGGTACACAACCATCATTCAGGCAATCGCCCCCAACCTCATGGGCGGTGCGGCTCACCATCAACACACTGAAACCTGCCTGTTGCATAAACAGTCCAATGCTGAGCCCCCCGGAACCCGCACCAATAACAATGATATCATATATTTTTTTGGTCATACTTTTTTTAAATGTTTACTTCAATCAACTACCTGCTTTACAAATTTTTTTTCTCACTTTAAATATTATGATTTCTGATTAAGCGCTTATAAATATAAACCAGCCGGGTTTTACTTACGCCAATTTTATAGAGGCAGTAAATAAGAAAAAAAATTGCCTGCGTCCTGAATATACCATTTTGTAGATACCGCCGGGCGGACTTAACCACTGCCGCCGGTAACACCGTAAACCCGGTATGGTTCCTGATCCTGTTTATTAATTCCTGATCTTCTACTACCAGGTGCGATTCATCATAACCGTTAGTATCATCAAAAATCTCCCGCTTCCCAAAAAGACTCTGATCCCCAAACCGGAAAGCATTTACATTGAACGGGGTAAAATAGCAATTCGCTTTCAGGAACCAATGTTAATGATCAAAGCTGAGAACAAAGCACCCGGCACCGAATCCTTTTTC
>JBDSWG010000086.1:0-5447 GCA_039926825.1 Ferruginibacter sp.
AAATGAGTGTAATTAATGCAATAAGATTTAAACTGTTAGCAAGAGTGGTAGCCGTTGTTAATAATGATAGGGAATATGTGAAAAAAGTAGCCTAAATAGATTTTGTTTTGTCATAGAAATCCACGGCGGAAGGTAATAAATGATTCGTGAGCCACGAACCAAGGCGGTGGTTACCGGCAGACGAGTTTAATTAATACTGTAGGACAATTTATAATAACTAAATTACCCTTTCATCTCATCTTTAAAAACCCTTTTATGCGCCTTCAGTTGCACGGTAGTAAAATATTTTTACTGGTTACTTTCCTCTCCATTTTAGGCCTTGCAGGCTCAGCCCAGGAAAACAAAATGCCCAAAGGCAGCGTTCCTTACGGCCATAACCCGGCTGCGGGAAATTTTATGAAACTGCGTGGTATAAATATGTATTATGAAACTTACGGTGCCGGTGAGCCGATGCTGATCATACATGGTAATGGCGGTTCCATAGATAATTTTCTTTACCAGATTCCTTATTTCGCTAAAAACTACAAAGTTATTTTAGCCGATAGCCGGGCGCAGGGTAAAACAGCTGATACCGGTGATTCCTTGAGTTATGAAATGATGACGGATGACCTCAATGCCTTACTGGACGGCCTTCACCTGGATTCCTGCTATGTTATTGGCTGGAGCGATGGCGGCATTAACGGGTTACTGCTGGCCATACGGCACCCGGATAAAGTAAAAAAACTTGCCGTAACCGGCGCCAATCTTACTCCCGATACCAGCGCCGTGGATCCGGAAGTTTACAAATGGGCCATGAAAATGAATGCAGATTTACAAAAGAAGCCCAATAATCCCAAGGTAAAAAATGAACGGAAGCTCATGAACCTCTTATCTTACGAACCGCATATCAGTTTGGCACAACTGGCCACCATCAGTTGCCCAACACTTGTTATTGGCGGCGACCATGATATTTTATTGCCACGACATACACTACTCATTGCGGAATCAATACCGAAATCTTATTTATGGATTTTGCCTAATTCCGGTCATGCCACACCGATAGTATATAAAGATATGTTCAACCAGGTAGTGGGTGATTTTTTCAAAACCCCTTACCGCCGGATTGAAGGAATGGACAAGGCGAATTAATAAGGTTTTTAAAAATACTTACTATGCAAAAGATATTATGGCTGGTGATTTTATTTGGTGCTCAGCAAGCTGCAGCCCAGTCCTGGTTAAAGATACATGAGAAAGCCATCCTTGTGGATACGCATAACGATATCCTCATGCGGGCGGTGGACCTCGGCATGGTGATGGATAAAGATCTTACCGGGCAAACCCATAGCGACCTTGCCCGCTGGAAGAAAGGCGGATTGGATGTGCAAATTTTTTCAGTGTACTGTGATGGAGATATAAAAGAACCTTTTGTTTATGCCAATAGGGCTATGGACAGCCTGGATGCAGTAGTGACAAGGAATCCCGGAAAAATTGTAAAAGTGGCGGATTACGCAACCCTCATGAAAGCGGTGAAAGCACATAAAATTGCAGCCATGTTTGGTGTGGAAGGTGGCCACATGATAGAAGATAACCTGGGCAAGCTGGAATTATTATACAACCGCGGCGCACGCTACCTTACGCTTACGCACAACATAGCCCCAGCCTGGGCCACCAGTGCTGCAGATGAAACCAGCGGAAAACCTTTACCGCACAAAGGCCTTACTGATTTTGGAAAACAGGTGGTAAATAAAATGAATCAACTTGGGATGCTCGTGGACGTTAGTCATGCCGGTGACCAGACTTTTTGGGATGTTATAGCCCTCAGCACAAAACCTATTATCGCCTCCCATAGCTCCGTGTACAGCCTCGTACCCAGCCGGCGGAATCTAAAAGATGACCAGATTAAAGCAATTGCAAAAAATGGCGGGGTGATCCAGGTTAATTTTCATCCGGGTTTTATTGATACCAGTTATGATAGGAAAGAAGAAGCATTTATCAAAAGACACCAGGCGGAAATGGATTCTGTCATGAAGGCTGGCCTCCAGGAATATTATGCCCTGGATTTCCTCTTTGCCAGGTATCCCGCAGAAAAAAATAGCGTTCGCCCACCATTATCTATGCTGATAGATCATATTGATTACATAGCGAAACTGGTAGGGGTAGACTACGTGGGCCTGGGCTCCGACTTTGATGGTATAAACAGCACGCCACAACAATTAGATGATGTCTCCACTTACCCCTTAATCACCAAAGCTTTGCTGGAGCGGGGTTACAGTAAAAAAGATGTATATAAAATACTCGGAGGGAATTTTTTACGGGTATTAAAGGCCAATGAAACCAGGCCATAAATAAATATTTTCCTTTTCCATGTTGCTAACCTCCACCTACCTGCCGGATCCCCTTCTCCCAACTTCTATTTCTTCTTAGGGCATTCTGGAAGTGCCGGAAGTTGGATGGTGACTTTATTAATTATTTACTTTCTGTCTCCTGAAAATGCATTATTTTTCGGCATAATTGTCGAATTTATACACTCATTTGGCTACTATACTACTTACATCGGAAGGAAGCAGTATTAACCGGTTTTAAAGCGGTTGTTACTGACAGTTATTGTTCTCGTCTTTAGTTTATATTTTCTTGTAGAAAATAATAACCTGGACCAGGGCACTTGCTCCACCTCGAATCCACCTTTTATCCGGGCACCTTGCATTTATGCCAGGTTTCCTGATTTGTTGACGATGCTTACCGGCCGGCAATAATGTAATTTTTACCGGTACACCTGCTAATCTTAAGAATGCTTAATGGCTTTTGCCATGGCCGTTAGTTACGGCCCTTTACCAGAACGTACCTGCAATACTTATGCTTTGTGGTGCTTTCCTATTATGAGAAAAACATGGCAATTGTAAAGACAGACGAAGGTTTAAAACGTGTGGTGGGTGTATCTGGCCTGGCCCTCACTATTATAAATTTTACGATAGGTGCAGGAATATTTGTACTTCCTGCCATAGTAGGCATTCAGTTAGGCGCTTTCGGCATCTTCTGCTATATATTTTGCGCCGTGATACAAGGGGCTATAATGCTTTGCTATGCAGAAGCAGGCAGCCGCGTAACCAAAACGGGAGGCAGTTATGCCTATGTAGAAGCAGCCTTTGGTCCGTTTGCAGGGTTCATCATCAACTGGGTATTTTTCTTTGCCTTCTCAGCCCTTGCGGATGCGGCGCTTATGAACATCACAGCAGATTCCCTGGCAGTCATATTTCCTGTATTCACCTATCCATGGGCACGAGGCCTGTTATATTTTGTACTGATTACTTTTATGGTGTTGATAAATATAAGAGGTGCCAAACAATCGATTAACTTCATAAAGTTTGTAACCATTGCGAAGCTACTGCCGTTGCTCGCCATCATTGTTTTTGGTTTTTTCCATATCAACAGTAACAACCTGCATTGGGAGAACTTACCTTCTATCAAAACCTTTGGCAGCACTGCCCTGATTTTATTTTTTGCATTTTTTGGGTTTGAGTCGGCATTGAGTATAAGTGGAGAAATAAAAAATCCCCAACGTACCATACCCCGGGGCATCGGTGTTGCGGGTATTGCCATCCTCATTATTTACCTGCTGCTGCAGGTAGTTACGCAGGGTGTGCTGGGCGACAATATGGCTTTATATAAGGATGCACCACTCGCCGCTATCGCAGAAACGATGGTTGGTCCAGTAGGAGGTACCATTCTTTTACTGACGGCAGCTTTCTCCTGTTTTAGTTCTGTAAGCGGCGATGTATTGTCTTCGCCACGGTTGTTATTTTCAGGTGCCCAGGATGGAATTTTCCCAGCGTTCCTCGCAAAACTCCATCCAAAATTTGCCACGCCTTATTGGGCGATTATTAGTTTTGCCGGGCTCATTTTTCTACTGGCTATTTCCGGAAGTTTCAAACAACTGGCTATTCTGGCCAGTGCTTCTATTTCGTTCATTTACCTGGCAGTGGTGTTGGCCACCATAAAGTTGAGGCGGCAAAAACAGGAGCCCTCAGAAAAAACATTTCGCATGCCGGGCGGCTTAATGATTCCCTTCATCGCCATAGCCGCTATTGTATGGTTACTCGCAAGCTTAACCCTTTGGGAAGTATTGTCGCTCGTCATTTTTGTTGCTGTTGTATGTGTTATTTATATGGTCATGAAAACTTTTAAAAAATCAGAAAATTAATTAGACTTATAATATAAAGGTATATCCGAAGGTCTGTGGGTGGTAAGCACAAATACTCCACCTACCAATTCGTTTACCCAAAAAAAATTTTTAAAATCAAATAAAGTACTAAACGGTTTGCCATGTTTACAAATCATATAGGAGAGACAATTTGAAATATAAAGGTAAATAGCTAGTACCCTGTAAATCGGAAGATGGAAACTGGAAATTATATTAAGACATGGGACTTTGATAAATCTATTTATATAAAAATGTAACTAATTTTTTTAATGATAAAAACAAACAATAATGAAAAAAAAATTGCCTTATTTATCCAAAATTTTAGTGCTTGTATTGTTCACTTCTGTTTCATTGATGACAGCATGTAACAATCCCTCAGCAGAAAAAACAACGACAGCTTCAACAGACCCTGCAGAAGCCAACATAAAAATGTACACCCATGTTTGGGATGAGATTATTAACAAGGGAAATGTTGCCATGTTTAACGACAGCAATTTTACAAAAGATGTGGTAATGCATGTGCAACCTGCAGACATTGTGGGTATAGACAGTGCGAAAGCCTATTATTCAAATTACCTCACTGGTTTTTCCGATGTAGCATTTACTATAAAAGATGTTTTTGCGCAGGGAAATAAACTGGTAAAACAATGGAATTTTTCGGGTACGCATTCGGGTGTATTTTTTGGCATTCCCGCAACAGGCAAAAAAGTAAATATTGATGGCGTAACTATAGTAAGAATGCAGGATGGCAAAATTGCAGAAGAGAGGGATTACCTGGATAACATGGAATTTATGCAGCAATTGGGTTTGATGCCGAGGTAAAAGTTTTTTTTATTTCTGCCAGCACAATGAATAAATACTTCATCACTATTCACTTGTTACATTCTATATGTGACTGAGGAGCGCCGAAGGCATGCAACTTAAAAAAAAAGAATCTCTATAATAAATAGTGAACACCTCACAGTGATTAAAAAGAAACAATGACACATCCAAGAACAATAAATAAAACAAAGCACCTGTGCTTTGATTTTCTGCCATTTATTTTCATCGCAATTATATGTTGCCTGCAATTTCCTGTTCATGGCCAAAAACAAAGAGCCAGGGATATTGGTATTCCCTTTGCCGGCACTCCTGGAAAATTTAATGCCATTACAGATGTAAAAGGAGTGGAAGTCGGTTACAGCACCATCATTTCCGGCAAGGGAAAAAATATCAGGGGTAAAGGTCCTGTGCGCACAGGTGTTACCGCTATTTTACCGAGGGGCAAAAA
>JBDSWG010000087.1:0-3769 GCA_039926825.1 Ferruginibacter sp.
ATATGCTTTTTTATAAAAATACCGAAAATGAGAAACACTACGAACATTTCTAACTCGTGAGGCATCCAGACAAACTTGAAATAGGATTTTTTCTCATGTCGTTTAGTATCCATAAAACTTTTGAACCTGAATACGTATCGGCAGTCAGAATTATATTTTATCTAGGTCGACTTGTAAAGTTAAAAACATAATTAACGTCAGTTAAAGCTTTGTAATTCTCCAGTTGTAAAAAAACTGTATCATTTCTATATTTTAATTATCAGGAATACGACAGGTAAGGAATACGGTATCTTGCTTATCAATTGTTATGGTAATATATAGGCATTAAAAAAATTTCCAGTGTTAGACAAACTATCAAACGTAATAAATATTTTAGTCATTGTACAAAAATTGTATTACGAAGGAGAAGAAAAAGCCCCGGGGAATGAGCTACATTTATGAAAAATAATTATATGAATTTGAACGTGGTTTTCGATTCAGTATCCAAAATATTGTCATGTACAGCATTGTTCGTTATCCCATATTTAATTTCAAAATGGTTTGTAATGAAAGATTATAAGCCTGAGCCTGTCCTATACAAAATAACAAGTAACTGGGACTATCTTAAAGGGACTGTAGTGTCAATAGTTATTGGCAGTATGATATTCTTGGGTGGAAGTTCATCAGATAAATATGAGCCAGAAAATACTTCCAGATTTACACATGAAGATGCAGTGGCTTTTTTTATTGTAATGTGCATAGGAGGGCTTATAGGTATATTTGTAAGCCATTTTCAAATTAGAAAGTTAAATGAAAAAGTATACAAAAAAAAACAGGCAAAAAATTTAGAACTTGAAAAATTCAAAGAAACAAGAATAGGATGTTATTATGAAGGTTATCAAGCTGCAATAGAATATATGGGTGTCAAGAATGATATAATTAACAATGAAGAAAACGAAGATGCATAATCCCTAAATTATTATTAACTATCTGCTGCAGGTTTTTTTTTCCCACTTACCCTTGCTATAATTTCAAATAACACTCCTGATAATGTTCCTACAATTGCGGCCTTCTTTATTATTGTCCAGTGAAAACTTTCACCTTTAAAAACATATACTAGTGCGATAACTAATCCTATAATAACTGCAACAGTCATTGAACCCCAAATAGAATTTTTGCCAATAGCAAAAGATGATAACAATGCTATGATAGAAATGATACCAAGAATAAGCCATACATCAATATTCATATACTTACTTTTTTTGAAGTTAAATATCAAGTTATTATAAATTAATTAAAAATATTCCATTTGAGTTTATCCACAATGGTTTATAAACTAATTTTAAATTGATAAAGAATTTAGTATATTCGCAATGACAGATACATCGAAATATGATAACAACAAACTAAGAGCCAGACGGCAATGCTGGCTATAAACCAACATTGTCATAAAGTTTTTAGTATGGTAAATAACCGTAGTAAGTCAGTTAAATGGCAACTGTTCTGGAAGAACTTTGATTCAGCATCTATTAGCATCATCCGGTGCACATTCGCAATTGTAACAATCATCCTTTTATTTATTGGAATACATCAAGGAATTAGCTTTGATAAGCCAGGAACTTACCTGCCTTCAATCATATCTGGAATGTTACAATTGATAAGGATGAAGCCACCAATATAATATTCCCCTGACCCTATACCCTGCCCTACAGATCCTTCAAATGGTTATACCTGTATGATTGCATCAAAACAATAAGGAAGGGCAGGAATTGAAGTATTCCATATCACTTATAATCAGGCAATTGTGCTGCTTGTAATTGTATTTGTAATTACCTAAGAAATATGATTTGATTGAAAGTATGATGCCTATTGGCCCTGCAGCCCCTAATGACAGTCTAATTAATAATTATACAGCTACGACATAATGATTATTGCTATTTAAAGTTATTAGTTTTGCGCCATAATTACCCGCATGGAAGAACCACAACATTATTACCGGGATAAACTGTCTACTCACCAGGACATCCTGAAAAAATTAAAATCCCGGAAAAATCTATTATCAGGCCTTCGCCTGGGCGCGGTTATTTTACTTGCGGCAATACTTTATATGTTCTGGAACCTGGGCGTATTGTACCTGGTATCATTTTCTGTGCTGATAGCGTTTATTTTTATTCGGTTTCTTCACAGGGATATAGCAAACAGGGCCGCAATAAACCACCAGGAAACACTCATCCGCCTCACACAAGCAGAAATAGGTGCGCTGCAACACCAGTATTATCAATTTGCAGATGGCGAAAAATTAAAACCTTCTGAGCATTATTATGCGTTGGATATGGACATCCTGGGGCACGCTTCTATTTACCAATATTGCAACCGGACAACATCTGAAGTGGGCGCCCAGACCCTGGCGAATTGGCTACTTGCACCGGCACCAGAACAGGTAATTTTGCAAAGACAGGAAGCTATTAAGGAACTTTCCACTCAGCCTTCATGGAATATGGAGTTGCTCGCCTTTGGCAAAGAAAATCCACTTACGAATCATACTATCAACAGGCTTCAAATCTGGCTGCAGGAACCCACAGCTTTTCTGCAATATAAAGCCTGGGCCTGGTTGCGCTTCGTTCTGCCCGGCATTATGCTCTCCATTATCGGATTGCGTATAGCCGGTATTGTGAGTATGAATGTGGTTTATTTCAGCCTGTTTCTTTTCGCCGTATTAGCCTACCAGCTTAATAAAATAATTGCACCCATTCATAACCAGTTGAGCCGTATGGTGGATGAAATAACAACACTGGCAAAATCTTCAACACATATAGAAGGAAAAGAATACCAGGCTTCTTTACTCAATTCTTTAAAAAACAATTTTTTTTATAAAGGGGAAAAAGCATCTTCCGCAATTTATGCCCTGAAAACAATACTGGATCGCCTGGACATCCGATACAATATTGTTATTTCATTTCCCTTGAACGTAGTCCTATTATGGAACCTGCAACAGGTCATTGACCTGGAAAAGTGGAAAGTAAAACATACCAACACAGTTAGCGCCTGGTTCCGGGCATTAGGAGAAATGGAAGCCCTGGTGGGTTTCAGCACAATAGCTTTCAATAACCCTGATTGGTGTTTTCCCTCTATTGAAAACGGGCATTTCAACATCAGCGCCACGGAATTAGGGCATCCATTGATTAACCCCGGAAAGAGAATAAACAACTATATAAATATTCCACAAGACACAAGCCTGATGGTAGTCACAGGCAGCAATATGGCTGGCAAAAGCACTTACCTGCGTAGTGTAGGCGTAAACGTTGTGCTGGCTATGGCAGGGTCGGCAGTGTGTGCCACGGCATTCTCCCTGTCACCTGTACAATTGCTTAGCAGCATGCGCATTACGGACAACCTGGAAGAAAGCACTTCTACTTTCTATGCTGAACTAAAGAAATTGAAAACCATAATTGAAAAGGTAAACAACCATGAAAAGGTTTTTGTATTGCTGGATGAAATTTTGCGTGGTACAAATTCTTCTGACCGGCACAAGGGTTCCGTAGCCTTGATGAAGCAAATGCTGAAACAACATGCTGCAGGTATTATTGCTACACATGATCTCGCCCTGGCCGAATTAAAAGATTCATTCCCCGAAAACATTTATAATTATCATTTTGATGTACAGGTAAGTAATGATGAATTATACTTCGATTATAAATTAAAACCCGGCGTCTGTCAAAGTCTCAATGCTTCTATTTTAATGAGGAAGATAGGGATTGAGGTTAGTGATTAGTTGATTAGTTGATTAGTT
>JBDSWG010000088.1:0-17238 GCA_039926825.1 Ferruginibacter sp.
CGCTCACCTGAGCCACAAAGCCATTGCACAGCTAATTTTTGGAAAAATCATTATTTTTAGTAGCTTGTACCTGTTAAACAGGTTTAGAACCCATTTTTACTAACCATAAATTTTATCAAATGTCAGACATGTTAACAGCTTATTGCATGAAAACAAAGGAGAAGAATGTTCCAATGCAGGATGCAGTAATTACCAAAACTTCCCGGGGTGGTTATATGGCCCAGGGTCATGATGGTAAAGGAAATAAAATGACCACAATGCTTGCTGAAGCTAAAGCTTTACAAGCTGTAAAAGACGGCGTGGCTAAGAAAGCCTGGTAATATATTTTATTTGAAATTTTTATAAGCTTTCTGTTCCTTACAGGAAGCTTTTTTTTGGTTTGGTTATAAAGAATTAAGGTAAGAGGATATTAGAAAATGAGAATTATAGTTTTAGGTTGTATATCAATTTTTTTTGGACTAAACCTGCAGGCACAGCAATATACAGTTAACGGCAATGCCACACAGGATAATTGTCATTGCTATACACTCACCCCAAACCTGGTTTTTACGAGCGGTTCCGTCTGGAATAATACACGCATTAACCTTAATAATCTCTTTGATTTTACTTTTGATGTAAACCTGGGGTGTACAGATTCAATGGGCGCCGATGGAATTGTGTTTGTATTGCAACCCATAAGTACAAGTGTTGGCAGTGCCGGTGGCGGTCTGGGATTTGGCAACATAAATCCTTCCATTGGCATAACCCTGGATACATATCAAAACATTAGCCCGGACGATGACCCCGAATATGACCATATTGCCATTCAAAAAAATGGATTATTAAATCACCTTCTGCCGGAAAATCTTGCCGGTCCGGTTCCCATTTCAGCAAGTAATAATAATGTGGAAGACTGCCAGGATCACCGCTTGAGGATAAAATGGGATCCGGTTACACACACGCTAAGTACATGGTTTGATGGCGTGGCAAGGTTAAGTATTGTAAATGATTTGGTAGCCACTACCTTCAATGGCGATCCCCTGGTTTTCTGGGGCTTTACGGGTTCCACAGGAGGACTGTTTAACTTACAGAAATTCTGTACAGCGCTGTCGCCCTCCTGGACGCTGGGGCCTGCACAGAACCGGTGCCTCAATGAGGCCATAAGGTTTAACGATGCCACTGTTTCCTTTACTACGGTTGCAAAAATGTACTGGAACTTTGGAGATGGCTCTCCCATTGATTCTGTAAACCAGAACCCCGTACATACCTATTCCATAGCAGGAGTGTATACGGTTACGCAAAAGGTTAGAGGGGCAGATGGTTGCGAAGAAACCAATACCCAACAATTGACCGTAGGTGATAAGCCCATTCCCGGGTTCACTACAATGGATGACTGTGTAATGAATAATATCAGCTTTACAGATAACTCTTCTCTTACACAAGGAACTGTTTCATCTAACTTCTGGAATTTTGGAAACGGTATGCAGTCTACTAATAACCCAGCCATGACCACTTACCCCACTCCGGGAAATTATACTATAAAGCATGCAGTTACGAGTTCCCTGGGTTGTAAATCGGATACGCTTTACCGTACGTTTCATGTATTTGGCAGGCCCCTGGCAAATTTTAGCTTTACAGATTCGGTTTGCCTTTCCACCCCTATAACATTCCTGGATCAAAGTACCGTGCCACCAGATACGGTAAACACCTGGATATGGAACATTGATAATGGTGCAACCATATTACGCACAAAAAACATCACCTATAATTTTACCACACCGGGGTTACACCAGGTTTCACTCATTGTTTCTGCCGACAGCAGTGCAGGTTGTATCAGTGTAATAGCTAAGCAAGTTTTCATTATAGATAAACCCATTGCGGCTTTTAAAAAAATAAATTCCTGCGATCGACAAGTCGTCCAATTTCAGGACTCTTCCTACACAAGAGATGGTCAAAGTATAGTTGGCTGGTGGTGGAATCTTGGGAATGGCCAGATTTCAACGCAGCAAAATCCTTCAGTCACATTTGGAACTGCCGGGTCGCAGACGATTAAACTGGTGGTGCGTAATAGCAGGGGTTGCCTATCAGATACACTCACAACCACCATTAATATAAATGCCCTGCCGGTTGCAAATTTCATTTTTGGAGAACCCGCCTGTGGTGTCAAAAATGTTATGTTTAACGACGTTTCCACAGCCGCTAATGGAACTGTAACTGCCTGGGCCTGGGTATATAACCAGGCGGTTTTCAGTAATGCCTCTCAACCTACACAAACATTTACCGAAGGCGTTCAGCGGGTAGGCCTTATCGTTAAATCCAGTTTAGGTTGTATTTCAGATACAGTCTTTAAATCATTCACCATAAAGGCTAAGCCTGTTGTGGAAATGCAGTTCCGCGATGCCTGTAAAGGCACTCCCGTTACATTTTCAGGTGTGGAAATAAGCAACCTGGGCATTGATACCTGGCAATGGGATTTTGGTGATGGCACTACCGGTACCGGTAACCCGGTAAACCATACTTACACATTAAATAAATTGTATACAGTAAAACTTCTGGCGGTTTCATCGCAAGGTTGTGCCTCAGAAGAAGTAAGCCGGCAAATTAATATTTATGGTACCAATGCTTTTGCAGGGAATGATACAGTAGCTACCGTTAACCAGCCCATACAATTAAATGCTACCGGGGGCATCAGTTATACCTGGTCCCCGGCTGCCGGTTTAAGTGCGACCGATATTCCTAACCCAATTGCCACAAATGCCACGGACAGGTTTTACTATCTAAAAGCATCAACGCCGGAAGGCTGCGAAAGCTATGATACCTTGTTAGTAAAAATTTACGAGGGGCCGGAAATATATGTACCCAATGCCTTTACGCCAAATAATGATGGCCTTAATGACCAGGTGCGGGCTTTACCCGTTGGCATCTCAAAATTTTTATATTTCAGAATATACAACCGTTGGGGGCAAATGATTTTTACAACAAGCGATTACCGTAAAGGCTGGGATAGCAGCATCAAGGGTTTAAAACAATCTACGGGCACCTATATCTGGATAGCAGCTGCTGTAGATTTTAAAGGAAACTTTTTTTCCAGGAAAGGTACGGTTACGATTATACGCTGACGAGGGCGTGGTTTTTCATTTTATTCAGGAAGTTATATAATGCCTTCATAGATGTAATATTTTCTACGACTAATATGCCGTTTTTACCAACCTGTTTCAGTTTGGCTTTATTGGTTCCTACCTGCAGGAACTGGAGAATTTTATTAAATGTTTCACTTTGAAAATAGGGTGAATCAGGATTACTCACGAAGAAACATTTCAGGGTATTATTCTTCAGGAATAGTTTTTCAAAGCCTAACTCCACGGCAATTTTGCGTGTGCGAACTGTCGTAAATAAATCTTCTACGGGTGCCGGCACGGGGCCGAACCTGTCTGTAAGTTCCTGGTGAAAAGCTACTAGATCTCTTTCATTTGCACAATTGTCCAGCCGGCTGTAAAGGCTTAATCTTTCCGTTATACTTTCCACATATTCATCCGGTATTAGGATCTCCAAATCGGTATCTATACTGCAGTCTCTTACAAAGTCATCCTGCTGTTGTATTTCTTCTTTAAACAAATCGCGGAACTGGTTTCTTTTTAATTCCCGGATGGCTTCATCTAAAATTTTCTGGTACATTTCAAAACCAATTTCTGCAATAAAGCCGCTTTGTTCCCCACCCAGTAAATTACCGGAGCCGCGTATATCCAGGTCACGCATGGCAATCTGGAAGCCGCTTCCAAGTTCACTATACTGCTCCAGCGTCTGCAATCTTTTTCGGCTGTCTGCCGGCAATGTGCTCATAGGCGGGGCAAATAAATAGCAAAAAGCTTTTTTATTGCTACGGCCTACACGCCCCCGTAACTGGTGGAGGTCACTCAGGCCAAACTGGTGGGCATTATTAACAATAATTGTATTTACATTAGGAATATCTACGCCGCTTTCTACAATGTTAGTACAAACCAAAACATCATATTTCCTTTCCATAAAATCGAGAATGGTATCTTCGAGTTTATCTCCTTCCATCTGCCCATGGGCATAAGCAATACTGAGATCAGGGCAAAGCCCCTGGATAAATCCCGTCATTTCTGGCAGACCGTTTACCCGGTTATGGATAAAGAAAACCTGGCCACCGCGTTCTGTTTCATAATAAATGATATCCCGTATAGCATCTTCATTAAATACAGCCACCTCCGTTTGTATGGGCTGCCGGTTGGCGGGCGCAGTATTAATGATACTTAAATCCCTTGCACCCATCAGGCTAAACTGCAGGGTACGTGGTATTGGGGTAGCCGTAAGCGTTAGGGAATCAACTGTTGTGCGGAGTTGTTTAAGTTTTTCTTTGGCACTTACACCAAATTTCTGTTCTTCATCAATAATCATAATGCCCAAGTCTTTAAACTTTACGTCCTTGCCTAACAGTGCATGTGTGCCAATGATAATATCTACTTTGCCTTCAGCAACATTTTTCAATGTTTCTTTCTTCTCTTTTGCAGATTTAAACCGGTTAATAAAATCAACGGTCACAGGGAAATCTTTCAGCCTGTCCTGGAAAGTTTTGTAATGCTGGTATGCCAGGATGGTCGTAGGAACCAGCACCGCAGCCTGTTTGCCATCATTACAACTTTTAAAGGCAGCCCGTATAGCCACTTCTGTTTTTCCAAAGCCAACATCACCGCATACTAACCTGTCCATAGGTGCCGGCTTTTCCATATCTCTTTTTACATCTTCTGTTGCCTTCGCCTGGTCCGGCGTGTCTTCATAAATAAAACTTGCTTCCAGTTCATTTTGCATATACGTATCCGGCCGGTGAGCAAAACCTTCCAGGCTTTTTCGCTGGGCATATAATTTTATAAGATCGGTAGCAATATCTTTAACCTGTTTTTTTGTTTTTTCCTTCAGTTTATTCCAGACGTCACTGCCCAGTTTATTCATCTTCGGGATGCTGCCTTCCTTTCCGCTATACTTGCTTATTTTATGTAGCGAAGAAATATTCACATATAACAAATCACCGTCTTTGTATTGTATGCGTACGGCTTCCTGCATGCGCCCGCTGGCTTCTATTTTTTGGAGGCCGCTGTAAACGCCCACGCCATGATCTATGTGTGTTACATAATCGCCGGGCTGTAGTTCCCGCAGCGTTTTCAGCGTGAGAGCCTTGTTCTTGCTGAAGGCTTGTTTTACCCGGTATTTATGATAGCGTTGAAAAATCTGGTGATCCGTATAACAGATTAATTTCAAATCATCGTCTATAAAGCCTTCGTGTATAGAAACGGGCACCGGCACAGCTTCTATATCTGCTTTCAAATCTGTAAAAATCGTATGTAAACGTTCCAGCTGCCGGGCATTATCAGCAAATAAATATATACTGTAATCTTTCTGCTGGTAGGCCTTCAGGTTAGTGATGAGTAAATCGAACTGCCGGTTAAATGGCGGTTGCACCTGCGTCTTAAAATTGATCTCAAAAACCGGAGACGGTATGTGTATTTTTTGTCCAAATTCAACCTGGTGACGCCGGGCAAAAAGTTTTTCCGTTTCTTCCGCTGTCACTAAATCCTGCAGCGTTAAAACAACGCGGGAGTTTTCCTGCTCTGCGGCATCATCTGCGGGTTCAGGAACGTGTTCCAGGTAAACCTCTGCATCGTCCCGCTCCAGGTCCAGCCGCTCTTTTATAAACGTCCAGACTTCTGTCCATACAACCGTTTGTTCCGGCAGAAAATCTAAGAGCGCAACTTTATTTTCCGGTGTAGTGGCTATTTTTTCTTCACCCGTATAATTTAAATTTGGAAGGATATTAACCTGCAATAATTTTCTTTCACTTAATTGTGTTTCGGGGTCAAAGATGCGGATACTGTCCACCTCATCGCCAAATAATTCTATGCGGTAAGGCTTTTCATTTCCATAAGAATAAATATCTACTATGCCTCCCCGTATGGCGAACTGTCCCGGCTCATATACAAAGTCCGTTCGGCTAAATCCTTGTTCCGTAAATTTTTGCAGTACGGCAGTTACATCTAATGTAGCTGCCTGTTTTATGCTGATAATATGTTGATTGAGGGTGGCGGGCAAAACAACTTTTTCCAGCAATGCTTCGGGGTAAGTAACGATAGCACCGCCCCTATTGCCTTTTTCAGCTGCGAAATGTGTCAGGCATTCTGTACGCAACATTACATGGCTGCTGTTTAGCAGGCTGAAGTTCTTTTTATTTTTAAATGAAGAAGGGAAATAAAAAAGGTTCAGTGCCTTGGTAATATTTTCCAGGCTATTGTGAAAATAGGCGGCTTCTTCTGCGTCTTTAAGAATGAAAACATGATTAACCTGGCTCGCCATTTCCAGTTGAAAAACAGCAGCGGCAATAAATTGGGAACTGCTGCCCCAAAGACCTTTCAGGTGAAGGTGTTGTGGAGCAGACATAGTAATCTTGTCCGCAATCTGAAAACAACGGGAATCTTTTTTGTAAACATCCAGCAACACATCCAGGTTCATCCGGTGGCAAAGTTAGGTACAGAAAGATTGAAAATATCCATTAATAAGTATAAAAAATCCCGGAATGTATTTATTAATCTGATTAGAAATTATCAATATTTGGCACAAATACTGTTGCAGATTTTGTTGCTCTAAATATTTCCAAAACAAAAAAACTTATTAAAATGAAAAAGATTTCTATCCTTGTAGGACTTTGCTTTCTAATTTTTATAGTTGGGGGGGGGTGTAAGAAAACTGATATTAATACTGCTTTTCCCACTCACGCCCTAACAACATCTGGAATTTCTGTAAGCCCATATGGATTTCTGACTTTTGACAGTACTAAAAATTATGAGAAGTTTGTTGATTTTTGCCAAAATAGTTCTCACTCTGATGTACAATCCTTTTTGAGTTCAGTTCGCTTTTCCAGCATTGGATCAATCACCCATACTGCCAACTCTGATATGGTAACAGATTCTCAAATTTTTGACTATTTGATCAATATCAGCCGATACTAAATTCTTATATTGTATGCAGTCGAATAGGCTCACATCATCTTTATTTCAAGACTTAACCAAAGAAATTTATGATAGTGCAAATATGATTCGATTATCTACTTATCCTCTGCAGTTCGATAGTACCCTTATAGATTTTGTGAATGCGTATCCTGTTGGTGTGTATCAAACCCAGGTGTACAATAATTATGTTGCGAATCCTATTTTTGGAAGAACGTCATCTTCAGTATATGTAGACGGTGGTGATTCTTATGATGTGTATGGTAACTGTATTCATTCTGAGTTGGTCTACACACATACAGAAGTATTCTTCTTCGGAATAAAAATCCGGCAGCAAAATTCTTACAGTCATACGGTAAACTCGCCAGGAACTAACTGTTAAAAGTATTCTATATTGTAAGTTCAATTCTTTTTAAACTACCACTTTTTTAAATATATTTTTTAATGAAAATTTTTATTTGCTTGATATTGTTTTTCAATGTTTGTAAAGCTCAGAGCTCTCTAAGTGGAAATATAATCAATAATGAAACAAAGGAACCCGTTCCTTACGTTTCCATAGCACTGTTGAAACAGAACAAAGGAACGAACTCAGATCAAAATGGAAAGTTTTCCATAAGTAATTCAGTTATCGAGGATACAATATTATTTTCATCAGTAGGTTACAATTCTCTCAAGATGTCGGTTAAAAGTTTAGAACCAGGAATCATTATTGAATTGGCTCCATTAATTAGTGAACTTGATAAAATTATCCTGGATCGAAGTTATAATAAAACAATTCGTTTGAATGATTTCTACACCTGTGGGATTAATTATTTAACCACTAAAGTTTCAGCCCAGGTCGCTCAGTTGTTTCGGTGCCCCATCTCCAATTCTATATTAAGTAGTGTTACAATTTGTAAGTCGGGAGCAGATGCAATTTTCAGGTTACGCATCTATGATGTGGATTCCACCACCAATTTGCCAGGTAAAGATCTGTCCGACAGTCTTATTGAAATAAATTCCGGGAAACGCCACACCGTCGTAAACCTTGAACCTTATAAAATACATATAAACTCAGATCGATTTTTTATTGCAATAGAATGGTTAATGATACCCTTTAATGAAAATCATGAAAAAAGAGACTTTTCTGCAGAAAACATCTCTTACAATCCGCTTGTAGCTTTGAGAAAAAATAAAAACATGGATCTGGAAGAGACCACCTACCTTAAAGATTTTCATCAAAAATGGTATAAAATGCGATTAGGGTCACTACTCATTTCGCCGGTTCTCAAGTATCGAGATTAGGTATAAAACCGTAAGCAAGTTTACAGATTAAATTTTCCTGAGGGCTCAAGTTAATATGGTTATATAAAAAAAATAATCTATTTTCCACCTTAGGTTATAATTCATTTAATCAATTCCTTCTCATGGCATTGGAACCCTGGCGCAAAGGCGTCGTTATAAAAATTGAACAGCAAACTGCGGCTACCCGGCGGTTTTTTATACAGGTGCCGGAACTGGAACGTTTTGATTTTAAACCTGGTCAGTTTGTTACGCTGGACCTTCCCATTCACGAAAAACCCAATAAGCGCTGGCGCAGTTATTCCATCGCAAGCTGGCCGGATGGGACTAATGTTTTTGAGCTTTGCATCGTATTGCTGGAAGATGGCCTGGGTACTAATTATTTATTTAACGAGGTCAGTGTAGGCAGTGAACTAACCCTACGTGGGCCGGTAGGTGTGTTTGTATTACCCGAAACAATTGAAAAAGATATTTTCTTCATCTGCACCGGAACCGGTATTGCGCCCTTTAGGAGTATGGCGCATCACATGTTTATTCACAATACTCAATATAAAGAAGTATACCTTTTATTTGGCAGCCGCACCAAAGGTGACATTTTATATTATGAAGAATTGAAATCGCTTAGTGATAAAATGCCCCGCTTTCATTACCTGCCCACGCTGAGCCGGGAAGATTGGGAAGGGCCAAAAGGCTATGTGCACACCATTTACGAAAATATTTGCAAAACAAATTGCGGCCCCGGGGAAGATGGTAACCCGGTGATGAAGCCCGCACATTTCTACCTCTGCGGCTGGAAGAATATGATAGATGAAGCCAAACAAAGAATCCTGGGTATGGGCTATGATCGCAAAAGCATTCACCAGGAATTATATGGTTAAACTATAAATGTAAAACATGAGACACAAAAGCTCGCTCAGGGCTATGGCCTTGTCTTTCTTCATCCTGGTTATTTCTTTCTGGAACTTCCAGCGCATACAGGGTTGTGACTGCATACGCACCATACACATCGTTACTTTGCTCATGTGTGGCGTGGCCCTTGGTGTATTTATCACCAGCCTGTTTATGTGGATGCGGGAAAAGAAATAGAACCCGGTTGCTTATTTTTTACTTTGCCGCAATAGCATTCAGAACAAGATTTTTTACCTCACTTATTGTAACCCTTTCCTGCCGCATATCATCCCGGTTACGGATGGTAACTGTATTGTCTTCTTTTGTCTGATGATCAATGGTTACGCAAAATGGAGTTCCAATGGCATCCATGCGGCGGTAGCGTTTGCCGATGGCATCTTTCTCTTCGTAGAAACAATGGAAATGCGGTTTGCATTCATCCAGCAATGATTTTGCTATTTCCGGCAGGCCATCTCTTTTAATGAGTGGAAGAATCGCAAGTTTCATGGGAGCTAGTTTTGCGGGAAGTCGCATCACCACCCGGCTATCGGGTGACCCATCTTCTTTGTTCCATTTTTCTTCGCCGTAAGCCAGGCATATAACGGTTAGGAATAAACGATCTAATCCCACGGATGTTTCAACAACATATGGCGTGTAATTGCCATAGGCTTTACCGTTCTCATCCAGGTCATTATCAAAATATTGTATTTTCTTTTTGCTAAACTGTGCATGTTGTGTCAAGTCAAAATCTGTACGGCTGTGTATGCCTTCCAGTTCTTTCCAGCCGAAGGGAAATTCAAATTCTATATCCAATGCAGCATCTGCATAATGCGCCAGCTTTACGTGATCATGAAAACGTAATTTTTCCGTCGGTATACCAAGGCTTTCATGCCATTTTTTTCTTTCCTCTTTCCAGTAGTTATACCATTCCATTTGTGTGCCTGGGCGCACAAAGAACTGCATCTCCATTTGTTCAAATTCCCGCATCCGGAAGATAAACTGGCGGGCCACTATTTCATTCCGGAAAGCTTTACCGGTTTGTGCAATTCCAAAAGGAATTTTCATACGCCCGGTTTTCTGCACATTCAGAAAGTTTACAAAAATGCCCTGCGCTGTTTCCGGCCTTAAATAAACGACATCAGCCTCACCGGCCAGGCTGCCCATTTTTGTACTAAACATCAGGTTAAACTGGCGCACTTCAGTCCAGTTGCCTGTCTTACTTACTGCACATAGTATTTTATAATCTTCTATGAGTTTTTTAAGACCTTCAAAATCATCCACGGCCAATAGCTTGTCCATATCTTCCAGCAAGGCTGCAGCTTTATCATCTTCTCCTTTCTCTTTCAGCATATCCGCATGTGCTTCCAGCAGGTGATCTACGCGGTAACGCTTGTTGCTATCTTTATTATCAATCATGGGGTCACTAAAATTATCTACGTGGCCACTGGCTTTCCACACCATTGGATGCATAAAAATAGCGGCATCTATACCCACAATATTTTCATGTAGCTGGGTCATACTCTTCCACCAGGCGTCCCGCAGATTTTTTTTCAGTTGTGCGCCCAGCTGGCCGTAGTCATATACGGCACTCAGGCCATCATAAATTTCTGAAGAAGGAAAAATATACCCGTACTCTTTGCAATGAGATATAATTTCCTGGAATCCTGCCTGTTCGTAGCCCGTCTGGGTTGCTTGTTTTGCCATGGGCGCAAAGATAACAGATAAGCGGTTCTAACCTCATATTTCACTGCATTACAGGGGAATAGGAAAGATTTTTTTAAAAAAGTTGCTTTAACCTGGTACGACTAATTATCATACTGAAAAAATTTTTTCTTTCCACAGAAAGTGTACAACCCCTGCAATTCAATGGCAGGGCTATGGATCAAATAATCCACAAGTTTTTTCCACAGGTGTTAATATAAATATGTGGGAGAGATGAGGTACAAAAGATATTTTCGTTCTCCCGCGAAACATCCGGATTTATAAACTTACTAACCAACTAATTGACGATTACTATGGCAACAAAGAAACCATCTAAAAAAGCATTGAGTTTTACCCGCCAATTCACTAAAGAAGGGATAAGCCCGTATGATATGTTTACTTATGACTATCGTACCTCCGTAATAAAAAACCCTACCGGGGAGGTTGTTTTCCAGATGGATAATGTTGAAGTTCCCCGTCAATGGAGCCAGATTGCTACAGACATCCTGGCACAAAAATATTTCCGCAAAGCGGGTGTTCCCCAGGCAGATGGTACTTCCGGCCGCGAAACCACGGTTAAGCAGGTGGCCCATCGTATGGCGCATTGCTGGAGAGTTTGGGGAGAGCGTTATAATTATTTTTCTACGCCAAAAGATGCCGGAATATTTTATGATGAATTGGTTTATTCGATCCTGAACCAGGCATGTGTGCCTAACAGCCCGCAGTGGTTTAATACTGGTTTATATGAAGCTTACGGCATTAGTGGAAAGCCACAGGGCCATTATTATGTAGACCAGGCGGATGGAATGCTCAAAAAATCAACATCAGCGTATGAGCGCCCTCAGCCTCATGCTTGTTTTATATTAAGTGTAGATGATGACCTGGTAAATGAAGGCGGCATCATGGACCTTTGGGTACGTGAAGCACGTATTTTTAAATATGGCAGTGGTGTAGGAACTAACTTTTCCAGCATTCGTGGAGAGGGAGAAAAGTTGAGTGGTGGTGGCACCAGCAGTGGCCTCATGAGTTTCCTGAAGATTGGTGACAGGGCTGCCGGCGCTATCAAAAGTGGTGGTACAACCCGCCGGGCGGCTAAAATGGTTTGCCTCGATCTGGATCACCCGGAAATTGTAAATTTCGTAAACTGGAAAGTAGAAGAAGAGAAAAAAGTAGGTGCGCTCATTGCCGCCGGTTATCCTAGCGATTATGAGGGTGAAGCATACCGTACGGTGAGTGGGCAGAACAGTAACAACTCTGTTCGTATACCGAATTCATTTTTTAAAGTCCTGGATGAGAACGGCGATTGGGAACTGAAAGCCCGCAGCGATGGCCGCACGATGAAGATGGTAAAAGCACGCGACCTTTGGGAAAAAATTAATTATGCTGCCTGGCGCTGTGCAGACCCGGGTACACAATATGATACCACCATTAATGAATGGCATACCTGTCCGGAAGGCGGGCCTATCAGGGCCAGCAATCCCTGCAGTGAATACATGTTCCTGGATAACACAGCCTGTAACCTGGCGAGTGTAAACCTGAGGAAATTCTTCGAAGAATCAAACAACACATTTGATGTAGCTGGCTTTGAACATACCTGCCGCCTCTGGACAGTTGTATTGGAAATATCTGTGCTTATGGCGCAGTTTCCTTCTAAAGAAGTAGCGCAGCTATCTTTTGATTATCGTACGCTAGGCTTGGGCTTTGCAAACCTTGGCAGCATGCTTATGGTAAGTGGAATAGCTTATGACAGTGAAGAAGCCCGCGCCATTGCGGGCTCTATAACCGCAATTATGACGGGTGTTTCTTATAGCACATCTGCAGAACTGGCCTCCTTCCTGGGCAGCTTTAAACAATATGAGCAGAATAAAAAGCACATGCTTAAAGTTATGCGTAACCACCGGGCCGCTGCTTACGATGCTATGGATGCTTACGAAGGCATAGAAATCAAACCCCAGGGAATCAATGCCCGCTATTGCCCGGATTATCTACTCAAAGCTGCCACAAAAGCCTGGGATACAGCCGTACAAATGGGAGAAAAGCATGGCTTTCGCAATGCACAAACCACGGTGATTGCCCCAACCGGAACCATTGGCCTGGTGATGGATTGTGATACTACGGGTGTAGAACCGGATTTTGCCCTTGTCAAATTTAAAAAACTAAGTGGTGGTGGTTATTTTAAAATTATTAACCAGAGTGTGCCACAAGCACTGCGCAACCTGAAATATGATGAGCAGCAAATTGAGAAAATTGTAAACTATGCTAAAGGCCATGCTACGCTGAAAGGCGCACCTTATATAAACGAAGAAACGCTTCTGCAAAAAGGATTCAACCATGGAGAAATTGACAGGCTGAATGCCGCCATGGGAAGTGCATTTGAAATAGGTTTTGTATTTAATGTGTACACCTTAGGGGAAGCTTGTATGCAGCGCCTCGGATTTACCCCGGAGCAATACAATGATTTTGGCTGGAGCCTCCTGGAATCTTTAGGATTTAGTGATGATGAAATAGATCGTGCCAATATATATGTATGTGGCACAGGCACCATAGAAGGCGCCCCGTTCCTGAAAGATGAGCATTTACCTGTATTTGATTGTGCCAATAAATGTGGCCAGACCGGTGAGCGCTTCATTCATGCCCACGGTCATATTCGCATGATGGCTTCGGCTCAGCCTTTCCTGAGTGGTGCAATCAGCAAGACTATTAACCTGCCAAATGAAGCTACTATTGAGGAAATTGCTGACAGTTATCGCCTTAGTTGGGAGCTCGGCCTGAAAGCGTGTGCGCTTTACCGTGATGGTAGCAAACTTAGCCAGCCGCTGAGTAACAAATCTGACAAGAAAAAGAAAACCGGCGATGCAGAAGTTATTGCAGAAGAACAGGAAGACGTTGCATCTGCCTTGGTTGATATGGGTAAACTCACTATTGATGAGTTGCTGGAAGAAATGAACAAGCGTGTGCAGAATAGTGCAGATACTTCCCTGAAGCGCCAACTGGCAATGATTGTAGAGCGCCGTGCCCTACCTGCCAAGCGCCGTGGATATACCCAAAAAGCGAAAATTAACGGGCAAACATTATTCCTGCGCACCGGCGAATACAGTGATGGTACTTTGGGAGAAATCTTCATTGATATGGCAAAAGAAGGTGCTACTATGCGAAGCATGCTCAACTGTTTTGCTATTGCAATTTCCATTGGCCTGCAGTATGGTGTACCGTTAGAGGAATATGTAGAAAAATTTGTGTTCACCCGTTTCGAACCTGCCGGAATGGTGGATCATCCAAACATTAAAACAACCACATCTATTATTGACTTTATGTTCCGTGCCCTGGCTTATGAATACCTCGGCCGTACAGACCTGGTTCATGTGCTTGATAAGCCTGTACTGGAAAATACTGGTAGCGAAGAGTGGGATATCAATACGCCTGCCATTGGTGACCGCAAGCAACCCCTGAGTGAAGTGAGGGTGATGGGAAATGTAAAAGTAGTCAAACCGGAAATGGTGATGCAAAGCCATAACGGAATGGACGCTATGAATGCTGCTGCAAAAAATATGCAGGGAGATGCACCGGCATGTAACACCTGTGGCCATATTACGGTTCGCAGCGGCACCTGTTACAAATGTTTAAACTGCGGCAACAGCCTCGGTTGTAGTTAAGGCCATTTTTTTATATGCAATATAGAAGCCGCTCGTTTTAGAGCGGCTTTTTTTACCTTTCAGGTTGAATCTTTATATATGCGTGTTGTCATACAAAGAGTGAAATCAGCCTCTGTAGTTATAGAGGGTAAAGTACACAGTGCCATTAAAACCGGGTTGTTGGTTTTTGCCGGTATAGAAGATTCAGATGGAGAAGAAGATATAGAATGGCTTTGCAATAAAATAATTAATCTCCGCATTTTTGATGATGAAAATAAAATTCCAAATGTGTCGCTTACAGATATACAGGGTGAACTTTTATTAGTGAGCCAGTTTACTTTACACGCCGGCACTAAGAAAGGGAACCGTCCTTCGTATATCCGTGCCAGTAAGCCCGTCATAGCCATTCCACTATACGAGGCATTCATAAGGAAATTGGAAGAATATCTTGGGAAGAAAATTTTAACCGGCGTATTCGGAGCTGATATGCAGGTGCACCTGGTAAACGATGGCCCGGTTACAATCTGGATAGATTCTAAACAAAAGGAATAATAAAAAAATGCAAATATCATGACAATATTAAATGCGCAGGAACAAGTAGATGTTTGGATTAAAAAATATGGCGTGCGGTATTTTGATGAGATGACCAACCTGGGTATCCTTATGGAAGAAGTAGGTGAACTTGCCCGGGTAATGGTGCGAAAATATGGCGAGCAGTCTTCAAAGACTTCAGATACTAATAATGACCTTCCCGATGAAATGGCGGATGTTTTTTGGGTTTTACTTTGCCTGGCTAATCAAACTGGCGTAAACCTGACAGAGGCCCTGGAGAAAAACTTCGAAAAGAAAACTACCAGGGATGCAATGCGCCACCTGAACAATGAGAAACTTTAATGATCATCTTCCGGTTTATCGTGGATAGTCATTTATAAAATACCGCCTGGTGGGTATTGCACAGGGATATTAAAAATTTAGTTTTGAAAAAATTGGTATGGCATGTTGAAAATTTTGCGGCAGCACAAAAGTTTGCCTCTATTAGTTAACGTTTTAAAGCAACATAAGACGAGAAGAATTACTTCGCCATTTTCCCAATTTTGGAAATAGCAATATGGCAAAAGATGATGGTGTAATCAGCGTAAATAAAAATACAGGCAAAGTCATCAAGCAAATGATTTATGGTAAAAAAAAGTTCCTTATTACCAGATAGATGAACTGGGTCAGGTGGTTTATTATAAATCCGGTTGCAGCGTCCCGGATTTTTTTTAAAAAGCCGCGTAAAATATTCCCTTATCTGAAAACATAGAACAGCCCTTTAGCGGGGGCTGTTTTTCTTTTTAGTTACTTTGTGCGGTAATTTATTTTCGCCACCATGAGATACATCCTGTTTTTATTGAGTTTTTTCTTTTCCGAGACTTTATTGTCTCAGCCAGCCAACCGCTTGCATGCAGGTCCCTGGGCGGGTAACATTACCACCCGTACTGCAGTGATATGGGCAGAAGTATCCCCGGCCTCTAAATTTGTAGCGGTAAAATTTTATCCTGCAGGCAAACCCACAAACGCCCTAACGGTTACGCATACAGTAGAGTCCGGTCAATCTTTTTACCCGGTTAAAATTGAACTCAACGGCCTGGCAATGAACACGACTTATAAATATGATTTGCTTATAGATAACGTGCTTCAAAAAGTAAATTTTAAAACCACTTTTACCACGCTGGATCTTTGGCAATGGCGAAAACCCGCGCCCGACTTTACTTTCCTGGCCGGAAGCTGTGCATATTTTAATGAATCTGTTTTTGATCGCCCGGGTAAGCCATATGGCGGAGATTCCAGCATTTTTGAAACCATGGCTGCGGCAGGTGGCGATTTTCACATCTGGATGGGCGACAATTGGTATACCCGCGAAGTAGATTTTTATTCTCCCTGGGGATTGCAATACAGGGCCTCACACGACCGTGGCCTTCCTGTCCTGCAAAAATTTATGGCCAGTATGCCGCAATATGCTATTTGGGATGATCATGATTTTGGTCCGGATAATTCGGGAAAAAGCTACCAGCTCAGGAATGAAAGCCGGGAAGTTTTTATGAAATATTCTCTCAACCCAACGTATGGTGAAAATGGAAAGGGTGTTTACAGCAAAGTAACTTATAGCGATGTAGATTTTTTTCTTACAGATGATCGTTTTTTCCGGGCGGAAGAAGACCTGGCAGACTCTGTTTATGGACATCCTAATATGAACAAAACCTATTTTGGAGAACAACAGATGGACTGGTTATTTAATGCATTATTATACAGCAAAGCCGCCTTCAAAATTATTGTAACCGGAAGCCAGGTATTGAATAATATGAGTACGTCAGAAAATATGCATCGTTATCCCAGGGAATATAATGACCTTATGAATTTTATATCTTCCCAACAAATTACCGGCGTTATTTTCATGAGTGGGGACAGGCATCATAGTGAAGTAATAAAACTGAACAGGCAAGATAAGTACCCGCTGTATGATATTACTCTTTCCCCCTACACGGCCGGTATAAGTAAAGTACGGGGGCAGGAAATTAATAATCCCCAAAGGTTAGAAGGAACATTGGTAGAAGAACAAAATTTTGGAAAAATTTCAGTGAGCGGCCTTAAAGGGAACAGGATATTCAGCCTGGCCATTATAGGTATAAAAGGAACTACCCTGGGCCGCTGGTCCGTTACAGAAAAAGATTTGCAATAAAAGTAATCCTTATGACGTCAGA
>JBDSWG010000089.1:0-4843 GCA_039926825.1 Ferruginibacter sp.
TCAATGGTCATTAAGTCAATGGTCAATGAGTCAATAATTTTATGGTCAATTTTCTGAGTGTAAAACTGAAAATTTTAAACTTCATGTAGAGCGAGCCTTAATGACCCAATGACCGATGTCTGATGACAAATGCACTTATCACTAATTAACTAACCTCAAACCTCTTGTAACCGGCTTACTCTTTGCAGCCAGAACTACCTAAAAATTCTACTATGCCCGAAGGCCCCTCCATCTTAATCATGAAAGAAAACCTGTCTTCCATCACCGGGAAAAAAATCATCAAAGCAGATGGCTATGCGGAGCTGGATTATGGCCGGCTGAAAAATAAAAAAGTGCTGGAAATAAAAACCTGGGGAAAACATTTTTACATCTGTTTAAAAGATGTGGTCATAGAAGTGCACCTCGGGCTGTTCGGCAGTTACCTGCTCAATGATCGCAAAGAAAAAATAAATGCCAAGCTGAGTTTAAAGTTTGCAAAAGATGAACTTAATTTTTACGTGGTCAATACAAAACTACATGACAACCTCGATGACGTTGACTGGGCGGCAGATGTAATGAGTGATGAGTGGGATCCTAAAGCAGCTAGAGCAAAGCTCAAAGAAATTCCCGGCACATTTATTTGCGATGCCCTCATGAACCAGCATATATTTTCCGGTGTTGGCAATATTATAAAAAATGAAAGTTTGTGGCGGGCAAAAATTCACCCGCTTTCGCCGGTGGCAGATGTTGCGGCAGTTTCCATTACAAAGCTTTTGAACGAAGTGGTTAAGTTTTCATACATTTTTTTAAAATACCGGAAAATTGGTAAACTGGATGAGCATTTAAATGTTTATAAACAGGAATACTGCAGCCGCTGCGGCAGCGAAATAATTTCAAAGACGCTTGGTAAAACAAAACGCGGAACATACTGGTGCAGCCACGAGCAGGTTTTACCGGAAACATCTAAAATAAGAACCCATGACAAAAGCAAAAAAAAGCCCGTCAAAAAAAGATGACCCCTGTTGGAAAGGGTATGAACAAGTAGGCATGAAAACAAAAAAGGGAAAGAAGGTACCTAACTGCGTACCGGAAAAGAAGAAGAAATAAATTTTTAGGAATACACCTGAATATTTTAGGATGCTGATGATTTGTTTTTATGAACCCAGCAGCATCACGTTATGCAGCTACATTGGCGACGCCTGCCATGCCGGTAGGCACGCTCCATTCGAAAGTCGTAACGCTATGCAACATTCCCTTCTGGTTTTGTAATATTCTAACCTTGGTACTTTCAGAGCCATATCCTGGCGAAAAAGCAAATCGAATATAAAATCATTCATCAGAATTATTTTTATTTTTTATGGAATAAAGACGCCTATGCATCTCTACATAAAATTAAACGGCATGTTCAATAAAATGTTTCCCTTTTTAATTTGCATGTTGTTCTCTTATGCCGTAAAAAGTCAGCAGAAGGCTATACCGCAGAGCCTGCCAACTAAACCAATCAAAGCCACTTTAATTTCCAACGAAAAAATATACATCAATCCCGATAAAGTGCCCGAAATGCCCGGTGGCGTGGATGCCTGGAAAAAATACCTGGCCGATAGCCTTGACACGAATGTCCCCATAAAAAATCGTGCACCTGCTGGAAATTATGTTGTAGTTGTAAAAAGCATCGTAAGTTATTTCGGTAAGATCAGTGACATAAGGGCAGAAACAAAACATGGCTATGGCATGGAAGAAGAGGCAAAACGGGTTATTAAAAATTGTACCCGCTGGAAACCCGCGTTCAAAGCAGGCGTACCTGTAAATGCATTCATGCGCCTGGAGATTACATTTGTCGTGCCTGCCTTATAGAATAAATGCGATCTTTTCTCAGCAGCGCCTATTCTTAACCGTTATTATATTTATGATCAACAACTGTAGCAAGCAAATTTTTTTTTGCCCATAACTTCTCCCGGGGAGGGACGTTGTGAAAATAACTCTGCCCTGGTAAGTGGCACACGAACCATAAGAGCCAATACATCTGATCTTCATCGAAATAAAATTCCCCAGGTAAAAATAAAAGTTCCGGTTAGTGGACAACCAATGGTAAGAACATTATTGTATAAAAAATTTACCCGGCAACCCTCAGGTTTACATTTATTCCAGTATTGCAGATTTCATTGCCGCCCTTCCTTCCGGGGTCCCTTGTACAGGGTGGCCGGTATTGGGAACTATAAAAGAAAATAGCATGGAATTTCCTGCAGCCTGGAGCTTTTGATAATAATCTTTTGAAATGGTCTGCATGGCAATGTCACTACTTCCAATTAAAAAATTTACTCTTGTATTAGGGTGAAAATAATCGCTTCCACCAGTTGAAATACTTTCCATGGTCCAGCGGGGCACAAAGGATGAATCGCTTCTGATGGCCGGGCCCATCCTGTTGAAAAATCCAAAGCCCTCATCCGTCAGCTCCCGATGGTCTGGTGTGAACCAGTACCCTTGTTCAGCAGGCCGGTTCATACATGATTTATTCAAAGCCGAATGTGGTGGACCGCCGGTTAGGACAGCTACATCCACGATACTATCCAACCCATAAAAACTTAATGAATAGGCACATTGTGAGGAACCCCCACTGTTTCCGGTAATACAAAAACCTGCCTTACCATTTTGCTTTGGAATATTTAAAGGTTTATAATACTGGTCGTAAATATATTTAATAACCGTAGCAGGCCGGCAGGCCAGATGAGCCGGGCCGGCACTATTACCGGGAGAAGAAATAAGCCAATTTACTTTCCAGCGCACCTGCACAATCATATACCCGAGCGATCGTAATTCTTCTGCTAAATCATATTGCGGGGAGTTATTTGCTTTACTCCACCATTCTTCACCACCGCCACCTGTAAAAAATATAATGAGCCCTTTTGGTGTATTTCTGTATGGAGCTACCGCTAAATATCCATGCTCATTATTGGTAACGCCCGGGGCTTGTATTTCATAGCCGTAGCAGGTGTATCCTGCCGGGCAGGTGGGATCTATTTCTGAATTTGAAATATATTTACCAAGCGCAAAAGGTTTCCCCTCAACTGGCGGAGGCGTATTTTCAACATGTTTTGTGCACGTAGTACAAAGGCAAAAAACCATCAACAAAGAAAGTAGAGATTTCATAGTTGTTGTTTAAATAAACAAGATTGACCATAGTTTTAGCCGATAGTTTAATTACTGTTAAAAATTATTTAAACAATGTGTAATACGAATTACAATGAGATTCTTCCTAATTCTTATTGACTTATCTCGCAATTACAAATTTACTTACCCATACATGTAAGCCATCCGTAATGCGCACCTGGTAAATGCCATTTTTTAAATTGTCAACTGGTAAATTTAATGTGCCTGCTTTTATAAAATAAGGCGTTGTTCCGGTTTTCATCTTTTTACCTGAAACATCAACAATTTCCCAATTTATTCCTGCACTGACAGTAACAACATTCAGGGTGATATTGATTTTGTCATTGGCCGGATTCGGATAAACAGACATTTCATTCGCAATAACTTTTTCTTTTTTTGCTGATGAAAGTACAGCCGGAAAATTTGCCGCTACTGACCAGCAATAATCTATTGTTGTTGCAGTAGCAGCAGCGCCTGCGTGTACGGATAAGCGATTGGCATCTTCCAACGTTCTTAAAACATTATAATGATTTATTGTTTGGGAATAAATACCAGGTGTCACATGAGCTCCATAAAATACGGTGGCTATTTTATTTGAACTGTTATTATCATCTTCATCGTAAGTGACTATTAACAGCGAATTATTATTAATGCACCATTGCTTGTAGGCATCTAAATTTGACTGAACCCAACTATCAAACTGCAGCACAGAATTATTTAAGGGGGCACACACATCATGGCCGTCGTGACAGAGATCAGGAACAACAAAGGCAACTGCAGGTAGCGTATTAAAATCTGATGGAAACGCAGTAAAGGGCTGATTCGTAGTTGTAGAAATCTGGTTTGTACCCGTGCCCATCCAATTGGCTGCCGGATTATGTTTTCTTACATACTTCAGGTAACTGCTGCCATCATATCCAACAGAGGGTAAACCATCGGAATATGTTGTATAACTTTTCCCGGCGTTGATTAGTTCTCCTCCTAAATTGTTTGTTGTGAATTTAGTGGTGATATAGTTGTTATCAATTATACCCTGGTTACTTCCTGAATAAAGAAGGAGGTAGTTTGGCTGGCTTGGGTGGGTTAAAGCAAAAGAGTTTGTAAATTTTGCACCCGCATTTGCCAGTGCATTTATATAGGGAGCACTGCTATTTCCAAAAACCGAATTTGCGCTTGTGTTTTCTCCTATAACCACCACAATGTGGCTGAAGGCGGGAACAAGATTGCTAACCGTGTTGGTAGTTGTAAAGGTGCTCCCCGCAATGTAACTGCTATAAGAAGTGCCGCAATTCGACCGCACATATGCTGTATAAACTGTAGCTGCAGTGAGGCCACTGATGTTGATTGAAGTAATCGAAGAAGCTGTACTGCCACTGGTTGTGAGGCCTGTAGTTCCTGATCCGCCGGTGCCGGAAGTTCTTATTTCATAAGTATACCCGGTACCCGGAGAAGGAGATGCAGCAGCCCAGGATACGGTAGCAGTTGTGTTGGTTATTCCCGATGAATTTATACTTCCCGGGGCTGCACAGGTTACCGGTAATGTGCAGGATGCCATTCTCTTTTTTCTTTTAGTATCTGAGGCACACGCCGAATTTTTATGCGTATAGAAACGGACGATTGTTGTAAGCGTTGCTGTCCATGATACGGTGCCAACGCCGGTGGCGTATGATAATGTTCCATTGGCATTGCTAATCGTAATAAAGTCAGAGGCCTTACT
>JBDSWG010000090.1:0-4878 GCA_039926825.1 Ferruginibacter sp.
CTCCGTGAAAACAGTGTAAGCCAGGATAACCAGCTGGAAGCCTTACGTGGCCTGGTGCGTACCTCATATTATCTCAAGGAGTATAATGATGCCAATGAAGTGGCAAAGGAACTGGTTACCCGCAAAGGCCTGAGCACTGATGATCGTTCTGTCGGGTATCTTGTTTTAGGAAAATCACAACAACTTGCGGGGGATTGCAATGCAGCCATAACTTCCTTCAAATCTGTTTCTGCCATCAATAAATCTGCCTGGGGTGCAGAAGCACGTTATGAAATTGCCAAGTGTTATTTTACTCAAAACAATTATCCTGCAGCAGAGAAAGCCGCGCTAACTGTAATTAAAGAAACTGGTTCTTATGATCTCTGGGTTACGCAGTCGTATATTTTACTAGGTGATATTTTCATGCAACAAAAAGATTATTTCAATGCGAAAGCCACGTATGAGAGTGTGGCTAAAAACAGTACTATTGAAACATTGAAGAATGAAGCCCGCCAGAAATTTAATGCGGCAGTGGAAGAAGAAAAGAAACAATCTAAAATTGGTAATTAAGTTAGTGATATGAAAAGTGTAAAAATCTTTAAAACATTTTTGGCAGGATTTATTTTGATGACGATGCAACAGGTAGCATTAGCGCAGCGGGATACCACAAAAACACAATCTGTAGATATTACATCTTCCTATAAACCTGTGCTGCGCAATGCGGTGAAAATAAATTTCTCCGGCACACAACTTACGGCAGATACCAGCATAAACATTTCACCTTATCGTATACCCTCGCAAAATCTTTATTATGCTTATGAGCCCGTAAGCCTGCGCCCGCTGGCACTGGAGCAGGATACATCACTGGACCTTGGCCTGCGCCGGTACATTAAAGCCGGTTTTGGAAGTTATACCACACCTTATGTAAAAGCCGCCTGGAGTATAGGCGACGGAAAGAAATCTCTGGTTAATATTTCGGGAGATTATATAGGCTCACAGGGAGATATAGAATTCCAGGATTATTATCGTATGCACCTCGGTGCCGCGGGGAGTTATTTTAGTGCAAAGAATGAGTTTTATGGTTCGGTAGATTATGCGAAAGATCAATACTATCTCTACGGTTATGATCATGCTGCTATCAGTTATACAAAAGATGAACTAAGCCAGCAATTTCAGGATATCAGCCTGCACCTGGGCCTGCGCAATACGTCTCCCGTCGGTGCCGGAATCAATTACAATCCGGATGTTACGGTGAATTTCTTTACCAACATTGACCGGGTGAGTGAAGGGACAGTTGCTTTTAACTTGCCGGTGGAGAAAAAAATTGGAGACGCTTTAAAAGTCATGCTGGCTGCAAAAGGTTCTATAACCAATTATAACACCAAAAGATTTATTCCCAACAATTATAATCTAACAAATAACCTGGTACAACTTGCACCGGCAGTGGAATATGAAGTGCCACGGTTACGCCTGCACGCCGGATTAACCCCATCCTGGAACAATGGAGTTTTTGAATGGGTCCCGGAAATATATGCTGAAGGGCAACTGCAGGAAAAAGTATTCCTGCTACAGGCTGGTTGGGTCGGTTCTTACACGCCGGCAACTTACCGCTATCTTTCCAGGTTAAATCCTTACCTGGCCCCTGTAACAGGTATGTATAATACAAAGCAGACAGAATTCTATGGCGGTATTAAAGCCAGTATTGCAAAACATTTTAATTTCGGTGCAAAAGTGAGTTTGATATCTTACAAGGATTTGCCCCTCTTTGTAAATGCTCCCGGCGATGAGAAGTCCTTTTTCATCAGCAAGGAAAGTAGTATTAATAATTTTCGCATTCATGGAAACCTGAGTTACATTTCCGGTGAAAAATTTAATATAACGGGCGGGCTTACACTAAATGGATATACCGGTATGCAAGACAATGCCAAGGCCTGGCATACCATACCTATGGAGTTTACAAGTTCCCTTCGCTGGCAGCCGGTAGAAAAATTATTGATTAAAGGAGATATCTTGCTGTTGAATGGCGGTAATTACCGAACGGCAACCGGCGGTGCCCTGGCGCTTACTGGCGCAACCGATTTAAGTGGCGGTGCTGAATATAAAATTAATAACCAGTTCAGTATTTGGTTGAATGCAAATAATATTCTCAATGATAAATACGAACGCTGGCATAATTATCCTGTTTATGGCTTAAATGTTCTGGGTGGCATCATCATCCGGTTTTAATATATGGAGATGGAAAAACTTATCGTGGCTTACCTGATGCGGCATCAGCATTGTCCGCTGGCACATACCGGAAGCTTGCAGATGGTGCAGGTGCCCTCCCGTACAGATATTTCCGCACATTTGATTGCCGCACCGGAAAATGAAATTTATTTTTCTGCCGAAGAAAAACCTGCGGGAGATTTCCTGGAATATCTTTCTGAAGCCCTGCAAGTCCCAGTGGATAAAGCATCTGCCTGTTTGGGTGAATTTTGTAATCGCTTGAGCGACCTCGATGCTTTTGCGGAGTTGTATTTGCCGGCTGCAGGAAAGTTTTTTGTAGACGCAGATGGCAACCTCCAGTTTCGTAGCCAGAAACTACCCGCAGCATTTTATCCTGATGTAGCAGCTGAAAGGGTAGTGCATCCCCAGGCGGTACACCAGATGCTGGTAGGGGATAAGGAAACAGATACCGGCACTATGACGGCTTATTATGAAACCAGTGATGCAGGAGCCTCCCGACGTTGGTGGCTACCCGCTTTCATAGTTTTACTTGCAGCGCTTGCTCTTATAAGTTTTTATTATTTTAGTCATCCTGCCAGCGCCACCGGTGGTAATGCTATGGGCATTACGCTGGATACGCCTGGCGAAACCTACAGGGCCAATCCCTGAGTGGTATATTTGCCGGTAAATGAATACATATATTTCGGGGGTTAATTTTATTTCATGATTCATCTTTCCAGTTGTCCGCTATGCCACAGTACTGAAATATCAGAAGTATTACAGGTAAAAGATTTTACTGTCTCCGGCGAAAGCTTCCCGGTTTTTGAGTGCCACATTTGCACCGGCAGGTTTACGAATGATATTCCCACGCAGGCGGAGATTGGGAAATATTATCAGGCAGCTTCCTACATTTCGCATAGTGATGCACGGGGTGGCATCGTGAATACTTTATATCATTTTTTTCGCTCTCTAACGGTTAAGTCTAAACGAGAAATGGTAAAAAAGTATTGTAAACTTAGAACAGGATCTCTGCTCGATATTGGTTCCGGTACGGGTGTTTTTTTAAATGAAATGAAGAAACATGACTGGAAGATATCCGGGCTGGAACCGGATGAAAAAGCCCGCGAAAGGGCCGCCAGCCTGCACCAGGTGAAAAGCCTGGAACCTGAAGCCATATATTCTTTACACTCCGAAACTTTTGATGCTGTTACCATGTGGCATGTGCTGGAACATGTTCACGATATCGAAGGTTATTTAAAGCAGGTGAATAAAAGCCTAAAGGAAAAAGGAAAATTTTTTATCGCTGTTCCTAATTATACTTCTGCAGATGCTGTGCATTATAAACAATTTTGGGCTGCGTACGACGTACCCCGTCATTTGTATCATTTCTCTCCTGGTAGTATGAAAAAATTATTATCTGCTAATGGATTTACACTCCAGGCGATGGTCCCACTCTGGCTGGACAGTTACTATGTGAGCATACTGAGTGAGAAATATAAAACCGGAAAAGAGAATCTTGTTACAGCCAGTATGGTGGGTAGCCGATCCAACGCTGCTGCAATGTTGCATACAGAAAAATGTAGTTCGGTTTTATATATTGCCGGGAAGAAAATTTCTTAATTCATTTTTACTTCAAACATTTTTGGCCAGCGCTTGCCGGTTACAAACATACTGTGGCTGCTGCTGTCCCAGGCAATGCCGTTGAAATAATCTGTGCGTGCAGTAGAGTCACCGGGCTGTAGCATATTGGCAAAAGTCATTATGCCTTTTACAATACCGGATTCCGGGTCAATTTTTACAATGTAGTTTGTTGTATAAACATTCGCATAAATGTAGCCATCAATATATTCAAGTTCATTCAGGTTGTCTATAGGTGCGAGGTTAGTACGTACAGCTACCGTATTTTTTACTTTAAATGTTTCGGGGTCTACGAAGTAAATATTTGCCGTACCATCACTCACTATCAGGTCTGTTCCATTATTAGTTATGCCCCAGCCTTCATAAGGCCAGTTAAAAGTTTTTACCGGTTTATCCAGGTTTTTCAAATCATAAACATATACTACGTTGCTTTGCCAGGTTAACTGGTATAATTTTCCTTTGAAAATATTAATGCCTTCGCCAAAAATTTTATCACTTCCCATCAGGTGTTTCTTTTCCACCTTCCCGGTTTTATAATCTGTAATACGAAGAGAAGAATTGGCAAAGTCGCCTGTGCTTTCATACATTTTACCATTGTATAGTTGCAGTCCCTGGGTATAAGCAGAAGTATCGTGGGGGTATTGCGCAACTACGCTGAATGACATTACCGCAGGTGCAGGTATACCGGAAACAGGCGTTTCCAGGCTCGGGTCTTTATCTGGTTTATCATCTCCGCCGCAGGAAGAAACGAAAAGAAAACAAGTTAATAAGGTTATGTTTATCAATGACTTCATACTGCTAAATTAATCCTTGTTTTGTTGAGGAACTGCATGAAATGAATTTTCTGAAATATTTCACCCCTTCCCCGGGATCGGTTTCTGTTACGGAGAAGTTTCAAAAAAAAATGTATTAATTATTAGGTTTTGGATAATTTTTATATATTTGACCCACCTCTGAACTTAATTACCACGTTACCTAGACCTGGATAATGCAGTTCCTTCCAATAACACATAGGACTATTTCCTGTTCCTCTGACTAATCGTTATGCCGCAAGAT
>JBDSWG010000091.1:0-9987 GCA_039926825.1 Ferruginibacter sp.
AAAAAAGATTACCGGCATTACAATATTAAAACAGTAACAGGCATCAATGATTTTGCTTCCATGAAAGAAGTTGTATTCCGGAGATATAAAAGATTACTGGATGAAAATTTACCCCTTCCACAACTGGTTATTATTGATGGCGGCAAAGGCCAGTTAAGTGCAGCCCTGGAAAGTATTCATGAATTAGGCCTGCACGGGAAAACAACTCTAGTAGGGCTGGCTAAAAATAAAGAAGAGATATTTTATGCCGGGGATACATCTTCACTGGAATTACCCTGGGATAGCGAAAGCCTTAAACTAATACGCCGCATAAGAGATGAAGTACACCGTTTTGGTATTACTTTCCATCGAAATAAAAGAAGCAAGGGGACATTCAAAAATGAACTGGAAGACATACCAGGCATTGGCAGGCAGACTGCAGGTATATTATTGAAAGAGCTCAGATCTGTAACGCAGGTCAAAGCGGCCACGCTGGAAAAACTGGAGATTTTAATAGGAAAATCCCGGGGGAAAATGGTTTTTAATGCGCTCCAGGGCATAAAATAAAAAAAGGGCCAGGATAGAAATCCAGCCCTGCTTTAAAATCCAATATCCTATGAAAAACCGAGACAAATATAGGCGCCTTAAGATTACTGTCCTATACCCAATACAGGGTATTTTAACCCATTTATTTGGTAGAAAACACCCATAAAAAAAGCCTCCAGTTTCCTGAAGGCTTATAATTATATATGTGTAAGGATTAATAACTCCACAAATCCTGCTCGTAATTAAAAATCTTTTCTTTTATATTTTCCCCTTCCAGCAGTTGAAGGATGGTATTGTCAGACAAACCTTTGTAATTTTTAATGTAACTATCGTAAGGATTATCCAAGGTACTTTTTATGATTCTGCCATTAAACATCCGGCTTTCAAAAAGCTCTTCCCAGCTCATACGGGCACCAAAGTTTTTACCATTATACACTTCATATTTAGCGAAAATGGGGCGCATATCAGGATAGTAAACCCAGAAAAGTTCTGATGGGCCGAGATTTACCCCTTGAGTTGTAATGATATCTTTTACTGGCGCAATGCCTAAAATCCTCCAGAATAAACGGGAACTTTCCTTATCAAAAATTACTTCTTCTTTAATGCGGAAACGATAAAAAGAATCCAGGTTGACTTCGTTCACCATTTTTTTAATACCAGTCTGGTTGCCTTGCTCATCGTAAATGGGAACATCTACGGGGTCACCTGACACTACTTTACCCACTTCAGCTCTTGTCATAGGTGTTGTAAAACGATCATCTACATTAGAAAACACTGTAACAGCACTATCCTGTATAGCTTGTAGCAAAATTGAAATGAAACGTTGATTACCATTGTTCTCATCTGCAGAATACCTGAAAGGCAGGTTTATCTTTTCCCGGGTATCAATCTCCCGCCAGATTTTGTGGCGGTAAACCGCATCATCTGCACGCAGGTGTTCGTAGGGAAGTGGCGTTCTGTCTCTCAGCACCGTTGTTTCTACTGCTTCATCTGGCCTGAGCGATTTTTTTACCTGTTTAATGGGTAAACTATCGTAAGCAGAATTTTCTGCAACAGCAACTTCTTCAACGGCTACAGTAGGTTCTACAGTAGCCTTGGTTTTAGTAGACGTTGTTTTACGGGCAGTTGTGCGCTTCTTGGCGGTACGCTTGGCCTGGGCCAAAGTAGCATCTGCAAAGCCGCAACATAACACCGAAAGCAATAAACACCTGACAACAAATTTTTTCATTTCGTATTTTTTATAGTTCCAAAAGTCAACATGAGGGTAGCAGTAAAATTAAACATTATTAAAACTACCTGGATTTAAATACTATTAATAAAGTGCAAAAGATCTTCCGTCAATTGACCTTGTACCATCCGGACCGGTAACTTTCACCTGGTCGAAAGTAACAACAGAACCCGGGCCGCATCGCTGAATCAGTGCACTAATACCTGCCAGGCTATTGCTGCTGATAGAACCTTGCGCTACGTTGGGGAAATTAGCCCCTGAAAAATATACAACGGCACTGGCTACATTATATTTTAAATCAAAGTCAAAATTTTCCAGTTCAGCACGGCAGAAAGGTTGATTCTTAAACTCCACTGTTGGAATACGTGGACGCCCCGAACCAATTTTGAAAACAGGATCCGGTATCTTTTTCACCCTGAAATCAAACGTGCTGGATTTTCCATCGGCAGTTACAGTGATGGAAGCCTTACCTAAACTGCTTACTCTCACCGAACGGCTAGAACCTGAGCCACTGAGGGAGCCACCAGACATACTTACATTGGTTTTATCCCAACCAGTAGATGAACCAATGGTAACCGGGTTATCTACGCCAATGTAAAATACATTCATCTTATCCAGCATTACTGCTGCACCACCGGGAGTACCAACAGTGTATTCGATTGTTTTACTAACAGGCACCAATTTTCCATCTTCGCCTGTAAAACTTCCGGTTACCTGGATGGTATGCTTGCCACCACCGCTGGCGGTTGTTTTATATTCACCCTGGCCACCCACCATATTTATTGGTGAACCATTAATACTAATACTTGATTTTACAGCTGAAGAATATGCACCAACGCCGGCAGTAACAACAAGTTCCTGACCAGGCATGAGATAGTTAGAACTCTGCCCCACCAAAATACCCACCTGATCCATATGTACTTCTACGGCACCAATCTGGTTGTGCGCATAAGTTACAATCTGGTTTTCAGCATTCTTCACATTATTCTGAAATTTACTTAACATGGTTAGAGCTGCTACAGTTGGCGTCATGTGAAAGAAAGAGGTTGTAAAATCTTTTTTACCACCTTCCTGGGATTCCGGGGGATCAGTAGAAACCGGGAAGTTATCAGAGAACTGTGTTTTAATGGCAGGATCAAGCGCCAGCATTTTGTTTTTATATTCTTCCAGTTTAGATTTTAAAGCCGGGCCTTTCCCTTCTGTTTCAAAAAGGCGTGTACTGGCATCCAGGTTATCTGCTTTAAAGTCTTCTTTGCCATCCTTTATCGTCAGGCCGGCACCATTTTTCAGATCTTTTTTAAGTTGTTCAATGTAACTGTCCAGGTCAGCAGAATATGTTTTAGCCTGCCCGGCTTTATCATTCCAGTATTTTACCTTTTCCTGGTTTTGTTTTGGATCAGATAATTTATCATTTAATGATTTGTATAAGGTTCCATTTGATTTTGCAATATTAGTATTCGAATTTATCAGGCTCGCATCAACCACCCTAAAGGCGTTGATAACTTCGGCAGATACATTCAGCGCCAGGATAGCTGTCAACACCAGGTACATGATGTTAATCATCTTTTGCCGGGGCTCTCTAGGTAAAGCCATAAGAGTTTATAATTTAATAGTTTTTATTGAAAGTTGTTTGGGTTGTTGGGTCGTAACAATTATCTTCCTTGCATGGCACTAAGCATATTGCCATAAACAGCATTCAATTTGCTTAGATTATTTGCAAGCGTTCCTATTTGTTCTTTGGCTTTCTGTGCATCATCCACACTACTCATCATAGCTGCACTCGCTTCTGCCATTTTACCATAAAAGCCATTTAATGCTTTTAAATGATTGTTACTTTCATTCAATTCCAGTTCATATATCGTATTAAGTGAACCCAGGTTTTTCGTAAGCACTTGTACCTGCTCATGAAATCCTTTAGCACTTTCTGAAGCATTATTAAATGAATTCATTGTTTGAGCACTGTTGGTAAAAGCCGTAGCCATAGTACCAATTGCGCTGGTGGCTTCTTTAGTTTTAGCGCTGAAATCGCTGGTGGATTTTACTACATCACTTACATCAGAAATCCCAGAAACAGTAGTACCTAATTTCTGGAAGCCATCACTTAGTTTCCTGAGGTTAACGGGTGTAATGTCAGCTTCTTTAAGCATAAGTTCCATTGATTTCAATGAAGGATTAATACCTACAACAGCCTCTTCTTCGCCGGGCTGTATATCTTCCTCATGCCTTTTGGGTTTAACCCACTCAATTCCAGCATAGATTAAGAAGATAGCCGTCTCCGTCCACATACCAATTGTGAGCATGGTATCAGCATAAGACTGGTGAGTTAATTTTGCCCAGGCGGCGAAGATGATTACTGCCGCACCGGCACTTACCAAAACATCAATGAGGGTTAGAAAGGTTCTTTTTCTGTGAGCCATAGTTTTAGAAATTTTAAGATTGTTTTTACTGGAATTGATTTGTTTGAATTGTAGTTTGTTGTGTTATATGGACATGAAAGCCCGTCTTACTTAAGGTAATAAAACGGGCTTGCAGGTTATAAAAAATGGAATCTATATGATAAGTTTATTTGCGTTTGCTGGTTGATGCGGGTAAATCTATTACACAACGGAACCCGATGTATGATTTAGCAGTATCCTGGTATTCGTAGTTGCGGGTACTTGTTTGCAGGAAGTAACCTACATCTTTCCAGCTACCACCACGCAAAACCTTACGTTTCATACGCGGAGGATCGGAGTCTTTTGCATTCCAGCGAATGTCCGGATTCATATCATGCTGAAAATTGTAACCTCCCTCGTAATATAAAGAGGATGTCCATTCTGCAACATTCCCAGCCATATTATATAAGCCAAAATCATTAGGCCAGTAAGCATCTGCACGCACGGTGTAGAAACCTCCATCTTCAGGATAATTACCACGGCCAGGTTTAAAGTTTGCCAGGAGGCAACCTTTTTTATTGCGGAGATAAGGACCACCCCATGGATAAGGGGATTGTGAACGGCCACCACGAGCTGCATATTCCCATTGAGCTTCATTTGGAAGGCGGAAATCAGATTCTGAAGTTCTGTTCTTGCTTTCAAGAAATGAATTCAGATATAAGGTACGCCACTCACAAAAGGCTGTAGCCTGCTTCCAATTCACTCCCACTACAGGATAATTACCAAAAGCCGGGTGGTTGTAATATTTTTTCGCCATAGGCTCATTATATGAATAAGCAAAATCTCTTACCCAGCAAAGTGAATCGGGGTAAACAGGAATTTGTTGCTTTATAATAAACGCTGAACGTGGAATGGTTACATCCCTGTTTTGAGCTGAGGCTTTATAATCAAAAATTTCAGACTGGTAAACAATTTTATTTGCGTCAATTTCTTTTTTGCCAAAAATCCTGTTGTCCGGAGTTACAATAATGGCATCTATTTTCTCAATGGTAGACTTATCTCCCCATTTAATTGTAGCAGTTTTTTTCCAGTCAACATACTCATTGCCATCTGCACCTTGTTTTACAAAGCCCATCAACTTTGCAGCAATAGAATCCCGAACCCAGTTTGTAAACTGGCGGTATTCATTATTGGTAACCTCTGTAGCATCCATCCAGAAGCCACTGATTGAAACCTGCTTATTGCGGGCTGTATAAGAGTAGTTGATGTCTTCATCACTAGGACCCATATGAAAAGTTCCCGGTGGTATATAAACCATTCCCGGAGGTTTCGGAAGTGTCCAGCGAGACCCTGGCGCTACTCCATGAAGTTGCCCGTCATTTGGAAGGGAACCGGATTTCTTTTTCCCAGACAACATTTTACAGCTGCTGGACGAAAGGGCAATAGCAGTTACGGCTAAGAGGTAAAATAACCTTTTGTTCATTTTTTTAAACTTTGAGGGTAATGGCAAATGTAATAAAATTTTAAGTCCAAAATCAGCTTTCTACAGTAGTAAAAGATAATTATGTTAAAATAAATATTTCACTTCCAACTATAACAAACGACTAAATTATTTAATTATTGTCAGTTAAGTTGTTAAATAAAGTAGATTTAACTACATCAATTAAGCCATTTTTTGAGTGAACTGGTTGAAGGCACGCCTGGTGTTGACATACATAAATTTGCGTTTGGCGAATATACAATTTGTTTTCTAATAACGGGAAACCAGCCGCTGTGGATTTTGAGGATTGAAAAATAGAATTTGGAATATAACAGTTAAGGCATTCGTTTAAAAGCATTTGAGGCTCCTGACCGGTTAAAACTATTTCTAGAACTCCTGATACTTCCTTCTGGATATCAGCGGCCCAGCACCCAAATGAACCCGGATGTTTAATTACTGCAGCCTTAACAGCAATCTGCATCGCATAACTTTTATCCATCCATTCACGGTTGTCATATATTCTGCCGAGATATAATAGGTTTCGGGCCATAATTGCATTAGACGATGGTAAGGCTCCATCATATATTTCCTGTTTTCGTACAAGGACGTCTTTTTGTAAATCGCTGGTAAAATAATAAAGTGCATTTTCCCCTCCAGTAAAATATTTTTCAACATATTCCAGGGCCTTTTTCCCTTTACCCAGGTAGGCGGAATCCCCGGAAATTTCCTGCACCAGGCAACAAGCCTCAATGTAAAATGCATAATCATCTAAAAAGGCGGCAATTTTTGCTTCTCCCCTGCTATACCCATGAAACATAGAACCGGATTCTGTTGAAGCAAATTTTTCTTCTAAAAAGTGGAATAGTTCCAAGGCAAGAGTTTTATAATTTTCATCCAGCGTAGCTTTAAAAGCTTTACAAAAAGCTGAAACAAGCAAGGCATTCCAACCTAAAATTATTTTATCATCCAGGCCCGGTGGTATTCTTGAAGAACGTATTGCCAGCAATACTTCCCGGCTGTTTTCAAGAATTTCTTTTGCCTTCGAAACATCCAGTTTAAATTGAACGGCTACTTCTTCTAAATTTCGGGTTACATGAAGAATGTTTTTATTCTCCCAGTTTCCCCCGGGAATTATATTATAATAAGATGAGAAAAAAGCGGCATCATTTCCCAACACCTCATTGATTTCAGAACTTGACCAGACATAATATTTACCTTCTTCCCCTTCTGAATCAGCATCAAGGGCAGCATAATAACCACCTTCTGCACTCAAAAGGTTGTTTTGCAGGAATGTTGTAGTGTGAGAAATAGCTTCTGCATATACTCCTTTGCCAGTAAGCATTGCTGCTTCGGCCAGGGCAGCTATAATCAAAGCATTATCATAAAGCATTTTTTCAAAGTGCGGTGCAAGCCAGCGTTCATCCGTACTGTAGCGGGCAAAACCTCCGCCCAATTGGTCATAAATACCACCATGGTACATTTTTGCAAGACTTAATTCTGCCTGCGCCAGGGCGTTTTTATCACCATAGAAATGAGCCTGCCGAAGCAAATAAATAATTGAAAAAGTTTGCGGAAATTTTGGCGCCTTTCCAAAACCTCCCTCAATGGTATCAGCCGATTTAAGTAATTGTGCCGCCATTTCTTTACAGTCTTCCCTGGAATAAAAATACTTCGTACCAGGAATGTTATCAATAATATTGGGAGGAGAAATCCGGGATTGCTTTTGCAAATGGTCTACTATATTATCAGCCTGGGCTTCCATTTCGTGCCTGCGGTTTCCCCAGGCATCTTTCACAGATTGCAAGACCTGCATCCAGGAAGGCCTGCTGAAAGCTGGTTTTGGCGGGTAATAAGTACCGCCATACATGGGTTTTTTATCCGGCGTCAAAAACACATTGAGCGGCCAGCCTCCGTTACCGGCCACAAGTTGTACCGCATCCATGTATAGGTGATCCACATCCGGCCTTTCCTCCCTGTCCACTTTAATATTAATAAAATGTTCATTCATGTAAGCCGCTACGGTTTCATCTTCAAAACTTTCATGCTCCATTACATGGCACCAATGACAGGCAGAATATCCTATACTTAGAATGATAGGCTTGCCGGATGAAAGTGCTACATCCAGTGTAGCCTCATTCCAGGCTTTCCAGTTCACCGGGTTATGTGCGTGTTGTAAGAGATATGGGCTGGTTTCGTGAACGAGGTCATTTGTAAAGGCATGTTCCATTTGCCAAAATTACCCCGATCGAAACTTATAAGACAGGAAAATAGATTGACTATTTTTTATTTATAGAGAGAATATATTTCTCTAAAGCACTTATCATGCTGGGTGCCAGGGGTTGTGGGGCTTTAATGTCGAGCACCAAGCCGGCCTCCTCTGCTGCTTTGAACGTATTGGCGCCAAAAGCCCCGATGCGGGTACCATTTTGTTTGAACCCGGGAAAATTTTCCAGCAGGCTGCGTACACCACCGGGTGTGAAGAAGCAAATGACATCATAATTTCGTTCAACGATTTCACGGATATCGTTGCTGATAATCTTATAGAGTACCGGTATGGCATACTCGCAATGGTGATCCTTTAACCAATTGGTGATTTCATTATCGAATGCTTCCGAGCAGGGGTAAAGAAATTTCTCATTGTCTTTATGCTTATTAATAACATCGAAAAGACTTTTGTTAGAGCCATCTGCGCCATAAAATACTTTGCGCTTGCGGTATAAGATAAACTTCTGCAGGTACAATGCTACTGCTTCAGTAATACAAAAATATTTTGTGTCCTGGGAAATAGAAATTTTCATTTCCTCGCAAATGCGAAAGAAGTGATCAATAGCATTCCGGCTGGTAAATACAACTGCCGTGTAAGCAGTAATATCAATTTTTTGTTTCCGAAATTCTTTTGCTCCAATACCTTCTACAACAATAAACGGATGAAAATCCAGGTCCAGGCCATATTTTCTGGCCAAATCAAAATAAGGTGATTTGGTCCCTTCCGGCTTTGGCTGGGTAATGAGTACGCGTTTTATTTTCGTGGCAAGATTCGTAACAGCTCGTTCATCTATTTTGATCATAGTAGATTCGATGTTAGCCAAAATTACAAATTTTTGCCCACAAATAGCATCCCTGCTTTATAAAGTAGTAATAAGGGTAGTATCTCCATGGAAAAAATATAGAGCATAAAATGGAACCGGCTTATCATTAATTTATGCTCCAACAACCCATAAGCCCTAAGAAATCTCATCACCACTAAAAGACCAATTATAATAAAGGACAATACGATTAAATAATACCGGTATTCGCCCTGCACAAAAGCCAATACAATTATAACAGGTAAAAGAATTATTCCGATCATTTTATTAATGAGAAAAAGGATAAAAGCATATGTGTCAGCTTCGTTACTATATCCCGTTAGCCAGCCAATAAATTTTAAAACAATAAATTTTACCAGGTACATTCCGGCTATAATAATCAAAGCAAATGAAAATATTTTCCAGGAAAATGCTGTGCCGGGGATAATAAAATAGCGATATAAAAAGCCCAGGTAAAAAGCTGCAGAAACAACAAACAACAGGTTTAAAAATAATGACGGCAGCCGGGATTGCATCAATTGATCAGTAAGCTGGCTTTGGCGTAGTGAACTATTAAAAAATACCTGGAAAAGTGTGACAAAATATTTTGAGAAAACTGTTTTTAGTATACCTAAAAATAAAACCAGGCCCGCCAGGGCATAGAATAAGATGCTTATGTTTTCCGCCTGGTGCGGTTGCATATATAATGCCTGGGGTTTCGCAGTACTATTAATCCAGGCATTTTTTTTAACCAGTGAATTAATTGTAGCAACATGTTCAGCTGGTTCTATCTGTATTTTATTTAAACCTGTATCTGGCACAGACACAAGAGAATCTTCCTGCTGCGCAAATGCGGCGAACCCAACTATAAAAAAAAGAAAAATTAAAAAGAATGTTTTACGCACCGATTGAATTTACTGCAAAAATATATAAGCATGGGATCACTTAAAAATAATTAATATATCCAAAATGCAGTTTAGAAGCCTGGCGAATATTAAAAGGCACATCGCTTCTTTTACCTGCAGCATAACTAAGGTTTAGTAACCCGGCCTTCGTTTCAAAACGAATACCCAGCCCTACCCCCACATACGTATTTTTATTTTTTACTTCCTGGTAATTTGCAGATGCAATGCCAGCATCTACAAAAGTAAACAGGAAAGAATTCTGGCTAATCAGGTACCGATACTCCAACGTGGAAACTAAATATTTTGTTGCATAAATACTTTGCTCATCAAACCCACGCAACAACCGGTACCCACCTACCTGGAAAAGCTCGTTACGAAATATGGTGGGGCTGCTGTAATAGCCACCGGA
>JBDSWG010000092.1:0-8798 GCA_039926825.1 Ferruginibacter sp.
CTGGAGTTCCCAGCCTACCAGGTGCAACGCTATAATGGTATGAGCCTGCTGGCATCGGTGCCGCTGGAGCAACTGGCATCTGACGTAAATGAAAAAAAATATCTGTGGAAAAGCCTGCAACTATTATTTAAATCATGAATGAAGTAACGCCAACCTTCCTCTTTGCCAGTAACAATCTGAACAAACTCCGGGAAATTAACAGCCTTATGCCGCCAGGATTAATTGTGCGCTCGCTTATGGATGCCGGGATAGATATCGATATTCCGGAACCTTTTCATACACTGGAAGAAAATGCCCGCACAAAATCGCTCACTATTTTCGAAAAGTCGGGCTTAAATTGCTTTGCAGAAGACACGGGCCTGGAAGTAAAAGCCCTGGATGGCGCCCCGGGAGTAAAGTCTGCCAGGTATGCCGGGGAGCATGCAGAGCCCCAGGAAAATATTGCTTTGCTGCTGAGAAACATGATGGGTAAAACCGAGCGTTCTGCCCGATTCCGCACTGTTGTCAGTTTGATTATGGAAGGAAAAGAATATCAATTTGAAGGGATATGCCGGGGCCATATAACGCAGGAAACTTCGGGAGAATCAGGATTCGGTTATGACCCGGTATTCATACCGGAGGGAACGGATAAAACTTTTGCGGAAATGAACCTGGCAGAAAAAAATAAATATAGCCACCGGAAAAAAGCCGTGGTAAAACTGCTGGAATTTTTAAATGACTGGTATGAAGAAAATCATCGTTGAATACCCTGGCAATACACTTTTTACTGCATCTATACCGGTACGTATAACCGATCTCAATTATGGTAAACATGTGGGCAATGATGCTGTGATAAGCCTCCTGCATGAGGCACGCATGCAGTGGCTGGGCAGCGGTGGCTTTAAAGATGAATTAAATGTAGGTGGGGCTGGCCTCATCATGGCAGGTTTGATGGTGGAGTACAAACAGGAAATTTTTTATGGAGATATACTTACCATAGATATGGCCATAGGGGAACAAAGACCGGTGGCTTTTAACCTTTACTATGAAGCCAGGGTTAACCGCAAAGATGAAGATATACTTGTAACCCGGGCCGTAACAGCGATGGTTACTTATAACTATTCACAAAAAAAAGCGGTACCTGTTCCGGTAGATTTGAAGAAGTTGATCGCTCTTACTCCCAACGCCTTTCCCAGGCAGAAGGGCTAGGAAAGGGACAATAAATAATTACAAAATTATTCGGCCAGTAAAATTTAAATTAAACATTCCGGTTCCAGATTTTCCAGTTTTCTTCTGCCTGAATTTCCAGCATACGCAGGCCATTTATGGTAGACGCTCCACGCTCCTTTCCCTTTTTTAAAAACAAGGTTTCGGAAGGATTATACACCAGGTCATACAGGTAATGATTTGGCCCGACATGCTCATAGGGAATTTGCGGACAGTCATCAACATTGGGAAATGTGCCTAACGGGGTAGTATTGATGACCAGTTTATGCATAGCAAGAATAGCCTTATCTAAATCTTTATAGGAAAGCTGGTTACCGGAAGGGGTACGGGACACTTCCAGAAAAGGAATATTTATATACCGCAAAACATATTTCACGGCAAGAGAAGCTCCGCCCGTTCCCAGCACTAATGCCGCATTACCAGACGAAGGAATATAACCTTGAAGGGTTTGCCGGAAACCTTCTGCATCCGTATTATACCCTACCCATTCTGATTTACGAATATGAATACAGTTTACCGCACCAATTTCCATGGCAACAGGGTGCACACTACTGAGCAATGGAATGACTGATTTTTTATAGGGGATAGTAACGGCGAGGCCGTTTAATGTGGGAATGGAATTTATGAGTGGAATTATAGCTTCCACATTATCCAGTTCATACAGATTAAAGGCAGCATCTTTAATGCCTTCCCTGATAAATTTTTCCAGGAAATAATCACGGGAAAAAGAATGTGACAAAGGTTTGCCTATGAGTCCATAAGCTGGCATCAGGCCAGTTCTTTATCCAGGAAAAGACTAAATGTATCCCCTCTTAACCCGATACGCATGGCTTCCAGCGCCAGCATTTCTGCCGGGGCAATGTTACCGAGGTTAACATTGCAGCCAATAAGCTCTAAGAAATATAACTGCTGGGCTTTCTGTGGCGCTTCCCAGATAATTTTTTCTTCCGGTATCTGTGTCAGGATTTCCTGCACCAGGCCTTCTCTTACTTCCCCGGAGCCGCGGTAAATACCTACATTACCGGCTTCGCGGGCTTCAGCAATAACATAGGTAGCACCTGCTTCCAATTCTGCACGCATGAGTTCAATCCATTTATAAGGGGGTAAAATATGTGCAGCATCCTTGCTTCCTACTTCACTTAGTACAATACCATGTTTGGTAAGTTTTTCTATGTAACCACATTTTTCTGCATGGGGAATAGATATAGAACCATCGCTCACCTCCATGTACCCGACGCCAAATTCTTTACAAACACTTATATAATCTTCAAATTGGTTGCGAACGAGGAAGGCTTCAAACAATGTACCGCCAAAATAAACCGGCATATCGAAAGATTTGTACACTTCGAGTTTTTCCCGAAGGTTTGGCGTTACATAAGAAGTACCGAAGCCCAGCTTCACCACATCTACGTGCGGGTGTGAGGCATTCATAAAATTGCGGGCTTCTTCTACGCTTAATCCTTTATCCATGACCATAGTGAGGCCGTGCGTACGTGGTTTAGGGTTCCTGTGAGGAATCTGGCTAAGGTTAAAATTCATGCAGTGGATTTATTTGGCGGCAAAGATAATGATCCTATTAAACCTAACGCTTCTTCTTATGCCGGGCTATTATTTCCACCACCTGCTGTTGCTGCAATAATGATGGATTAAGTTCAATAAATTTCTTTACGAGGCGTGGGCTTGCATGCATTCCATCCTGTAACAAACGCAGGGCTTCTTTAGTTTTGCCTTCCGCAAATAAACTAACACTTTTATAAAACAGGAAGATGGGTTTTCCTTCTGTTTGTTCAAAGGCAAACTGGGCATATTCGGTACCTTCTTCATACATTTCTGCCTGGTAAAGGCATTTAAGAAGCTCCGTCCACCCATTAATATTTTTTGGCCTTACCCGCACTACATTTCCAAAATAGGTGATGGCTTCATCCGTTTTATTTATCATCGAATAGCATTTTCCTAATGCCAGGTTATATTCCGGTTGCATGCGATGCGCCTGCATGGCAGTTTGTAAATGTTTGATTGCAGGTTGCCAGGTATTTTCAGCCATGTAAGTGAGGGCTATTTTATACTGAATGTGGTGATCTTCCGCATTCAGGTGGCTGGCCTTTTTATAATGAAAACGGGCCTGGGCGAAATTCTTTGCCTTTTCATAACAATGGCCGATGGCTTCGTAAATGACAGCTTCCGGATGGGAAAGCTCCATAACTTTTTCCAATGCTTCAATGGCTTCTTTATATTTGCGCAGGCGCATATAGGCATCGCCCAGGTTGCGGTAGGCAAAATCAAATTTTTCGTCTATAGCTATAGCATATTGATAAGCATCTACCGCTTTTTCATGAAGTTTAAGACCCTGGTAGGCTGCGCCGAGGTTGAACCAGGCCAGTTCATTAAAAGGTAATAATTCTATGATTTCCTGGTGCAGGCGAATGCTTTCTTCATTCCTGCCGGTGAAATCTGTCCAGAAACAAATTTTGTATAGAGCTTCTTCATTATTGGGCTCCAACAGTAATATGAATGAAAGGCAATCAAATACTTTTTCAAAATCTTCATAATCATCATATACATCTGCCAGTTCAAACAGCAGGTCTACCTTTTCATCGCCTTCCAGTTTTTCAATAGCTTCTTCCAGCACCTGCGCTGCTTTTTCCTGCATGTCCAACGCCAGGTAAACATCTGTTTTGAGAATGTAAAGATTGGTATCCGAACTATCCAGTAATTCCGCTTCCTCCAGTATGTCCAGTGCCAGCGGATATTTTCTCAGGGAAATGAGCTCATTAGCTTTCATCAGCAGCAAATTCGCCGAATACGGATATTGCTGTATTGCATAATCGCAGACTTCCAGCGCAGCGGCAAATTTTTCTTTTTCGTCGTAATAGTCAATAATACGTTCAAAACCATCTTCTTCTATAAAGGAGTTGGGAAGGCCATTTTTCAGGTTTTCAAACTGAACCAGCAATTGCTTTATTGCTTCTCTGTCCTGCCTAAAGGGATTCTTGCTCATGGACGGTGATTAGGTTAAGGTAATTTAGGGTATTTTCTTATTAAATGATAATATCTATACCAAAAGGCATAAAAAAATCGTTTAAAAAGAGAAAAAAGTTATAAACGGTATAAAATAATCCGCAAACTTTAATATATTTGTAACAATTATTTATCACCCATGACCCAAAAAGCAAAATTTCTACTCATAGCTGTGTTTTTCAGCGGAGCTATGCTTACGGGATTCGCAGATCGCGGCATCAGCAAGAAAACAGTTCCTGGAACTGTCTTGCATATAGCTACTGATTCGCCTGGTACCCTGGTTACTTTAAACCTTAAAACAGGGCTAAAATACAGGGGATCACTTTTGTCAGGGGTGACGGCTATAAATTCAACCTCTTTTACTTACAATTCTTATGTAAAGTTTCAAAAAGGTAATACCATTTATCTTTTGCCTTACAAACAAAGGGTTGTAGTACCAGAAGTTCGCCAGGGTTATACCGGGCTTAAACTCATCTTCAAATCTAAGTAAGTCTTTTAATTTCCTTTTTTCAATTGCTGGTTTTCGTCATATGTCATGACCCTGTATCCTGTACGCGGCACTTCAAATTTTGAAGATAAAACAGGCTCCCAACTCACCTCTTTTAAAGTATACCTGAAATTTAAATTTCCTGACTGTAATTCATATTGAACAGGAAGGCCCGGCAAATTGGGGAAAGCATTATTATACGTTGAATTGACCAGTTCAATTTCCGGGTTAAAATAAACCACGAGAGTTTTATTCCCTGGCAATGTTGCTGTAGCTTTTTTACACGATTGGCCTGCGATGATAGTGCGGGAATTATCAATTGTAAAATTAGCTTCTTCGTAAAACTGGTTTTTCTGTTTCCAGTTATCCCCGTTAAGCGTAATCATCAGTTTTTGTCCGCTGTATTCTTTAAGCAGAAAACCTGATTTGGCACGGTTGTCATAGATGCTCGCTTCAGTACCCAAGGCACTCACCATTTCTGTAAGGCTCTGCGAGGGCTTTAAATAAATATGAAGACGAGCGCCATTTAATGACTGGTAAGCAGGGGAACCGGCATCCAGGCCTGAAATATTAATGGTATACTCCAGGTGACCTTCAGCATACTTTTTCTGGGCCTCTGCCGTTGTAAAAAACGAGGCTGAAAAAACTCCCAATAAAAGAAACAACTGTTTCATACACAAATAATTATGGTAACAAGATAGATAATCCTATGCCAAACAGTTACATCTATGAGCATAAAAAAAAGCCAACATTTAAGATGGCTTCAGATTGTAAAATATTTAACGACAGTTTTTATTTTTTAGAAGGCTTTTGCTTCATATCCTGCAGTTTTTTCTGGCTGTCCTGCATAGAATCCAAACGCTCCTGCCACTTTGATTTTTTGGGTACCCGTTTACGATTTTCTGCAATCTGGGCCAATATCTTTTCATGGTCAATGATATATTTCTGTATCACCACCTGCAGAATCAGGGTAATGAGGTTAGATATGGTGTAATACCAGGTAAGTGCAGATGGTAAGCGATTGAAAACGCCCAACAGTAAAATTGGAAATATATAAGGCATATATTTCATGAGCGGGTTATTGTTGTCCTGCATCTGGCTCATGCTATAAATAGAAATGAGCAAACTTGTAATAACCGCTGTCAGGGTAAATAAACTTACGTGATCTCCATAAAATGGTATATCAATGGGCAGTTTGAAAATAGAGTCATAAGATGCCAGGTCAGAGGCCCACAGGAAGCTCTTACCACGCAGATCAATATTAGACTGGAAGAAATAATAAAGAGACATGAAAATAGGTATCTGAAGTAATGCCGGCAAACAACCTCCAAGCGGGCTAACACCGGCCGTACGCCAAAGCTTCATCTGGTCCATACTAAATGCCTGCTGATCCATCTGGTTCGTTTTAGGATCTGTATGTTTGGCTTTGAGGGCATCTACTTCAGGTTTCAACACCTTCATCTTTGCTCCGCTGAGGTAGCTTTTATATAAAATAGGCGATGTAATAAGCCTGATCAGCAATGTAAGTAACAGGATTACAATACCCATACTGGCCACATGCCGGCGTAGAAAGTCGAATACCGGCAACAGGAAATACCGGTTAATATACTTTACAAAAGAAAAAATACCGCTACCGTAAGGAACAATATTCTCCATTTGGTTGCCATATTTTTTCAGCACATTATAATCGCTGGGCCCAAAATAAAATTTCAATGGTATTTGTGTGTTACTGCCACTGATGCTGGTTTTTGCCGCCACCGTCATACGGGAGATATAACCAGTTGTATCACCTGGCGCTGTCCATTTAACTTCAGCACCATTAAATTTATTTTCTGCCTGCAGGGCAGCAATGAAAAATTGTTGCTTCAGGGCTACCCATTGGGTGGAGGAATTTAAATTGATGTCATCATCTTTACCGACGGTTTCAAAATCGAATTTATCTTTTTCTACATAAGCAATATGAGTTTGGGTAAGTTCATATTTATGATCTTTCTCTACCTGGCTGGCTTCCGTTTTCCATTCCAGTAAAGCATTATTCCCGGAAAATAATTTATCTGCACCTTCCAGTTTTACATCCAGGTCTATCATGTAGTTATCCGGGTGCAAAGTATATTGGTGCGTGATTTTGCGTCCTGTTTTATCATGGGCACTGAGGCGGATTACCTGGTCACCGGTGGTAGTAGAAGGTACCATCTCGGGTTCAAAATAAACATTTGCAGTATTAAGCGTCTTGTTATCTCCTGCATTAATTACATAAGAAAAATTATTGAAATCGCTACTGTTCAGGACGACTGGTGTACCGTCATATTTTTTATAATTTTTCAGTACCACCTTTCCAGGCTGGCCACCTTTAGATTTAAAATAAACAGTGAAAAGATTATTGCTAAGGCTTAATGCGGCATCCTTCCCTATCGTCTGAAAACCGGTAGTATCCAGATCTTGACGAAGTGTACTGGTATCAAATGCAGTTGTATTTACAGGGCGGGAAATGGTGGTGTCCTTTGGCGGATGCAACCTGGCAACGGAGTCGGCAATACGTTTTTGTTCGCCTTCATAAGCCAGCCGGCTTTTGCTGTTTATATAAAACATGCCCATTAACAGTATCCCAATCAGCACAAAACCAATCACAGTGTTTCTGTCCATACCCATTATCAAAAAAATTTAGTTGGCAAAGGTAACCACATAATAGCGATGTTGAAATGTAAAGTTTCCAAACTTCATATGATATTCTAAAGATATTTTTTGCGTTATTTTGCACTGATAATTTCTAATTTTTAGGTATGATCAGCAGAATTTCCTTATTAATATTTATAGCTTTTATCGGCAGGGGATGTAAAGAAAAAGAGAATTTACCTACATATTATGTTGAATACAATGTTTACAACAAGAATTTAGATTCTGTTTTAAATTTATACACTTCCGGTAAAATATTGTATTATGATGAAGCACATAATTTAAAAATTATTCCTGAGAGCTATAAAATCAGTGATTATGATGGAATGCGGCGCTTAAGGCTGATTTTAGATACTCCTGCTATTATTTTACCTAATACAATAAAATATACAGTTCGTGTTTCTGATTCCTTATTTACAGATAGTACTTTTATAAATATTCTAAAATACGTTCGAAGAAATGACAAATGGGAGATGAGGTCTGATATGAGTAATATAAAAGCAACTACCACTGAGGCAAAGGGGTGGAGGAAAAAATATTTTAAACACCCGGAACTGGCAGAGCAAATTGTCAATATTATCAGTCTCGATACATTTATTGAATAATAATAATTAATAAAGGCCCGGATGAGATTCTCCGGGCCTTTATTAATTAAGTGAAAATATATATTATTTTTTCACAGCGACTTTAGGTGCGGAAGCTTCTTCCTGCTTCAACTGACGGGTCATTGTTACTGAAGCTATAGGAATACGAGGAGAGTTCATCACTTCCATATTTTCTGCCGGAATATCCTGCACACGAATGTTTTCATTCAGGGCCAGGTTGCTGATATCCACTTCTAAATGTTCTTTCAAATATTTAGGAAGGGTTTTAATTTTAATGCTTTTCATTTTGGTTACCAGCTTACCACCGGCTTTCACACCAGCAGGCGTACCCACGTATTTCAGCGGCAGCGTAGCTATAACCTTTTTGTTTTCTACGAGTTCCAGGAAATCTACGTGAATGAGCAGATCGGTTACTTTGTGAAACTGCATATCTTTGAGGATGCATTTGTAGGTAGTTCCATCTACTGAAATTTCAGTAAACATAAACTCAGACGTGTAAACGATGGGTTTTAGCGCAGATGCTGGAACAGAAAAGTTAATCTCTGATTGACCACCATAAATTACACCTGGCACGAGTTGCTGAGAGCGAAGTAGGCGGGTGGCTTTTTTTCCGCTTTCGGTCCTCAGTTGACCTTCGATTGTAATTGATTTCATTTTTGAATTTTTTATGAGGCGCAAAGGTACGTAAGGATTGTGAAAATTCATCCAATACAGGCGTATATATTACCTGACAGCCTTTACACGGCCTTTAATGAACAGGCTGTTGATACTTTTATTTTCAAAAGCATTGCGAATGGTTACAGCAAATA
>JBDSWG010000093.1:0-22397 GCA_039926825.1 Ferruginibacter sp.
AGCGCAGCTAATCCTTATTTTTTTTCAAGGCGTTATGAACTTGTTCATACAAGCGCAGGAAAAAAAAATGCCAGAGGAGAGAAGCGAGCAGCATCATTTTTTTGGCTCCCCCCCATTCGGGGTCAGCGCAGCTAATCCTTATTTTTTTTCAAGGCGTTATAAACTTGTTCATACAAGCGCAGAAAAAAAATGCTTTTTATATTATTCATTTCAGTTCATAATTCATTTCAATTTATTTGCTGTTTTCCTCCCCTCCCGTTTTTCAAAACTCTTAAACACAGCAAATATGACAGCACCCAGGATGGCATGGCCAATAGTGAGTTGCACGTAAAAAGAAGTTGTCCTGGGGCGGGCGGGTTGGGGATGAACTCTTAAAACAGCATCCCAAACTAGTGATGCCGGGTACCCTGTAATTGCCCCTGCTAAGAGCCCGGAGCTGATGGTGGGTTTGTATCGGGAAGACTGTAAAATTATTTTATAGAAAGCAGCCAGGGCAATACCAACCAAATAATGGGTAACCCATCCCGTTAGCTTAGCGGGCTTTTTCCTGAGCGGCGTAAGTGGATAAATCATATCCCCTAATAACTCCGGCTCTTCAAAATTTTCATTACACACATGCGAAGCCCCGATACTGAATAAAGTAAAAGCTGTGGTACCGGCTACACCTGCCAGCATAATTTCATTTGCCTTCATGGTCATTGTTTTTATATTTTACAGCAAAAATTGCGAGTAAAAGATTGATTATAAAAGAAAACGAATTAGCTATAATGATGATCAAATCTTTTTTTAAGAACCCATAATAAATCCACAGGCCGAGGCCGGCAAAAAGGATTATCATCATGCCCAGGGAAACGCTTTTCGATTCCTTTTCTTTTATCACTTTTACCAACTGCGGTATCAGGGAAATAGCAGTGCCAATGCTGGCTGCAATGCCAATAATTGTTACGGTTTCCATACTAATAATTAGTCTGTTATTATTTTTATTTATCCGGGATATAAAACAATTTTTATACCGCCACCTTATTTATATTAAAATTTTAAATGGGTATGTTCAATTTCATCCAATGAAAGCCTGTGCGTAATAATACATTACTGTTTTACTTTTCCACCACGTTAAATATTTTAATCATTTATCATTGTGTTTCTCATCCTGTGCCTTGCCTTTTATTCTAAATCCTTTATAAAAAAACTCATTAATCGCTTGCCTCGCATGAATGGCAGGTTAACGCCTAAAAGGTAACGATGTAAAATTATTTTGTAAATATGTATTGTGGGAATTCAGAATAATTATCTAAAAACTATTCCAGAAATTAAATATCACCTTTTTAATGCCCTTACAGAAAATGTGTAAAATATATTCTACATGCCGATTCCACTATGGGGTAAGAATTCACATTATAATTATAAAGTTTAATAAAGATGCATCTCGAAAGCAGGTGTAGTAATTGAAAGGAAATAAAATACTCGGCTTGAGCAAGGGGGTAATAATAACTCAAATATCAATATTGTAAGAAAGGCAGTAAAACTTCTTTGACATTTCCGGGCCTTAAAATAGCGTCAGGTTTTATGATGTCCAAAGCCTTTTGAGGCATATAGGAGGCATCTGAAAAATCGGGATCCTGAACGATGGTTTTACCACCACATTGCTGTATAAGCTTCAGCCCGGAAGCCCCGTCTTCATTGGCCCCAGATAATAATATCCCCACTGTTGCTTCACCACAACACAAAGCCGCAGATTCAAAACTAACGTCAATACTTGGACGGCTGAAATGCACCTTTTCAGAATAATCAAGACTAAAATAACTTTCCTTTTCAAGCAAGAGGTGGTAATCCGGGGTGGCCAGGTAAATTCTTCCCGGTAATATAGGATCTTTATCTTCCACTTCTATCACAGGAAGTTTAGTACGTGCCTGCAACAGGCTTCTCAAGACAGATTCCCCGTCTTTTTTTCTATGAATAATGATAATGAAAATGTATTTGCAATCAGGAGGGATGGCATCAATAATTTCCAGGAGTATATCCAGGCTGCCGGCAGAACCGCCAATAATGCAAGCGCCTGGTATGGTTAACTTATTTTGCGCCATATTTTCTCTTTATTCGCCACAGCCTTATACTTTTTTGCTATGGGTGAAAATATAAGATTTTCTTTGGAACCCAGGATGAGAAAACCCCGATTCTCCAGGCTTTCATCAAACAAGGTGAGTACTTTATCCTGTAGTTCTTTGTCAAAATAAATAAGCACATTCCGGCAGAAAATTACCTGGAATTCATTGAAAGATCTGTCTGATACAAGGTTATGCGTAGCCGCAATCATTTTGATGCGGAGGCTATCATCAAACTTTGCCCAATTATATTTTGCTGTATAATATTCTGAAAAATCTTTTTTGCCCCCGGTCTGAATATAATTTTCAGAATATTGCTTCATGGCACTTAGTGGGAAAATACCTTTCTGAATATTAATAATGACGGAAGGGTTAATATCCGTTGCATAAATAAGGCACTTATGCAACAAATTGGCTTCTGCCAGCAATATTGCCATAGAGTACACTTCCTCCCCGGTTGCACAGCCCGCATGCCAGATACGGATTACAGGGTAAGATGCCAGTTGCGGTATGATATCTTCCCGCATCATTTTAAATACGGCAGGATCCCGAAACATATCGGTAACGTTTACGGTTAGTTGCTCAACAACGTGTTTTAAATATTCCGGACTATGCTTTAGCCGGTAGAATAATTCGGCAAAACTGGGATGCCGATCGATTACCATAAGGCGGTTAACCCGCCTTTTTATTGAAGCCTTGGCATAGCTTGTAAAATCATAGCCGCAGGCCCTGAATAATTCCTCCAGTAACATTTCCAGCTCTTCATCATTCACCATATTTCTTTCCCAGGACTTCATAAATATTTTTTCAGCAACTCATCTAGCCTGTCTACATCTATTGGTTTTGGTATGTATTCGTCTGCACCGGCGTCCAGGCATTTTTCTCTATCCCCTTTCATAGCTTGCGCCGTAACCGCAATAACCGGTATTGCTGCATATTGCTCATTTTGTTTTAACTGAGGCGTGGCTGTGTATCCATCAATGACCGGTATCATCATATCCATTAATATTATGCCAATGCGGGGTTCTGCTTCAAGGTGCGCATAGGCGGTATGCATCTCCCGGGCAGTGAGGTATTTATACCCCCGCGATTTTAATATTGCAGTAAGAGCAAAAATGTTAGTGGCATCATCATCTATAAGGAGAATTATCTTTTCACCGTGGTACATTTAAAATCTTTTAGAGATTAAATTAATCATAGAGCCATACACGCAGCAGAGACAGCAACTGGTCAATATCCACGGGCTTGGTGATGTAATCAGAAGCGCCTGAAGCTATACACTTCTCCCTGTCCCCCGTCATAGCTTTTGCCGTAACAGCAATAACGGGCAGCTTTTTATATTTGTGATGCTGGCGAATGTGTTGCGTGGTTTCATATCCATCCATTTCCGGCATCATCATGTCCATTAAAACAATGTCAATGCCCTTATTATCATCCAACTGCTTCAGGGCATCTTTACCATCAATGGCGGAAATTACCTTCATACCATAGGTTTCCAGCGATTTTGTTAAAGAAAAAATATTCCTAACATCATCATCTGCAAGCAACACAGTTTTATCTTTCAATACTTCACTCAGCGTGCCCAATTGCTTACTGCGGGAGCGGTTCTTATCTTTTTTATTTTCATCTACCAGGTGGAGAAAGAGAGATACCTCATCCAGAATACGCTGGTAGGAATGTGCCGTTTTAATAACAATGGAGTCAGCATATTGCTTGATTTTCATTTCTTCCAGGTGCGAAAGATTTTTACCAGTGAAAATAATAATGGGCAGATTTTCCAGTCCAGGTGTCTTTTTCACGGCTTCCAATGTATCATAACTATGCTGTGCAGGAATGCCCATATCGAGAATAACGCAATCCAGGTTTTCTGTGTTCAGGGCTTCTATGCCTTCATCCACAGAACGCTTTATCTCAGTTTGCACATTGAAACTCTGCAAGAAATAAGACAGTGCCGCAGCATGCTTTTCATTGTCTTCTACTATCAACACTTTTTTGGGATCCCGGCTCAATGCCTCTTCTATCTTTTTAAATACACCCGCCAGTTGTTCAAACGCTACAGGTTTATTGATAAAGTCTACAGCGCCCTTGGTCAGGCTTTTGGTTTTAGCCTCCAGGTTGCTCATCATGTGAACCGGGATGGGCCGCGTTTCTGCAAAAGATTTCAATTCATCCATTACCTCCCACCCCGACTTTACTGGCAACTGAATATCCAGCAATATTCCTGTGGGTAAATATTTTTTAGCCAGGTCAATGCCTTCGTCTCCCCTTACGGCTACAATACATTTATAGCCATTTCTTTTAGTATAATCCCGCAGCGATTTTGCAAAGTTTACATCATCTTCAATGATTAATATAATGCGATCTCCAGCTTCGATATCTTCCCGATCGTCTGGCACAGAAGGGGGTATTACATCCGAAATAAATTCCCTGCCCGGAATTAAATATTCTTCCTTTTTAACCGCTTCATTTTTTTCAGGCTTTTCTTGTTCTAAAATACTTTTATCCATATGACGACCCATTGGCAGCAGGAGCGTAAATGTACTTCCTTCATTTTCTACACTTTCTACAGCGATTTCTCCGCCAAGGAGAAGGGCCAGTTGCCGGCTGATAGACAGGCCCAAACCTGTGCCCCCAAATTCTCTTTTAGTAGACCCATCTGCCTGTTGAAAGGCTTCAAAGATAGTCTCCTGCTTGTTTTTGGGTATCCCAATGCCGGTATCGGTTACGGCTAAGTGAAAAAGGCCTGCATCTTCTTTCATCATCAGCGTCACACTGCCTTTACGGGTAAATTTCAAAGCATTAGAAATAAGGTTGCGCAGAATTTGTTCTACCCTTAAGCGATCCGTTTCAAAGATGCCGGGAACATTATCCGCATATTCAATTTTAAACTCAATGCCTTTATCTTTTGCAATGGGGGTAAAAAGAGCGTTAAGATCGTTTCCTAAACCATGCAGGGAAACATCAGCATAATCCAGCTCCATTTTACCGGATTCTATTTTAGAAAGGTCTAAAATTTCATCAATAAGCGTCAGTAATGAAGCGCCGGAATGTTGGATAACGTTTGCATATTCTATTTGTTCATCTGATAAATTAGCACTGTGATTTTCTGACAGTAAACGCGAAAGCAATAATATTGAATTGAGTGGCGTACGCAATTCATGAGACATATTAGCCAGGAACTCAGACTTGTATTTAGTACTTTGTGTTAGTTCTTCTGCCTTTTGCTGGATCTCCAGGTTTCTTTCTAAAATCATTTCATTTTTTTCTTCCAGCAGCCGGCTGCGTTCTTCCATTTCCTGGTTGCTCTGCTGTAATTCTTCCTGCTGTACCCTTAGTTCTTCTTCTGAAGCCTGCAGCTTTTCTGCCTGGGCGTGTAATTCAGTATTTATATTTTCTAACTCACTATGTTGTGCATGCAACTCTTCAGATTGAGCCTGTGTTTCTGCCAGCAATTCCTGCAGACGCTGGTGATCTCTTGCACTGTGAATGGCAATACCAACACCATATACAGCCTGAGTAATAAATTCAATTGTACGTTCCGGAAACTTTTCCAAAGCCCCAATCTCCAATATACCTTTGAGCGTTTTTTCGTGGTAAACAGGTAAGGTATAAATGGCGGAAGGTTTTAAATTCCCGCTAGTAAAACTTATGTGGTAGCGGCTATCCTGGATGTCTTCTGTAAGCATCGGCTTGCCAGAAATGGCAACACTACCTGCACTGCCCTGGCCGAAGGGAACTTCCTCTTCAAATGGTTTTTTATTTAAAGAAATAGTAGCATAAAGTTGCAGGGATTCGTAATTATTTACAAGAAAGAATGCACCTACTACAGAATCGGTATAAGAAGTTATAAATGACAGCACCTTTTGCGTCAGTTTCTCCAGGTCTTTTTCGCCAATGATATTATCATTCAACTGTGCAATACCAGACTGAATCCATTCTTTATTATTCAGGGTTTCAAAAGAGTTATGGAGGGAATAGCTCATTTTATTTAACGCTCCTGCCAGGCTGCCCAACACATCCCCTTCACTATCATCTACAACTGTCGTGTAATCGCCATCTGAAATCTGGGCGGCCACTCTTTCTATAATGCCTATACGCTGCGAAACATTTTCGTCTTTATCCATCAACGAATTTTGCAGTTCTTGCTTCTTTTTAAAATCGTCTAAAACCCTGTAAAAAGAAAAAATGGTAATAAAGATAGAAATAAGAGAAGCCAGTATAATGAATACGGTAGTGGAATTCGCCAGGGTTTTTAATTTGCCTGTACTGTAGCCCAGTATTTCTTCTTCCTGCCTTTCTACCCGGCTGATAAATTCGCGTATTGAATCCATGGAATTTTTCCCCGTACGGAAACCTTCCATGGAAACTATTTGGCCTTCCCTTCTTTGCATAATCCTTTCTTTCATGTGGCTGATGCGGCGTATTGAAAGGGATTCCAACGTATCGAGGAAGCTGTCTGATTGTTTACTAACGGAATATAATGTTCGCAGCTTCGCGATAATAATTTTCATTTTGTCATAGGAGCCTATATACGATTCCAAAAAAATTTCATCCCCGGACAATAAATAACCTCGCTGCCCGGTTTCTGCATCCTGTAAAGTAAACATAAGGTTTTCAAAATTTTGCAATACCTGCGTATTATGGCGGACATTTTCATTGCTTTTGATTAACCGTGTTATACTAATATAAGAAGCCAGGGAACTGATGATGAGTAATAAAAGTGTTACTCCAAAACCAACAATTAAATTTCTTCTAAGCATATCAGGAAGTTGAAAAATATCAAGTTGAATCTAAACTGTTGAAACCAATTCCTGGTGTAGTGGCAGGCGAATAAGAAAGGTAGAACCCTCATCCTCTTTACTCAAAGCGGTAACGCTTCCCTGGTGCTTATCAATAATTTTCTTTACTATAGCCAGGCCTATGCCAGTGCCTTCATAAGCCTGTTTGCCATGTAGCCGCTGGAACATAACGAATATTTTGTTGAGGTATTTCGGATCAAAGCCAATACCATTATCCTTTACCGTTATCTCGGCAAATTGCCGGTTTCCCTGTAACTCTCCTACGCCGCCCGCAGTAATTATGCGTGACTCAATCTTAATTACCGGCTGCACATCTTTGCGACAGAACTTAATGGCATTACTAAGAATATTTTGAAATACCTGCCGCATCTGGCCTTCTATGGCATCCACGGTTGGCAGCGTATCATATAGAATTTCTGCCCCGCTGTTCTGGATTGATAATTCTAAATCTGTTGTACAGTCCTGCAAAATTTTATTGAGGTCACAGGGAAGAAATTCATCAACAGTAGAAAGTTTACTATAATCCAGGAGATCGTTTATGAGGTTACGCATACGCTCAGACGAAGAAACAATTTTATTAAACAAACCCAAACTATCATCTATCTGGCTGCCATATTTAGACTGGATCATTTTACTGAAGGTGATAATTTTTCGTAAAGGTTCCTGGAGATCATGCGAAGCCAGCGAAGCATATTGCTGTAATTCTGCATTGCTGTTTTCCAGGCTGTGATTAGATTCCAGTAATAATTGGGTACGCTCTTCTACCTTTACTTCCAGCTGCTCGTTCAGTACTTCTATCTCTTCCTGAACTTTTTTCCTGTTTTCTATTTCATCCTGCAACTGCTGTTTCGCCTGCAACAGTTCGCGGTTCTGCATGGAGAGCGAGTAAAAAGTTTTTACTTTAAGTATCAGCAGGTCCGAATCAAATGGTTTTGTGATATAGTCAACCGCCCCGGCTCCATAACCCTTTGTTATAAAAGTTTTATCAATGTTTACAGCAGAAAGAAATATAATAGGAATATTGCGTGATCTGCTGGAGCCTTTGATGCTTTCAGCCACTTCATATCCATCCATGCCTGGCATTTGTACATCCAGGATGATGAGTGCATAATTATTTTTAAGAATTTTTTTTAGGGCTTCTTCTCCGGAGAAAGCCGTGTCCACGTTGAATTTATGTAACTCCAGTAATGATTTTAAAGAAAAAATATTTTCGTTTCTGTCGTCTACAATGAGTACCATCTTTACATTGTCTTTTACGGGTAAAATGCTTAAGGTTTCACTGCCTCAAATATAAGGAAGTATTATATTTTCCCGCTGTGGATAATTTTCCGCTAAGCTTGTGAACATGAGTTCAGGATAAACTATTCGGAAGCGGATCCTTTTTCGCGGAGTTTTACCAGGTCCTGCAGCGCCACCGTTATAGGTACAACGCCAACTTGTAATACAGCTTTTTTACCTTTAATTTCCTTTACAATTCCTACCTGCCGGTTTTGTTTCATTAATACCTTATCCCCAAGTGCTATCTCCCCTTCTATCACATCAAATTTCTGCTGAAGTTTTTTCTGGTATTTTGGTGGTGCAATATTTTCTTTCTGGGAAAACAAAAGAGATTGAATGGTTTTAATGGCTTCCTGCTTATCCTCTCCTTTGCGCCATTCTATCACTATTGCCTTCAGGCGGCGTTCCATATCTTTTACATAGCGAAAGCGCTCCTCGGTTATTTTATTTTGCTCTCGCAGCATATCCAGCTCCTGCGTATGTTTTTCTTTTTTAATGGTCCGTTCCATTTCCTGCTTCAGCCCTTCATTTTCCCTGAGTAATACCTGCAGAGTATCTTTCTCTTTATCCAGTTGTTGCAGATCCTGCTCGGTACGATTGAGTAATTTATCCAGGCGAAAATGTTCATCGTCTACCAGTTTCCGTGCCCTGCCGATAAGTTTTTTATCCAGGCCTATTCTTTCAGCAATCGAAAATGTATAGGAACTACCGGGCTGGCCTACCTGCAGTTTGTAAAGTGGCAAAAGATTCTCTTCATCAAATTGCATAGCGCCATTGATAATCCCCTTTACTTTGTTGGCCATTACTTTCAGGTTCAGATAATGCGTGGTTACAATACCGTAAGCATGGCGGAAGGCCAGTTCTTCCATAATGACTTCTGCAAAAGCGCCCCCAAGGTTCGGATCACTTCCGCTGCCCAGTTCATCAATAAAAAACAACGTTTTGCCATTGGCTGTTTCCATGAAATGTTTCATGTTTTTCAGGTGGCTGCTATAGGTACTCAATTCAAACTCCAGGCTCTGTGTATCCCCGATATGAATAAGCAGTTGTTTAAATACGCCCATTTCACTGTCCGGGCTAAGCGGTACAAGGAAGCCACTCTGAAGCATGACCTGCAGTAACCCTACAGTTTTCAACGTGACCGTTTTACCCCCGGCATTCGGGCCGCTAATGACCAATATGGAATTTTTATCATCCAGGGTAAGGTTAACCGGTATGGTCTCTTTATTTATTTTCTTATTGTAGATAAGCAACAAGGGATGGCTGGCATCTACCAGCTTTATCCCGGATTTATCTTTTAGCAAAGGCATGTTACCACCCGTATCCCGGGCAAATTTTGCTTTTGCACTTATAAAATCATATTCTCCGGCAAGTTGATAATAATGAGATAACAGGGGCGCATAAACGCTGATTTTTGCCGTCAAAGCTTTCAGTATGCGATATACTTCTATTGTCTCTTCAGATTCCAGGGAAAAAATTTCGTTATTAATAGGCGTAATTTCTTCCGGCTCTATATAGCTGGTACGGCGGCTGTCACTCTCACCGTGCATCACGCCTTTAATCATTCTTTTTTGCTCTGCAAATACAGCCAGCACCCGCCGCCCGTTCATGAAGCTTTCTTCTATATCTGCCAGGTAACCCAGCTTATTCATCTTCTGAAGAATTTTATCAAACTGCCGCCGCAACTCAGTCCGCCTGCGATAAAGGTTGGTCCTGATTTGCAACAGTGCGGCACTGGCATTATCTTTTACCACGCCCCCTTCATCTAAAACTTCATTAATATCTTTCTTAATCTGTTTCTCATAAAATGTCGGGGACAATAAAATGGAGAGGTAAGGATTTTCTTCTTTTCTCTCCACGGTAAACCAGCGGAATATTTGTTCCGTATTTTCGGCCAGGCGGCGCAGGCCGGAAAACTGTTCCCCGGAAAGGCTGGCCCCGGGTATGCTTAAGAGTTTTAAATCCTTGCGAATGTCTGCCGTAAAATCATTAGGAAAATATACCCCGGCATCTAGCAGGGTTTTATATTCCAACGTTTGATGCAGCGCTTCATTTATGTAAGAGAGCTGTGTGTGTATGCGCAAATCCTGCAACATTTGCCGCGCCATTTCTGTACGGCAGTAAACTGCAACCAGGTCTTTTATCTTATCAAACTCCAGTTGATGAAGGGCAGATGAGGGGAATAATTTCATAGCTTAACGAAATCAGTACCGAATGAATCAAAGTAAGATAATCTTAATATCCCACATCAATCATCCAGCTTAAGTACTGCCAGGAAGGCTTCCTGCGGAATTTCAACATTACCAACCTGGCGCATACGTTTCTTACCTTCTTTTTGTTTCTCCAGGAGTTTACGTTTACGGCTGATGTCACCACCATAACATTTTGCAGTAACATCTTTACGCATGGCGCTGATGTTTTCGCGGGCAACAACTTTTGCGCCTATGGCCGCCTGTATGGCAATCTGGAATTGCTGGCGGGGTAATAATTCTTTTAATTTTTCACAAAGTTTACGGCCAAATTCGTGTGCCCGTGCCCGGTGGATGAGGGCACTGAGGGCATCTACCTTCTCACCATTCAGCAGGATGTCCATCTTCACAATATCACTTTCGCGGTACTCTATTGGATGATAATCAAATGATGCATACCCACGGGTCATACTCTTGAGCTTATCATAAAAATCAAAAACGATTTCCGTTAGCGGCATATCAAAAGTAAGCTCCACACGAGTGGGCGTAAGATATCCCTGGTTTATTAATATGCCTCTTTTATTAATACACAGCGTCATGATATTACCAATATATTCCGGCTTGCTTATCATCTGTGCCCGTATGAAAGGTTCTTCAATGGTGTCAATCCTCGTGGGGTCCGGCATCTCCGTCGGGTTGTTCACAATAATCAATTCTCCTTTACTGGTAGTGGCTTTAAAGCTTACATTCGGCACCGTTGTTATCACCGTCTGGTTAAACTCCCGCTCCAATCTTTCCTGTATGATTTCCATGTGCAGCATACCGAGGAAGCCGCAGCGAAATCCAAAACCAAGTGCCTGAGAGGTTTCCAGCTCAAAGGTAAGGCTGGCATCATTGAGTTGCAATTTATCCATGCAATCCCGAAGTTCTTCAAATTCATCAGTCTCTACAGGAAAAATTCCCGCAAAAACCATGGGCTTCACATCTTCAAATCCTTTGATAGATTCTTTACATGGGTTAGCCGTTGTCGTTATGGTATCACCGACTTTAATTTCTTTGGCATTTTTTATTCCCGTGATTACATATCCTACATCACCGGCTCTCACTTCCGGTTTTGCCATCATGCCGAGTTTGAGAATACCAACTTCATCTGCGCCATATTCCAACCCTGTATTACTGAATTTAATTTTTTCACCTTTGTGAATCGTACCATTGAAAACGCGGAAGTAAACAATAATGCCGCGGAAGCTGTTGTATACACTATCAAAAATTAACGCCTGCAATGGCGCTTCCGGGTCACCGGTAGGTGCAGGTATTCGCTGTATAATAGCGTGTAAAATTTCTTCAATACCAATCCCGCTTTTACCACTCGCCAGCAGGATGTCTTCCTCTTTGCAACCAACAAGTTCAATGATCTGATCTTTCACTTCCGGTATCATCGCCCCGTCCATATCTATTTTATTGATGACCGGGATAATCTCCAGGTTATTATCTATGGCCAGGTAAAGATTGCTTATGGTCTGCGCCTGTATCCCCTGCGATGCATCAACCAGTAAAAGTGCTCCTTCGCAAGCTGCCAGGGCACGGCTCACTTCATAACTAAAATCTACGTGGCCGGGCGTATCAATGAGGTTTAAAATATATTCTTCTCCCTTATAAGGGTAATTAATCTGTATAGCATGGCTCTTAATGGTAATACCTTTTTCTCTCTCCAGGTCCATATCATCTAATACCTGGGCATGCATATCCCTCTCACTTATGGTTTTGGTATGTTCCAGCAACCTGTCTGCCAAGGTGCTTTTACCGTGGTCAATATGGGCAATGATGCAAAAATTCCGGATATTTTTCATGAAATATACTCCACTTTTTAGGTGTGCAAAAGTAGGCTATTTTATCCATTGTCTGCCGGCGTTTTCAAAGCTTTCCAGAATGCCAAAAGCTTTCAAACACAAGATAAAAACCAGTAAAACTTTGTTTATTTGTAATGTTATGGAGGCGAAAGATTATTACCGGGTTAAAATCACAAAAATTATTTCTGAAACAGCCAAAGCGGCTTCCTTTGTTCTGGAAGCACAGGATGGCTGGAAACCCATCTACAAACCCGGGCAGTTTCTTACACTTGTATTCTTTACTATGCATGGAGAGAAACGGCGCTCCTACTCCATTTCTTCTAGCCCTGCTTGTAATGAAGCCCTGACCATCACGGTAAAGAAAATTGCAAATGGAGAATTTTCCCGCTGGCTTGTAGATGAAGCAAGGGCTGGGGATATTTTATATTGTTCCGGCATTGGCGGCCAATTTATTTTACCAGGAGATGATAAAATTTTTAAGGCTTTTTATTTTTATGCAGCGGGCAGTGGTATTACACCTTGCTTTAGCCTGTTGAAAACGCTGCTGGTAACAACTAAAAATTCCATTACATTGTTCTATAGTAACCGTTCCCTGCGGGAAGCTATATTTCATGAGGACCTGGAAGCCTTAGCAAAAAAATATGCCCACCGATTCTCCATTTATTATTTTTTCAGCAACATCATGCATGTGGAAAAAGGGAGAATGAGTTTTCTTTTATTGCAGGAGAAGTTGAGTAGAGAATCCCAGTTTGAGAAAAGCCTGAATTATATATGTGGCCCCTGGGCCTACATGCAATTGGTGACATTTGCCATTTCCCGTGTGAGTACAAATGCAAAAATTATTAAAGAAAATTTCAGCACTTTACCTCGGTTAACTTTGCCAAAACCGCCGGATACAGAGGCACACCAGGTAACCATACATTACCGGGAAAATATGTATAACATTACTGTACAATACCCCGACAATATTTTATCTGCTGCTTTAAAAAATAATATTATGCTTCCTTACAGTTGCCGTGCCGGCAGGTGCAGCAGTTGTATGGCTACCTGCACTTCTGGTAAAATCTGGATGGCTTATAATGAAGTGCTGGTAGACGAGGAAATAGAAAAGGGCCGCATTTTAACCTGCCAGGGTTACCCTGTAGAAAATGATGCTGTCATACGTTTTGATTGAACTGGGTATTACTAAAACGAAAACCATTATTTTGATTACCTTACCAGCTCCCCAACTATGGTCAATGGGTCAATGGGTCAATGGGTCAATGGGTCAATGGTCAATGGTCAATAAGTCAATTGTCATCCCGATAGCTATCGGGAGTCAATAATTTACAGGCAATAAATTTTATAATATGCAAAAGTTTTTTTTAGTATTTTTTTTAGTGCCATTATTATTTTCCTGCCAGCAAAATGATAAACAAAAATCCGGGGAAAGTGAGCCGGCAATTTCTGCCGCTACTATGCGGGAGCATATTGCAGTGCTGGCTTCGGATTCATTTATGGGCCGTAAACCTTTCACAGAAGGTGAGGTTAAAAGCATAAAATATATTGAAGAAGTTTTTCGTAAAGATGGCCTGGAGCCGGGCAATAATGGAAGTTATTTACAGGAAGTACCCATGGTAAACCTGCACACCGTTGCAGACAGCACGATGCAGGTGGAAACTGCTAAAGGAAATTTTACCCTAAAAGGATTTGATGATTACGTCATCTGGACAGATAAAACAGATGCGGCACAAAGTTTTAAAAACAACGAAGTACTATTTGCGGGCTATGGCATTGTTGCGCCGGAATACAACAGGAATGATTATGCCGGCCTGGATGTAAAAGATAAAATAGTTCTCATCATGGTGAATGATCCCGGTTATGATAGTAAGGATGACAATCTTTTTAAAGGTAAAACGATGACCTACTATGGCCGCTGGACTTATAAATTTGAAGAAGCTGGAAGGCAGGGAGCCAAAGGATGTCTTATCATTCATAACACGGCAGCGTCAAGTTATCCCTTTAGTGTTGTACAAAATAATTGGAACAGTTCCCGGCTTCACCTGGATGAAAGGGGAAAAACGACCAGGTATGCTGATATTATTGGCTGGGTATCTGGCCCGGCTGCCGTACGCCTGTTGGGTGCGGGCGGGCAGGATACTACCTTATTGCAAAATGCCTGGAAACCAGGATTCAAGCCTGTTGCGCTAGGAGTGCGCTTAACCGCTTCTTTGAAAGTAGAAACTACGTATCAAAAATCACATAATGTTATCGCGAAAATAACTGGCACTAAAAATCCTGAAGAGACAATTATATATACGGCTCACTGGGATCACCTGGGTATTGGGAAGCCGGATGAAACAGGGGATTCTATTTATAATGGAGCCCTGGATAATGCCAGTGGAGTAGCAGCTTTGATGGAACTGGGACATGCTTTTAAAAATATGAAAATGCCACCCGAAAGAACCATCGTGTTCCTGGCAGTAACCGCAGAAGAGCAGGGATTATGGGGCTCGGCGTATTATGCAGCCAACCCCATCTTTCCTATAGAAAAAACCATTGCAAACATTAATATGGATGGTATAAATCCCGGCGAAAAAAGAAAAGATGTTGTTATAGTGGGCCAGGGCCAAAATGAACTTGAAGATTACGTTGGGGCGTACACGAAAGAAAACAACCTCCACCTTTCTTTCGACATTCACCCCGAAGCCGGTTCTTATTACCGTTCGGATCATTTTAACTTTGCCAAAGTGGGTATCCCCGCCTTATACACCAAAACAGGAACTGATGTGGAAGGGCATGACACAGCCTATGGAAGAAAACAAAATGAACTGTATACAAAAGAACATTACCATCGTCCCTCGGATGAATATGATGCCTCCACCTGGAATTTTGTCGGGGGCCTGCAAGAAATAAAATTGCTATTTGCCATCGGGAAAAAACTGGCCTTCGGCAACCTCCGGCCTGCCTGGAAAGATGGGTCAGAATTTAAAAAACTGAGGAATGATTGAAACACATAAATTTCTTCCGCTGGCAGGCATACTTGTATTGGTATTGCTTTTTATTATTGCCTGCAACCGTCCTAAAAATAATAAACCTGTCATAAGGATAAACACCTCTATGGGAGAAATTGATATTGAATTGTATCCGGATAAAGCCCCGAAAACTGTAGCTGCTTTTTTGAAAAATGTAAAAGAAGACATTTATTTGAATTCAAATTTTTATCGAGTACTGAAAGCAGATCCCTTGCCCTCAGATTATAACAGCGGCTTGATACAAGGTGGCGTTTATAAAACTTCCCCGGTGCCGGAAGTGGCCGCTATACCCCATGAACCAACAAACATTACCGGCTTAAGCCATACGAATGGAACCATCTCTCTCGCACGTACGGAGCCGGGTACGGCATCTTCTGAGTTCTTTATTTGCATTGGTGATCAAAGCAGCCTGGATGCAGGCAGTGGCGGCACGCCAGATAGTTTAGGATTTGCCGCATTTGGAAAAGTAATCAAAGGCATGACGATTGTTAGGAAAATTCAAAACCAACCAAGCATAGGAGATGCAATTGAGCAACCGGTAAAAATTGAAAATATTAAAATAAATTAATTATCCTCTACCACTGTTTTATACAACTGTTCAAATCTTTTCCCAACATTATTATAATTATATTCATCCATTGAATGCTCCTGAATATTAAAATTTTTATTCAATGCAGTATTCATAGCACTGGCTAATGAACGTGTATCATGCAATGGAACAATTATTCCATTTTCCATATCTGAAACCAATTCATGAAATACAGGTATATCACTTACAATTACTGGTAAAGCTGTAGCTAATGCTTCTATAATTACACATCCGAAAGTTTCGTAACGGCTGTATAAAATTAATGCAGTTGCGGTTCTCATTGCTCCGGCTAATGCTTCCTGGTCTACCTCGCCTTTCCAGATGACACTTTCCTGGAGGTGAAGTTCGGTTATGAGGGCATTAACTGAAGATGGTAATGGCCCATATAAGTGAAGCCTGGCTGAAGGTGATGTTTCTTTTACTATTGCCATCGCCACCAGGATGTCTTCTATATTTTTTTGGTAGTTCATGGTAGATGCATGCAAGAAAACCGGCGCTCTTTGCATTTTCAGAGCCGGGAAAAAAATGGTCGTATCTACAACATTTGGTATCCGTACCGGGATAACGTTGTTATTGAATTTAGTTATGGCTCTGCCAAGAAAAACAGAAACAGCGGAGATAGCAGAAGCCTGTGAAAGCACAGCGTTAAGTTGATTTTTATACCAGGAGTTTGCCTGGTAAATATTATTCTCCGTATGCTTTAAATATCCTGTCCAGTGTTCGGAAACAAAATAAGGAATATGCCATTTTTTCTTCATCCATTTAGCAATCATCCCGGCTTTTAAAGCTACATGCACGTGTACGAGACCTGGCTTTCCGTTTTTCTTTAAAAAAGCTTTTACAGATTTTTTGACCAGGCGCAGGTAAAGGCTATGCGAAATTATTTTGTCTGCTATACTTATGCCTGTAACAATGGGACGGTAATATATAATCTCTTCTGTGTAATTATTGCAGGTATGTATTTCAGTTTTTTCTTTTTCAATTAACGACAAATCTTTTACGACATAGATGACGTGTTGTTTCCGGAATAAAGAAATTGCTTTTACGTGCCGTTGAATAAAATCTCCATTGTAAGCGTCAACACGGGAGGGGTACCAGGAAGGTAACACCAATATGTATTTGCTATCACGCATGTGCCGTATTTTTCGCCGATAAGAAAATCCACTGCATAAAAACTTCTCTCTCTTCCACAATGAACAAACGCGTTGAATAATCCAACTCCTTTAATTCGGGGTAATTATAATGCATCGCTTTCAGGTGATCCGGAACGCTATCTACAATGCTGATATCATGCGTATTGGAAAACAGGTTCGCAAAATATTCAACCGCCTCCGGGTGCAGATGAAGATGTAATTCAATTAAGATATCACTTGAAATTAAATTTGCAACATTCACCCTGGTAAAAATGTGTACTTCATCACCTTCACAATCTACAATAAACAAAGAACGGCGGCCATCATATTCATTTGCCACCTGGCTGGTAAATCTGCCGTGAAAATTCACCTGTTCAACATTATTTTTCCTGGCCAATAGACGGGCTTTTTCTAATGCGTGTTTATTTATATCATAAGCATGTACCGGTATATTTTTAAAATGAATAGCCATACCTACAGCATAGTAGCCATCATCACAGCCTATATTAATAAAAGACTCGTATTTATTTTCGAAAGTTTTTAAAATAAAAGGATGAATTTCCTTCTCATAACTGCCCAGGAGTTTTGCATAATACGAACTGCTACCGGTGCCACCGTAACTTGTATAATGCATTCCTTTAAATGGGCCATGGAGTACAATTTCTGTATTAAATATACGACTGGCAATGGTTCCTGATTTATTTTCAATTGCCCTGTTTAAATAATTATGCCTGGACGCTTTAATACGATCAGCAATAAAAATAAATGGCTTAAAGAAAGCATAGGAAATACGATTTACCAATAAAGACTGCCAGAAATATTTCCAGTTTTTTCTCATGTTACATGTTGCATTAACCTTCTGCCAATATCATCATAGAATACCCACCCCACAATTTTGCACTGAGATTTTTATTTATTGCGAAGGAAAAATTTCTCAAGGTTTTTTTTAAATTTCTTTTGAAACTGTCCGCGGGTTCCCAATCAACAGCAGGCTTTGTATATACCCAGTCTATAATCCTGAAGCCACTATCAGACAATGCCCACATGGCCATTTCCTGCGAAAAATAATGAATATGCCCTACAGCATTTCTCTGTTGCAGTATGACATGAGGCTTTAAAATAGTCCTGCACGAAACATCTAAAGGAATATGAAAAATAGTATGGCCGGAAGTTTTTTTCAATTGGCCAAGAAATCCATATACGTTATCAATATGTTCTAATACATCTATACAAAGTAACAGGTCCGGGCTGGAATGTGGCTTGCTGGTATAATCTTCTAAATGAAAAGTCAGCTTTTCGTTAGATTTTTTTGCAGCCAGTCTTATAGCGTCGGGTGAAATATCATAGCCTTCCAGTTTTTCTATGTTGTTATCTTTTTCTGACAGGTGCAGGAGTATTCCCCCTGCGCCACAACCCACATCCACAACGGTTTTCGGGTACACATTATTTTTTCTTAACAGGGAATGAATGATCCCGGCTTTCCATTGAGTATAATCATCATCCCAGCAGGGATTGTTCATGAAGTACGCTCCACCTGTATACATTTCATCACTGCTGAATGCCATTATGAGATTTTATTGAGCCTGTAAAATAGGATTTGAGTATCGAAAAATCGTTCTTTTGAATGAAAAAAAAAGATTTGACTTGAATATTAAAACTTTTTTTCAGGTAGAAAAATAGTATTAAGTGAAAAATAATATAACTGGCACTGCTTACTATGGCCGCTGCATAAATTCCGTAAGCGGGAATAAAAATTATATCTCCGGCTATCATAAAACATAATGCTATTGCACTGGCTTTAAGATTCAATACAACTTTATTTATACCAGCAAAATAAGCTGTGATGGGATATAGCATGGAGAGCGCCAATATACCCGGGATCAAAAACATGAAAGGCATGTACATAGCATGGTAACTTTCTCCAAATAACCAGGGAAATAACCACCGGCCCGTTAAAGCAATAAAGGCACAGGTAACTATGTAAAGGCCGAAAAATAATCTTGAGATCAAAGCCAGCATCTTCATCATTTCCCTGCCGGGAGACGAAGCCGTTACGGGGAAGATAACAGAAGCTACAATGGCTGGTACCAGGAAAAATACCTGCGCAAGCCGGGACACCTGTATGTAATTCCCCAATTCAATTTTGCCTGAATAATGTTCAATAAACCAGTAATCTACACGGTATAAAAAAAAGAAGATTATATTGCCTACCCAAGCAATCGCAGCGTATTTTATCAAAGGTTTCAGGATATTCAAACCCGGCCATTCCCAATTATTTCCTTTCAGTTCCCGGGCATAAAATAGCAGTGCCATAATTATAGCAATAAAAAGGTAAGTCCATAAATACAGGTTAAGATATTGGGGAAGTGAAATTGTCTTTATCAAAAAACCGGGTAACAAAAGGAACAATATTCCATAAGCAACCAGCATGATGACATTCGGAATTACAAAATGTTTCCGGGCATAAAACAATCCAGTCATAAAGGTCATTAAAATATTTCCGGAGATGAATGGCAATGCTTTTAAGAGCACCACTTTGTGAGGGTTTATAAAAAAAAATGAACTAAAAAATATGACAAAGAGTAATACAGAAATGATGATAAACCAAAGAATGGAGAAACTAAAAAGGCGGTTAACTTTTGCGGGTTCGGAATTGGCATAAAACCCTAAACCGGCTTCCAGGCTTAGGCTTACGACAAGGATAATAAGGGAATAAATACTAATGTTATAAAAAAATATACCACTTTCCGCAGCTCCATAAACCCTTGCTATAGCCAAATTTAAAAAGAATGAAGCTACAAATACGAGGCCACGCCAGGCAATAGTTTTATATAAATATTTGGAGACGGCCATGAATAAAATTACTGCGTAACCCGCGCTCTGGCTGATGAATAAGAATTGATGCAGGCACAATATAATTCATTAGCCGCTATTAGTTAACTTACAGGTCTAACACAATGTATGGCCTTTTTAAATAAGATTAGTTCTAAAGCAAAAACGACTGCCAATACGGGTTTTGGAGATAATGCTACAAGTTATGGGGGGCGTTTTATAAAAAAAGATGGCCAGGCGAACATTGGGAAATCAGGGATTTCCAAACTGGAACAATACAGTTGGTTTCATACCATGCTGGCCATGAGCCGTACAAATTTTTTTCTTACCATTTTATTTTTCTTTATCGTCATCAATCTCTTATTTGCAATGGTCTATTACTTAATCGGTGTAGATAAGTTAAGTGGAATGACAACGCATACAGAAGCAGAAAAGTTTATAGAAGCATTTTTCTTCAGCACGCAAACCTTTACTACTGTAGGTTATGGCCGCATCAGCCCGACGGGAATTATGACCAGTGCGATTGCTGCCTTCCAGGCTTTAATCGGCTTGTTGAGCTTTGCCGTGGCTACCGGCCTGATGTATGGGAGATTCAGCAAACCCACTGCCTTTATAAAATTTTCTCACAATGCTATCATTGCTCCTTTCAAAGAAGGTAAGGCCCTGATGTTACGCCTGGCACCCTATAAAAATACGACACTTTCTGAAGCAGAAGTCAGGCTTACTGTGGGTATATCCATAGAAGAAAATGGTAAAATGGTGAATCGGTTTTACCCGCTGGAATTGGAACTGGCAAAAATAAATACGTTGAACCTCAGCTGGACTATTGTGCACCCTATAGATGATGAAAGCCCCTTCAGTAACTTTTCTGAGGAAGACTTCCGGCAGGTAAAAGGGGAAATTATTGTATTTGTAAAAGCCTTTGATGATATGTTCAGCAACACCGTCGTGGCCCGCACTTCGTACACTTTTAACGAAATTATTTTTGGGGCAAAATTTTCGCCTATGTATAACCGTAATGAAGATAATTCCCAAACTATTTTACATATAGACCTTTTGAATAAGTTTGAAAAAATAAAACTGACTTGTTAAGCCTTCAGGCTTCTAATAATTTCCAGAAAATCTTTAGCCTCCAGGCTAGCCCCTCCTACCAGACCACCATCAACATCGGGCTGTCCAAAAATTTCGGCTGCATTAGCTGGTTTTACACTACCGCCATAAAGAATAGGAATTTCATTACCGGCATCTTCTCCAAACTTTTCATTGAGTGTATGCCTGATAAAAGCATGCATTTCCTGGGCTTGTTGTGTAGAAGCTGTTTTACCTGTACCAATTGCCCAGATGGGTTCATAAGCAATTATTAAATTATCGTGCTGCCCGGGAGAAAGCATACAAAGGCTTTCGTCAAGCTGTATTTTTACATACATTTCCTGGCTTCCTTCTTCTCTTACACTTAATGGTTCCCCACAGCAGAAAATCACCGTTAAGTGATTTGCCAGGGCCTGGTTTAGCTTTCCTGCAAGCTCCTTATTCGTTTCATGATTATATTGGCGGCGTTCGCTGTGGCCAACAATTACATAAGAGATACCTGACTGTGAAAGCATTTCTGCACTCACCTGTCCTGTGTAAGCACCATTATCGTAAGCCGAACAATCCTGGGCTGCAATATGAACGCCATTTATATTTTCAACCATTCCTGAAGCCATGGAGAGATATAGAAAAGGAACTGCAATGATTACTTCCTGTTTTTTTTCAAGTTTAAAGTTTGCATCTACTATTTCCGCCAGCAAACTTTTTCCTTCTTCGGGTGAGAGATTCATTTTCCAGTTTGCGGCAGCAATTTGTTTTCTCATATTATTCAGTCTTTATAAAGTTGCTCTAAAATATTTTTTTCTTCTGCTGATAAAGTTTTGCCTTTCATCTGCATCCAGTTTTCAATGTCGCGGAAAGCTTTATCCAGCCTGTATTTTTCCTTACCCCAGGTAAATGCCGGTATATAGGTGGCGGGGATATGGCGGCCAAAGATATTGCAACATGGCCCAACCACCGAACCTGTATTAAATGAAGTATTGATGGCGGCACGGCTGTAATCGCCCATCAGCAGGCCTGCCTTATTTCCGGCAGAAATATTTTCTCCATTTGCAGATAAAGTATATCGCACTTCTCCGCCGGTATTTTTTACATTGCTATTAGATGTTCCGGCGCCCAGGTTACACCAATAACCTAGAACGCTATCGCCGAGGTAACCATCATGCGCTTTATTGCTGTAGCCCATAAGGATTGAATTTTTTATTTCTCCCCCCGCTACGCAGTTAGGCCCTATGGTAGTAGCACCATAAATTTTTGTTCCCATTTTTATGCTGGCGTTATCTCCCACCGTTAGCGGCCCCCGAAGCAGGCAGCCTTCCATAACCACCGCATTTTTTCCTATGTATACGGGGCCGCTTTCTGTATTAATAATGCAGTGACTCAACCTTGCACTTTCTTCTATAAAAATATTATCGCCAGTGACTTTTACAGAACCGGGTATAGAAGCAGATGTACGCCCCTTTGTAATAATTTCAAAATCGGATTTGATGATGGCATCGTTGTATTTAAATAAATCCCACGG